>JBJTRF010000031.1:0-42691 GCA_046076025.1 Ilumatobacteraceae bacterium
CGCTTGTCGGTGCCGCGGAACGTCGAGGCCGACGCCCACGCCGCCTTCACCAGGTCGGCCGTCGACGGGCCGCTGGCCAGCACGGCCTTCTTCAGCGACTCGATCTCGGCGTCGCCGATCGGGGCGTGGTCGGCAGCGGGCACCGGGTCCTGCCAGATGAGCGGCTCGGCCGGCACGAGCCGGCCGCGGCCCCGTGCGTACGGGCCCCTGTCGCGATGCGTCAGCTTGTCCCACGCCTTGGCGAAGGCCGTTGCGAACTCCTGCGGGTTCTCGTAGAACCGGCGCGAGATCTTCTCGTAGGCGGGATCCACGCGCAGCGCGAGATCGGTGGTGAGCATCATCGGCGCGTGACGCAGCGAGGGGTCGTGCGCGTCGGGCACGGCGTCGGCAGCGGCGCCGCCCTTTGGACGCCACTGCTTGGCGCCGGCGGGACTCGTCGTGAGTTCCCACTCGTAGCCGAAGAGCGTCTCGAAGTAGCCATTGTCCCAGCGAACCGGATCGGGGGTCCAGGCGCCCTCGAGGCCGCTGGTGATCGTGTCGCCGCCCTTGCCCGATCCGTACGTCGACGTCCAGCCGAAGCCCTGTTCGGCAATGCCCGCTCCCTCAGGCTCAGCACCAACGTGCCCCGCTGGATTCGCCGCGCCGTGTGCCTTGCCGAACGTGTGGCCGCCCGCGATGAGCGCCACGGTCTCCTCGTCGTTCATCGCCATCCTTGCGAAGGTCTCGCGGATGTCGCGCGCTGACGCCAGCGGATCGGGATTCCCGTTCGGCCCCTCGGGGTTCACGTAGATGAGGCCCATCTGGACGGCGCCGAGTGGAGCGGCCAGTTCGCGGTCACCCGTGTAGCGCTCGTCGCCGAGCCAGGTGCCCTCGGTGCCCCAGTACGTCTCGTCGGGCTCCCACACATCGTCGCGTCCGCCGGCGAAGCCGTACGTCTCGAAGCCCATCGACTCGAGCGCCACGTTGCCGGCGAGGATCATCAGGTCGGCCCACGACAGGCGGCGGCCGTACTTCTGCTTCACCGGCCACAGGATGCGCCGTGCCTTGTCGAGGTTGGCGTTGTCGGGCCAGCTGTTCAGCGGCGCACAGCGCTGCATGCCCGCACCCGCACCACCGCGGCCGTCGCCGACGCGGTAGGTGCCGGCGCTGTGCCACGCCATCCGGATGAAGAACGGGCCGTAGTGCCCGTAGTCGGCCGGCCACCAGTCCTGCGACGTGGTCATCACGTCGGTGATGTCACGCCTGACCTCGTCGAGGTCGAGGGTCTCGAACTCGGCGGCGTAGTCGAATCCGTCGTCCATCGGATCTGAGGCCGGCTGGTTGCGGCGAAGCATCGAGAGATCGAGCTGGTTCGGCCACCAGTCGCGGTTGGCGGGGCCGCTGCCGCCGCCGGAGAAGGGGCACGTGCCTGAGGGCTGGGGTTCGACATCGGAGTCCTCCTGAGCGGACGGAGTAGGGGTGCACCCCATGATGCGGTCGCCGCAGCGATTTGACTACTAGATAGTTCTTCTCGACTCGATAGACATTCGTTATGGCTGGGGCAGGCAACCGGCCCCGTCAGCGCCGACCAGTTCAGTGCGCCGCAGCCGGCGGCGAACCGGGCGGGCCGTCGTGCACGAACCGCGGTCGGAAGAAGGCCACGAACACCACCCCCGCCGCAGCGATGCAGACGCTCGACACCACCAGCGGCGTGTTCGAACTGATCGATCCCGTGATGTAGCCCACCAGCACGCTCGCCGGCACCTGCGCGAGGTTGGTCACGCTGCTGGCGATGCCCATGGCCTCGCCCTGCTTGCCCATCTCCGCCGACCTCGAGATGAGGCTGGTCTGGTTGGCGAGCGACAGCCCGTTGAAGAAGGTGAAAACGGGCACGATCGCATAGAGCTGCCACCGCGCATCGGCCAGGAAGAAGCCAGTCATCGCCAGCGCCACGCCGAAGAACGACCAGCGCAACACCTGATAGTCGCGCCTAGCCCGCGCCATCCGGGGCACCACCACCGCCTGCGACAGTGCGATGAACAGGCCCACGAGCGCGAAATAGTCGCCCGTGCTGTCGGGCGAGAAGTCGAAGTTCCGGGCGAGGTACACGCCGAAGAACGTCGTGAAGAACGTGAAGCCGCCGTTGAAGAGGAACGACGTTGCCAGCAGCGTGCGCAGCCTTTCGGACGAAAAGCCGCGCACGACGTTGCGAACCGAGGTGGCGAGTTCGATCCGCCGATCCGCCTGACGCACCGCCAGCGTCTCGGGGAATCGCAGCAGGATGAGCGCGATGTTCACCCCGCAGAGTCCCGCCGCGAACCAGAACGGCGTGGTGGCGCCGAACCAGTCCGGCGTGGTGAACAACCCGTAGACGCTGCGACCGGGCGAGCTGAGCCGACCGCCGATGTACGGGCCGATGATGAAGCCGAGGCCGAAGGCCGCACCGATCAAGCCGAAATTGCGCTGACGATTGGTGTGATCGCTGACGTCGCCCACGGCCGCCTGCGCCACCGCGATGTTGCCCCCGGTGACGCCGTCGATGGCGCGGCCAATGAACAGCAGCGGGATCGACTTGGCGCCGATGCCGACGGCAAAGATCGCATAGCCAATTGCCGTGCCGAGGATCGACACCGCCAGCACCGGCCGCCGACCGTGGCGATCGGAGAGCTGACCGAGCAGCGGCGCAGCGAAGAAGGTGCAGAGCGGAAACACTGCCTGCAGGAAGCCCAGCATGATGAGGCCCTGTTGCGGCGTCCACGAATCGGGAATCACCTTGAACTCGGGATCGCCGATCAGCAACGGAAAGACCGGGATGAGGATGCTGAACCCGATCAGGTCGATGAAGACGGTGACGAACACCGGAAGGATCGGATTCGGATGCGCGTTGCGACGCGAGGCGCGGCGGGCGGTGTCGTTCATGGCCGACTCACCGTAACCAGTGACGTCGGCCGATCATGCGTTCCCTGATGCCGTGCGGCACGCACTGCACGACCATTGGCCCGTACGCCGACGGGAGAGGCTCCGTACCTTCGTGGCCGGTTCGGAGCGCCGGGCGATGTCGCGGGCCCGTCATCGAACCCCGACACCCGGATCACCGCCCCCACTCACAGGAAGCGAGCGATCCCATGACACGACTCTCACCACGGCTCATCCGAGCCGTCGTCGCCGGCGCGCTGACCGCCGGCACCCTGGCGGTCGGCGCAGTGCCGTCCGCACATGCCGGCCCCGGCAGCAGCGCGCAGATCAACCTGCCGGCCGGCATCTCCGTCAGCCAGCGCGTCGCGGGGCCGACTGGCGGCCTGCTGTGGGGTCCGCCGAGCGACTGCGGCTGGTCGGGATCGTTCAGCGTGCTGGCCAGCGGCAAGGCACAGACCCTGCGGCTGAACAACCTCTGGTGCGACCCCGACGAGTCGCTGACGGCCTACTTCACGGCACGCATCGCCAACCCGGTGAGCGTCGACTACATGGGATTCACCCTCGAGAACCGGCTCTCGGTCGGACACCAGATCTACGAGACGAAGTCGTGCTCGCCAATCTGGACAGGCTTTCCCTACATGTTCGGAGCCATGTACCAGTACCGCGGCTCGTACACGCCGGTGAAGTGCGGCACCGTCTACCAGCTGAACAACGCCAACTACTGGTAGCCGATGCCGTTGACCATCGCCCCCGACTACGACTACTTCCGCTGGTGGCAGTGGCTCGATGTCGAGTACTACGGCTGCTTCGGGCCGTGACGATCGCACGCCCACGAGGCTGATGTCACCGACAGCGGAGGAACGGCCCGGACCCGGTGCGGTCGGGGCCGCTGCGCGCTGGCAGCACGGCGCGCCGGCGGGCACACCTGCCCAGCCTCGTTAGGGTCGTGACATGCACGACCGTCCGCCCCGGATCCGTCGCCGACTTCCTCGGCCGAGCGAATTCGCGCCGCTCCTGCAGCGACGGGAGCGCGCCGCCACCCGCGACGAGCGCCGCGTGCAGGGGGCAGCCGACATTGCCGACCTCCGCGCCATCGCCAAGCGCCGCAGGCCGCGCGCGGTCTTCGACTATGTCGATGGCGGCGCCGAGAGCGAGGTCGCCATGCGTCGGGCGCGGGATTCCTTCGACCGCATCGAGTTCCGCCCCTTCGTGCTGCGCGATGTCACGACGGTATCCACCGACACCACCGTCCTCGGCATGCCAAGCGCCATGCCGCTCGTCTTCGGGCCAACCGGCTACACGCGGATGATGCACACCCGCGGCGAGACGGCGGTAGCGCGCGTGGCAGCGCGAGCGGGCATTCCCTACGCGCTCTCCACTGTCGGCACCACCTCGCCCGAGGATCTCGCCACGGCATCGGGCAATGGCCGGCGCTGGTTCCAGCTCTACGTGCAGCGAAACCGCGACCGCAGCCTGGCGCTCATCGAGCGCGCCATGGCATCGGGGTTCGACACGCTCGTGCTCACCGTCGACGTCCCCGTCACCGGGGGACGGCTGCGCGACGTCCGCAACGGCCTGACGATTCCGCCGTCGCTCACGTGGCGCACCTTTGTCGACGGCGCGCGGCATCCCAGCTGGCTGTTCGACTTCCTCACCACCGAGCCGCTCGTCTTCGCCTCCGGCGGCCACGACTCGGGAATGTCGCTCGAGGAGATCGCCGACGCGATGTTCGACGCGGGCGTCACCTGGGATGACCTGCGGTGGTTTCGCGACGTGTGGCCGGGCCAGCTGGTGGTGAAGGGCGTGCAGCGAATCGACGACGCCGAGCGGATGCCCGACATGGGCGTCGATGGCATCGTCATCTCGAACCACGGCGGCCGCCAGCTCGACCGCGCACCGACACCGCTCGAACTGCTGGCGCCGATGGTGCAGGTGGTCGGCGGACGGATGGAGGTCATGATCGACACCGGCATCCGCAGCGGTGCCGACGTCGTGGCAGCCGTCGCACTCGGAGCATCCGCCGCCCTCGTCGGCCGCGCTTACCTGTACGGGCTCATGGCCGGTGGCGAGGCCGGCGTGCAGCGCGTCGTCGACATCTTCCGCAGCGACATCGAACGCACGCTGCAGTTGCTCGGCGTCACCTCGATCGCCGGCCTCGACCCGTCGATGGTGCGGCTCATCGACCGCTGAGCGCTCCGGGTCTCACTCCGACGACAGCCACTCGTCGATGTCGTCCACCACGCGCTCGAGGCGGCCCGCCAACACTTCGAACCGCGTGTCCGACCGCCCATTCACCCTCAGGATCACGTCGATCCGCGGATGGAGCCAGCCGATCACCTGCAGTTGTCGAAGCACATGGAACGCCGGCAACAGCGACTCGTCGCCTGCGGAGAACTCTCGCACTTGGCGATAGCCGTCGAGCAGCGCAGCGCGGCGACGAGCCCGGGCAACGCCGTCGGCGATGTCGTAGAGCGCCACCGCCATGTCGTAGTGATGCCATCCGTAGGCGGCATCGTCGAAGTCGATCACGTATGGGCGGCCATCGCGCACGAGCACGTTCTGCGGCAGCAGATCGGCATGGATCAGGCTGAACGTCGACGGCGACGTGCCGAGCCAGTCGAGCACCTCGCGCAGCGCCCGTCGAGCAGCATCGATCGCCGGCCGATGCTGCGGCCCAATCTCGGGCACCTCCCAGAATCGACCCCACCACGGATCGTTGCCCAGCAGGCCCTCTGCGTCGAGGCGGTGGCGGGTGAACGCCGGGCTCGGCGCCCACGAGCAGGCGTGATCGTGGAACCTCGCCATCAGCTCGCCGAGCTGGCGGCAGATGTCGATGCCGCGGTCATCGAGCAGCGAGGCTGCGAGCGGCTCGCCGTCGATCCACTCGACTACGCCCACGGTGCGATCGAGCCCGTCATCGCCCACTGCCGTCACGAAGTGGCGGCCATCACGGGTGGCCACCGGTGCCGGCGTGTCGATGCCGGCGGCAATGAGCGCCGTGATCCACTCCACCTCACTTTCCAGTTCCGCAGCATCGTGGTACCCGGGACGCAGCACGCGAACCGCCGCCCATCGACCGTCGCGCTGGCGAGCCCTGAACACCGCGTTCTCGCGCGCGACGACAAACTCGAGCGAGTCGGCGTCGAGATCCCATGCCCCCAGCGCCCTCATCGCCGCCGACTGCATGGCCTGCAGGCCAGTGCCAACAGCTTGCTCGCTGCCCATCGGCTCAGCACCCGATGTCGTGCAAGGCGGCCTCGAATGTCTCGAGGAACACGTCGGCGTGCTGCTGCTCGAAGACGAGCGGCGGCCGGATCTTTAGCACATTCGAGTGCGCCCCGGCATTCGACAGCAGCATGCCGCGGTCGCGCAGCAGGTTGACCATTCGCACGGCGCCGTCAAGGTCGGGCTCCTTCGTCTCGCGGTCCTTCACCCACTCGATGCCGATGAACAGGCCGCAGCCGCGCACGTCGCCGGCGGGCGCCACATCGGCAGACAGTTCGCGCAGCGACTGCAGCAGGCGGCCGCCGACGTCGTTCACCTGGTCGAGCAGGCGTCGGCCCTCGATCTCGTCGAGCACAGCCATGCCCGCCGCCGCCTGCAGCGGGCTCCCGGCGAAGGTGTTGAAGTACCGGGTACGCGAGCGGAACAGCTCGACGAGATCGGCCCGGGCCGCGCATGCGGCAACCGGGATGCCGTTGCCCATCGGCTTGCCCATCGTCACGATGTCGGGCACCACGCCCATCGTC
Organism: Ilumatobacteraceae bacterium; assembly: GCA_046076025.1. Classification (GTDB taxonomy): domain Bacteria; phylum Actinomycetota; class Acidimicrobiia; order Acidimicrobiales; family Ilumatobacteraceae; genus UBA668. The sequence goes on from JBJTRF010000031.1 coordinate 6,645, forward strand.
TCGTAGCCCCACCACCTGCCACTCCGGCAGAAGCCCGACTGATCGTCCATGATCACCACGCCGCCCGCCTCGCGCACCATCTGCGCAGCACGCGGCAGGAAATCGCCCGGCACGTCAGGCAGGCCCTCGTTGGCGAGGATCGAGCAGAAGATCACCCCCGCAAGCGGCGTCCCCTCGGCAGCGAAGTCGTCGATGGCGGCGCGCACCTCATCGAGATATACGTCGCACAGCTCGGCGTCGCTCAGCCCGTCGCGCAACGGGCGATAGCGCTGGGGGAACGGAATGGCATGCACGCCCGGCCGTCCACGGCGCGGCGCCCGCGTGAGGCTGCCCACCAGGTCGCTGTTGCCGTGATACGTGGCATCGGTGCAGATGAAGCCCGTGCCGCCGGTGGCCATCCTCGCCATCCGCATCGCCACCTCGTTGGCTTCGGTGCCGCTGCAGGTGAACACCACGTTGTCGACGACGGGATGATGCAGGGCCAGCAGCCGCTCGGCGTACTCGACGATCCGTCCGTCGAGGTACCTCGTGTGCGTCGTGTGCACCGATGCCTGACCGCACATCGCCTCCACCACCCGTGGATTGCAGTGACCCACCACGGGAATGTTGTTGTAGAGATCGAGATACCGCCTGCCGTCGGGGTCGAACAGCCAGACACCCTCGCCGCGCGCGAGGTGCACCGGGTGGTCGTAGAAGATCGTCGAGCCCCTGCCGAACACCGCGTCACGGCGGGCCAGCAGCGCAGCGGTGTCGTCACCAGTGGTCATGAGCGCATCCTTGCCGATCTGCGGCCGGATGCCGGCCGTGCAGCGGCCCCATTCGGCCCGCCTGCGGGACATCTGGCACCATGACATGCGGCAGGCACCATCGGCCACCCGGCGATCCACCCCGTCACCGGGACACCCGAGCCTGCCGTGCAGCACGACTCACAGGAGGCACCCGATGGCCGGCGGCGCACTGAAGACAGCGAGCATGGACGACTTCGACCTTCGGATGTCCGAGAAAGTCCGCCCCCTCTACGACGCCGTCAAGGCGTTCATCCGCGACGAGGTGGATCCCATCACCGAGGAGTTCCACCGCCTCGGTGAGGGACGGGCCGACCGCTGGAGCTGGGCCCCCGGCCAGCTCGAACTGCTCGAGCAGGCGAAGTCGCGGGCTCGTTCGCTCGGACTGTGGAACTTCTTCCTGCCCAACGCCGAGACAGGCGTGGGCCTCAGCAACCTCGACTATGCGTATATCGCAGTCGAGCTCGGCAAGAACCGCCTGGCCTCCGAGTGCCTCAACTGCTCAGCTCCCGATACCGGCAACATGGAGGTGCTCGAGCGCGTCGGCACCCCAGAGCAGAAGCAGCGGTGGCTCGAGCCGCTCCTGCGCGGCGAGATTCGCTCGGCATACGCCATGACCGAGCCGGGCGTGATGTCGTCGGATGCGCGTCAGATCAGCACGAGTGCCGTACTCGACGGCGACGAGTGGGTCATCAACGGCGAGAAGTTCTACATCTCCGGCGCCGGCGACCCGCGGTGCAAGATCATGATCGTAATGGTGAAGACGTCACCGCACGCCGACACCTACAAGCAGCAGTCGCAGATTCTCGTGCCCATGGACGCGCCCGGCGTCGAGAAGGTCGGCGCAATGGACGTCTTCGGCAACGACGACGCACCGCACGGCCACATGCACCTCCGCTTCACCGACGTCCGCGTGCCGGCCTCGAATGTGCTGTGGGGCGAAGGCCGCGGCTTCGAGATCTCGCAGTTGCGTCTCGGACCTGGTCGCATCCACCACTGCATGCGCAGCATTGGCGCCGCCGAGCGTGCCATCGAGATGATGGTCGACCGCGGCCTCAGCCGCGAGGGCTTCGGCAAGAAACTGATCAACCTCGGCAAGAACATGGAGGTCATCTCGCGGGCGCGCATCGAGGTCGAGGCAATGCGGCTGATGGTGCTACGCGCCGCCAAGGCGATGGACACTCTCGGCAACGCCGTGGCTCGTGTGTGGGTGAGCGCCGTGAAGGCAATGGTGCCCGAGAAGTGCTGCGACATCATCGACGAGGCGATCCAGATGCACGGTGCCGCAGGCATCTCGAGATGGTTCCCGCTCGCCGACATGTACCACGCCCAGCGAACGCTTCGACTCGCCGATGGCCCCGACGAAGTGCACCACCAGGTGGTCGCCAGGGCCGAGGCCAAGCAGCGACAGGGCCAGTCGTCGAATGGCGACGACCGGCACCTCAACAAGGGCTCGCTCTTCACCGGCCCGGCCTGAGCCCCGACTCGCTCGGTGGCGACAGCTGTCGTCGCCGCCCCTAGCGTGAGCGGCATGGGCACCGCCGTCGCCTTCCGGCTCGATGACTGGTTCGCCCGCGATCTCGTCGGCCTCTACGAACCGTGGCAGGCGGCGCCGATCGCCTCGCCTCGCCTGCTCGCCCTCAACGACGAGCTCGCCGCCGACCTGGGCCTCGACGCCGACGCCCTGCGCACACCCGACGGCATCGCCCTGCTCACCGGCGGCGCCGTGCCCGAGGGTGCCCGCCCGGTGGCGCAGGCATATGCTGGCCACCAGTTCGGCGGATACTCGCCGCGGCTCGGCGACGGGCGGGCACTGCTGCTCGGCGAGATCGTCGATCCGCACGGCCGGCACCACGACCTCCACCTGAAGGGCTCGGGTCGCACGCCGTTCGCGCGCGGCGGCGACGGCAAGGCTGCCGTCGGGCCGATGCTGCGCGAGCTCATCGTCAGCGAGGCGATGCACGCACTCGGCATCCCAACCACCCGGGCGCTCGCCGTCGTCGCCACCGGCGAGCGAGTTGCCCGCGAGCAGCCGCTGCCCGGCGCAGTGCTGGTTCGCGTGGCCTCGAGCCACCTGCGCGTCGGCAGCTTCCAGTACGCGGCTTCGCACTCCGACCCAACGCTGCTGCGCCGCCTCGCCGACCATGCCATCGCCCGACACTGCCCGTCGGCAGGCGACGACGCACAGCCGTACCGCGCCCTGTATCGCCACGTGGTGGCGGGGCAGGCATCGCTCGTGGCGCAGTGGATGCTCGTCGGCTTCATCCACGGCGTGATGAACACCGACAACATGACGATCTCGGGCGAGACGATCGACTATGGGCCCTGCGCCTTCATGGACGCCTTCGACCCCGCAACGGTGTTCAGTTCGATCGACCACGGCGGACGATATGCGTGGGGCAACCAGCCGAACATGGCGCACTGGAATCTCGCCCGCCTCGCCGAGGCAATGCTGTCGCTTCTGTCCGACGACCGCGACGAGGCCGTGGCCATCGCCACCGAACAGCTCGGCGAGTTCCCCGGGCAGTTCGACCGCCACTGGCGCGCCGGCATGCGCGGCAAGATCGGCCTCACCGATACGGCCGTCGATCCCGATGCGGCCGACCTGCTGGTCGACGAGCTGCTCGGCCTGCTGCACGCGCACGGCGTCGACTACACGTCGGCGTTCCGCTCGCTCGCCGATTCGCTCCGCCACGACAGCGCTGCAGGCACCGGCACGGCACTCACCGGCACGGCACTCGCCGACGGGCCGCTGGCACGCCAGGCATTCGACGCGTGGGGCGACCGGTGGCGGCTTTTCCTGTCGGCCGGCCCCCGGCGCGCCGACGAGGTGGCCGCAGCAATGGACGGGGTGAACCCCGTCTACATCGCCCGCAACCACCTCGTCGAGGAGGCGCTCGCTGCCGCCACCGCCGACGACATGTCACCGCTGGCGACGCTGCTCGACGCCCTCGGCCAGCCGTTCACGGCACGGCCAGGCCTCGAGCGCCACGCCCTGCCGGCACCGGCCGGCACGGGGCGCTACGTCACCTTCTGCGGCACCTGACGTCAGATCTCGACCGATGCGGCGGTGTGCTGCCGCAGGTCGTCGACCACTCGCTCGAGCAGGCGGACGATGCGGTTGACCGTGCGCTGCTGCACGGCGCCGACGAGTGCATCGATGCCGAGTCGGCTGAGGCTGCGCCGCAGCGACGGCGACACCACCCGCCTGCACCGATCGACCAGCGTCACCAGCTCGGGCGGCACCGCTGAGGTGGTGCGTAGGTCGAGCAGTGCCGCGACGAGCTCGTCCACCAGTGCATCGATGTCGGTGCTCGGCACCGGGGGCAGCGGGAGCCGCGGCCGGCGAGGTGCCGGCGACCGCATGGCTCCGATCATCGGCCGTGCCCCGCGTGGGGCACTGAACATGACGTCATCGTCGTCGACGGACCTGCAGTACAACGGCTGGGAGTACGCGAACTGCAGGTCGACTCCGCCGAAACCGAACGACTCCTCGACCGGCTGCACGATCGTCACCGGGGCCACGTCCTGCACCGGCCCCTCGCGGTCGACCACGATCCAGGCGGTGCGCTTGCACAGCATCCGGTAGCGCACCGACAGGGCGACGATCTCGTCGTCGTCGGCATGGTCGTGCTCGAGCACGATGAGCCGGGCCGCCGCCCAGCGGGTGCGGATCGAGCCGTCAGCCGACTCGATGACGGGCACCTCGACACGCTGGCCGGCACTGCCGACCAGCGTCACGCTCGCACCCGGCCGCCCCATGCGGCCGCAGATGCGCACCAGTGCCTCCGGGTACACGTCGACACCGAGCGGGCGGGTGGGCTCGGTGGCCCCTTCGATCTGCAGGCCGGTGTGCAGCGGGGCGGCAATGCGCGAGCAGATCCGCTGGCTCACCTCCACACGGCGTCGGTCGTCGTAGACGAGCTCGACATACGGGCCGCTGGCCAGCTCGGTGAGGAAGCCGCCGCTCACCGCCATGTTGACGCCCACCACGACGATGCGAACGCCCTTCAGCACGGTCGAGCGCAGGCGCACCGCCTCGCCCTCGTTGCCGAAGTGGCCGTCGGTGATCAGCACCAGCACGCGCTCGCGGCCATCGGCCGGGGTGGGGAGGCGCTTCGCTGCGAAGCGGATGGCGTCGAGCAACTCGGTGCCGCCCGACGAGTGGATCTGCGTCACCTCGTCAATCAGCTTCCGGAACGCAGCGCTGCCAGGCTGCACCGGGCCAGTCGCGCATGCCGCCAGCGGCTCGACCTCGTCGTCGAACTGGACGACGTCGGCGGTGTCGCCAACTGCCAACGTGGCGAGGATGTCGCCGGCGATGCCGTTGGCGATCGCCTGGCCGGTGCCGCCCATCGAGCCGGAGTGGTCGATGAGGATGCTCACGTCGACGGGCGCGCGGGTCGCGCCCTCGGCCGACGACTCGCGGATCACCACTTCGACGATGCCCTGCTCGGGATCGTCGGTATCGGGAATCCAGCGGGCCATCGTCGTCGAGGGTGCGACCGGCCACCGCCACACGACGTCGCGGTCGAGCGCGATGTCGTCGATGCGATGACCCAGTGCACTGCCGACGTCGTGGTGCGACGTGCAGCAGATCGACGAGCCGTCGACGACGGTGCCGTCGGCGACTTCGATCGAGAAGCGGGTGCGCACCGATGCCGACACGCCCGGGGCGCGGGGAAGCAGCCGGGTGTCTGCCGACTCGGCCGCAGCGTCAGGCGACGAGTAGCGGGGCGCCACGACGGCGGGGAAGCGCATCGTTGCCTGCGCCTCGTCGATGTGCACCTCGCCGTGCAGCGTGAGCTGCACCTCGATCTCGCTGTTCGGCGCCACGTTGCCGACGCGCACGGTGAACACCTCGGACAGGTTCTTCTCGACGATCGAGGCCGTGAGACCCTTCTTGACCGCCTCGTCGTACTCCATGCGGGCCTCACCGATCTCCTTCAGCGCGGCGTCGAGCACGCGGTCGCCGATGCGAATGGTGCAGCCGTGCACGGCGACGCCACCGGGCAGCGGAAAGGTGTACAGCACCTCGATCGGCGCATCGTGGTCGTTGCCGAAGACCTGGGTCACCAGCGCCGTGTAGCCGAATGCGTCGACGGCCACCTCGACGTCGACATCGCTGAGGGGCAGGTCGAGGTCGATCTCGGTGCCGATGGCGGTGAGGGTGGGGAACTGGGCGGTCATGACGGCCTCCTTGGTCGAGGGTTGGCGGCCCTGTGCCGCACCCTGCGAACCCAACGCACCGTCCCCGAGCCCGCGTGACATCCCCCGCACCGGTCAGCGGCCGAGGCTCACCCGGACGGCACGGCGGCGCTCAGCCGACGACCACCGCCACTGCGCCGAGCTCGCCCGGGTCGGTCTCGAGGCCCACGCCGCCGCGCACCAGGATCATCACCATGTCGCCCGGGGATGCGCCCGACAGGTCGAGCGTCACGGTGAACGCGCCCGGCGACTCCATCGATCCGGCCTGCGTCGAGACCGTGTCGAGCGGCACCGGGTTCCCCGCCACGTACGCGCTCACCGAGATGGCCGCCTCGAAGCCGTAGCCGGTGCCCTGCACCGTCAGGGATCCCGCCGCCACGGTGTCGCCCTGCGCCGGCGACGCCACCGCCGCCACGTCGTTGCCGATGCCGGTGACGAACCAGCCGCCCAGCGGGCCGAGCTGGCGCAAGAACAGCACGCCTCGGCCGGTCAGCGATCCGCCCGGCGACAGCACCTCGATCTCGCCGCTGCGCGAGTCGCCCGCCATGAAGGGCCCGAGCACGGGCGGCACGCCCAGCACGCGCACCACGAAGTCGGCCGCTGCCAGCTCGGGAAGGTCGAAGTACTCACCCGCGGCCGGCCAGATCGCAGGTTGCTCCAGCGGCGGCGCCACCGTGGTGGGGGTGTCAGTTGATGGCGGCACCGAACTAGACGGCACAGTGGTCGACGGTGCCGACGTCGACGAATCGGGGACGGTGGTGTCGGGGACGCTCGTGGTGTTCGACGTCTCCGTGGTGCCGCAGGCGACAGCGGCGACGCACAGCGCCGCCAGCAGCGGCCCGCGAGCGGTCCGTCGGACAGCACGTCGTGCCGGCCCCTCTGTCGACTCTCCGGTGTCGGACCTGGCGTCGCTCATGACACGCTCCTCTGGCCGCCACGATGACAGACGCTGCGGCTCGACTCAGTGTCGGCACGGCGGGGCTGCGGCACAAGGGGACGAAGGTAATCAGCCGACGAGCACCGACCCATCCCCGCCTGCGTCAGGGTGGGCTAGCGTCGTTTGCGATGCGGCCCCTCCGCAGGTCGTCCACCGGCGACGACCATCCGTCCACGCCGGCACTGCCATGGACCACAGCGCATCCCACCAGTCCCTCGACGACCTGATCCGAGCCGAGGAGGCCGCCTTCCTCGGCCGCACCCGACGCTCGCAGGAGCTCGGCGCTCGCGGCAGCACCGTCATGCCGGGTGGCGTCACCTCGAGCTGGGCGAGCTCGAAGCCCTGCCCGGTGTGGGTGAGCCACGGCGAGGGCGGCCTCGTCTGGGATGCCGACGGCACCGAATACGTCGACTTCCACGGGGGCTACGGCGTCAACGTCGTCGGGCATGCGCACCCGGCGGTGGTCGAGGCGGTGCAGCGGCGCGTCACGCTCGGCACGCACTTCGCCCAGCCAACCGACGACGCCATCGCCGTCGCCGAGTCGCTGCGCGAGCGGTTCGGGCTGCCGATGTGGCGATTCACGAACTCTGGCACCGAGGCCACCATGGACGCCATCCACCTGATGCGGGCCATCACCGGCCGCCAGTTGGTCATCAAGGTCGAGGGCAGCTATCACGGGCACAGCGACGCGATCATGGTGTCGTCGTTCCGCAGTCTCGACATGCTCGGCCCGGAGGACAACCCCACGCGCATCGCCGGCAGCGGCATCCCCCAGGCGATGGCCGACCTCATCAGGATCGTGCCGTTCAACGATCTCGCTGCCCTGCAGCGCACGCTCGAGGCACACGAGGGCAACATCGCCGGCATGATCCTCGAGCCGATGATGATGAATGCCGGCATCATCCCTCCCTCGCCCGACTACCTGCAGGGCGCCTGCGATCTCGTCCGCCGACACGGCGGGCTCGTCGCGTTCGACGAGGTGAAGACCGGACTCGTCGTGCACTGGGGCGGCGCAACTCGGCTCTTCGGCGTGCGGCCCGACATCGTCTGCCTCGCCAAGGCGCTCGGCGGCGGTATCCCCTGCGGCGCCATCGGCGGCACTGCCGAGGTGATGGATGCCATCACCACCGGCCTCTACGACCAGATCGGCACGTTCAACGGCAATCCGCTCACGATGGCCGCAGCCCGCGCCGTGCTCGACGACGTCCTCACTCCCGACGTGTACGGCATCGCCGAGCAGCGCGGCCGACGCATGCTCGACGAGTGCCGCGCCGTGCTCGCCGCGCACGGGCAGCCGTCGTACGGTCATGCCATCGGGTTCAAGGGATCGGTGGTCTTCCACGACACGCCAGCCACCGACTACCGGTCGTTCCTGCAGATCTCGACGGCGCTCAGCCACCTGCATTTCCTGGTGCAGCACAACGGCGGCATCTTCCTGCCGCCGTGGGGCAAGAGCGAGTCATGGACGATGAGCGTTGCCCACGTCGATGCGCACGGCGATCGATACGTCGCCAACGTCGAACGGCTCGCCGCCATGGTGGCCCCGCTGCTGGATCGCTCGTCCGACCTGTACGCGGTCGGATCGTTCAACTGACCCGGCACGCCGCCACGAGGCGGGCGGCAGCAACGCCGATACCGTCACCACCAATGTCCCCCGCCGACATCGCAGCCCCACGCGACGCCACGGCACCGCGCGAGCACCGCGTGGCGGTCGAGTCCGACGTCGAACTGCGCGTGCTCACCCGCAACCACGGGGCCGACGGCACGCCGTTCGTGCTCGTCCACGGACTCGCCTCCAATGCCCACCTCTGGGACGGCGTTGCCGAGTCGCTCGCTGCAGCGGGGCATCCGGTCGCCAGCGTCGACCAGCGCGGCCACGGACGGTCGTCGAAGCCCGATCACGGCTACGACTTCGCCACCGTCACCGCCGACCTCGTCGCCGTCATCGACGCCCTCGGGTTTCGGCGGCCGGTCGTCGCTGGTCAGTCGTGGGGCGGCAATGTCGTCGTCGAGCTCGCCGCCACCCGTCCCGAGTCGGTCGCCGGCGTCGTCGCCGTCGACGGCGGCTTCATCGAGTTGGGCACGCGGTTCGACGACTGGGAGGAATGCCGCACCGTCCTCGCCCCGCCGCGACTCATCGGCACGCCCCTCGAGGTGATCGAGTCGCACATGCGACGCGCCCATCCGCGCTGGCCCGAGTCGGGTATCCGCGGGGCCCTCGCCAACTTCGACGTCCGACCCGACGGCACCATCGCTCCGTGGCTCACCCTCGACCGCCACCTGATGATCCTGCGCGCCCTCTTCGACCACCGACCGTCAACGCTCTTCCCCACCATCATGCTGCCGGTGCTGCTCGTGCCCGCCGATACCGGCGACGTCGCCTGGACGCACGACAAGCGCGAGGCCGTGGATGCGGCACTCGCCGCCCTTCCCCACGGCGACGCGCACTGGTTCTCGCCGGCCGATCACGACATCCATGCCCAGCACCCCGAGCCGCTCGCCGAGGTGCTGCGCTCATTCGCTGCCCGCATCACGTCGAAGGAGCAGTCACCATGACCCGACTACTCACCATCATGGGCAGCGGGGAGACCGCCCCCACCATGGTGAAGCCGCACCGCGAGGTGTTCGAGCGGGTGGCCATCGCCGACACGGGCGATGCCCGCGGCGACATCGCCGCCGTCTTCCTCGACACGCCATTCGGCTTTCAGGAGAACGCCGACGAACTGTCGGCCAAGACGATCGAGTACTTCCGGGTGAGCCTCAAGCGAGCGGTGGGCGTGGCCGGACTGCAGCGTGTCGATGCCGCCACGACGCTCGAGCGCGAGACCGCCTTCGCCGCCGTCCGGGCGGCGCGCTTCGTCTTCGCCGGGCCCGGCAGTCCCACCTATGCGCTGCGGCAGTGGGCCGGCACGCCGCTGCCCGAGCTGCTCGCCGACAAGCTGCGCACCGGCGGCGCCGTCACGTTCTCGAGCGCCGCTGCGCTGACGCTCGGCGTGCGCACCGTGCCGGTCTACGAGATCTACAAGTCGGGCCACGATCCCTACTGGCTCGAGGGTCTCGACCTGCTCTCCGTCGTCGGCCTGTCGGCGGCGGTGATTCCGCACTACAACAACGCCGAGGGCGGCCACCACGACACCCGCTTCTGCTATCTCGGCGAGCGGCGGCTGCGCATCCTCGAGCGAGAGCTCCCTGACGGGGCATTCGTGCTCGGCGTCGACGAGCACACGGGCGTGATCCTCGACCTCGATGCCGACACCGCCACCGTGGTGGGCCTCGGCGTCGTCACCGTTCGTCGCGACGGCGTCTCGATGGAGATCCCTGCGGGCGAGACCGTCGCCATCGACGTGCTGCGGCGCGGCCCCCACGACGGCGCGGCACTCGGCGCCCGGCCGTCGCACGCTGACACGACGACAGTCGCCGCCGATGCCCTCAGCGCTGCGGGTGGCACCGGCGCGTCACTTGCCGCCGACGCCGAGCGACTCGGGCGCGATTTCGACGAGGCCGTGGCACGCCGCGACGCGGCCGGTGCGGTCACCGCCGTGCTCGAGCTCGATGCTGCCATCACCGCCTGGTCTGCCGACACGCTGCAGAGCGACGAGATGGACCGGGCGCGCACGACACTGCGTTCGATGATCGTGCGCCTCGGCGAGGTGTCGGCACGCGGTCTCGTCGACCCGCGTGCCGTCGTCGCGCCGGTGGTGGACGTGGCCCTCGCAGCCCGACGCGAGGTGCGCGCCGCCAAGCGCTATGACCTCTCCGACCTCATCCGCGACGGCCTGGCCGCCGCCGGCATCGAGGTACGCGACACGCCCGACGGGCAGGAGTGGGATCTTCGTTCCGACAGTTGACGGCACCCGTGCCGGTCAGTGCACGAGCCCGACAACCGCGCTGCGACCACGACGCCCGGTGACGGCGTAGACCACCACGAACAGCAGCGAGGCAACGAGGATGATGGTCGCCCCCGGCGAGATGTCGAGGTGGTAGCTCAGCACCATCCCGAACAGGCCGCACATCGAGCCGATCAACGGCGAGATGAACAGCATCCGGGCGAACGAGTTGGTGAGCATGCGCGCGATGACCGCCGGCGTCACCAGCAAGGCGCTGATGAGCAGCACGCCCACCACCTGCATCGTGAACAGCACGGTTGCCGCCAGCATCAGCATCAGCAGGGCCTCCATGCGCGGCACTTTCACGCCGCTGACATCGGCCACCTCGGGATCGAAGGTGGCGAAGAGCAGCGGCCGGTACTGGGTGACGATCACAGCCACCGCCCCGATCCCGACGATGGCAACCGCGACGACATCGACTACCGAGACACCCAGCACCGAGCCGAACAGCACGGCCTCGATCGAGCGCTTGGCCTGGCCGAAGGTGTTCGACAGCGCCAGCCCCAGTGCGAACGAGCCGGTGGTGATCACGCCGATGGCCGCATCCGAGCCGATCCGGCCGCGACGCGCCACCCTGCCGATCATCAGCGCCGACAGCAGTCCCCAGAGCCCGGCACCGAGGTAGAAGTTCACCGACAGCACGGCGCTTGCCGCTGCCCCGCCGAAGATCGAGTGCGACAGGCCGTGCCCGATGTAGCTGAGGTGACGCAGCACCACGAAGACGCCGACGAGGCCGCAGATGGCCCCGGCGAGCACCGAGACAGCGAGGCCGTTGCGGAAGAACTCGAATTGAAACGGCTCGAACAGGCTCATCGAGCCACCGCCGGGGAATCGGCGACGATCAGCAGGCCGCCGTGCTCGAGCACGTCCATCGGCGCGCCGTAGGTGGTCTCGAGCACCTCGGGCGTCAGCACCGAGCGCGGCGTGCCCACCGCCACCACGCGCCGGTTCACGCAGGCGATGAGCGGCAGGTGCGCTGCGAGGCCGTTGATGTCGTGCGTCGTGAGCACGATCGACATCCCGCCCTGGTGCAGGTCGGAGAGCAGGTGCACCATCTCGTGGCGGGTGCGCACGTCGACGCCCGACGTCGGCTCGTCGAGCACGAGCAACTGCGGCCGGCGGTGCAGTGCGCGTGCGATGAACACGCGCTGCTGCTGGCCGCCCGACAGGTCGCGGATGTGTCGCTGCTCGAGGCCGCCGAGACCCAGCTGCTCGAGGACCTCCGACACCGACCGGCGCTCGGCCGCCGTTGCCCGGGGGCGCCGCCACGAACCCTTGGCTGACATCTGCACCACTTCGGCCACGGTGATCGGGAAGTTCCAGTCGACCGTCTCGATCTGCGGCACATAGGCCATGCGCATGTCGGGCTGGCGGCGGACCGTGCCGGCCGAGGGCTGCAGCTTGCCGAGGAGGAGGCGCAGCATTGTGGTCTTGCCCGAGCCCGACGGGCCGATGATGCCGAGGAACGAGCCCTCGTCGACCGACAGGTGCACGTGATCGAGCACCAGCGGCCCGCCGTAGGTGTGCGACACGCCGTCGAACTCGACGAGCGGCACTGCGATTTGCTGCGAATCGATCACTGTGGATACATCGCCGTATCAGTCGCGACGTCGGCGACGTCGAGGGCAAGGAGGGCTGACGCATCGCCGCCGAGGGCCTCGACCATCGTGACATAGTCGAAGCGCATCAAGCCGAGAAACGAGTGCTCGGGATCGCCCGGCTCGCCGGGAAGGTCGTCGTCGCGCAGCACGTCGACGTACTGCACGCCGGTCTCGTTGCCGATCTGCTCGAGCACCGGGCTGGGGAAGACCTCCGACCCGAAGATCGCGGGCACTCCCGACTCGCGTACCTGGGCGATGAGGTCGGCGATCTCCTTCGGGGTGGGCTCGTCGAAGCTCGACGGCTGGATGGCGCCGATGACGTTCCAGCCGTAGGTGCGGGCGAAGTAGGCGTAGGCGTCGTGGTACGTGAGCAGCTTGCGGTTGGACGGATCGACCGTCTCGGTAGCCGTTCGCACGGCAGCGTCGAGTGCATCGAGCTTGGCCACATACGCGGCCGCATTGGCCATGTAGGCATCGGCGTTGGCGGGATCGAGCCGGGCCATCACGTCGCGCACCAGCAGGGCGTACTGCTCGGCCATCGGGGGATTGGTCCACAGGTGCGGGTTCGGCTTGCCGCCGTCCTTCGGGAACGAGAAGTCGTAGACGTAGTCGGCGACGGGAAGGATCGAGGTGCCCAGCTCGCACAGCACCGACCCGTCAGCCATGTTGGCGGCAGCGAGGTCCTTGGTGGGCTCCTCGAGCACGAGGCCGTTGACGAAGACTACGTCGGCACCGGCCAGCGTGGCGGCAACGCTGGGCGGCGGCTCGAACGTGTGCGAGTTCGTGCCCTCGGGCACGATGCCGGTGATGTCGGCGAGGCCGCCGACGATGTTGGCAACGATTGACGTGATCGGCGCCACGGTGGTGGCGATCGCCAGGCGCTCGCCCGCCGGTTGCGCCTCGCCGGCGAGGCAGGCAGCGAGCGCCGCTTCCTGCGGGTCGCCGTCGGGCACCGACGCCTCGTCGCCTCCGCCGCCGCACGCTACGGCGGTCACTGCCAGGAGGATGGCGACCGCCGCGCGAGCCGCCAGCCTGCCGCTCGTCGTCCAATTCACAGTAAAGGACCCTAGCGTGGCGGCGGGCTGTCTCGTAGGGTCGGACGCCCGTAGTGTGCGCGCATGTCCCGCCTCCGGTTCCCGCGTCGAGTTCAGCACCTGATGGTGATCGCCGCCCTGTCTGCGGCCGTCGGCACTGCGTGCACCGACGAGTCCGACTCGTCCGACACCACTACCCCGGCAACGACGGCTGCCAGTGGCGTCACGTCGCCGGCCCCGACCGAATCGACCAGTCCGCCCATCACCGCACTTCCCGAGCGTGCCCTCGACAGGGTGCGCCCGCCGGAGGCCTCCACGGTCGCCGAGCTGCTGGCGCTGCGTCGCCCGATCGTGATCGCCCACGCCGGCGGCGACTTCGAAGCACCGCACTCGACGATGTACGCCTTCACCACGGCAGCGCTGGCCGGCGCCGACGTGCTCGAGATGGACGTCATGCTGTCGGCCGACCGCCAGCTCGTGGTGCAGCACGACAACACGGTCGACCGCACCACCGAGGCCGCCGGCCGGGTGCGCGACCTCGACTACGAAGCACTGTCGGCACTCGACAATGCGTACTGGTTCGCCGGCGACACCTGGAGCAACCAGGGCCTCGACCCGAGCGCGTACGGGCTGCGGGGCATCCGCACCGGCGACACGCCTGCGCCAGAGGGCTACGGGCCCGACGACTTCCGCATCGAGACATTCCGCTCGGTCGCCACCGCCTTCCCCGACCACGTGCTCGACGTCGAGATCAAGATCCCCACCGGTGACGACGGACAGCCCGACCTGGCGTGGGCCCGTGAGGGGGCCGCCGTGCTGGCCGCCGAGATTGATGCCCTTGGCCGAGCCGACTCGGTGATCGTGGTGTCGTTCTCCGACGAGGTGCTCACCGCCTTTCGGGACGCAGCCCCCGGCGTGGCGACCAGCCCGGGCCTCGACACGCTGATCGCCTGGTACGGCGGCGCCGACGTCGACTTCGCCGCCGGCGACCTGGTGTTCCAGGTGCCCCCGTTCTATGCCGGGGTCGAGGTGCTGACGGCACCGGTCGTGGCCAGGGCGCAGGCCGACGGGTTCGCCGTCTGGGTGTGGATGGACGACACCGCTGCGCAGGAGAACGAGGCGTTCTACGTCGAGATGCTCGACCGGGGCGTCGACGGCCTGCTGGTGTCGCGCCCCTCGGTGGCGGTCGACGTGGTGTCCGGCCGCTCGAGCTGACCCGGTGTCAGGCCCGGTCCCAGGCCTGTTCCCAGGCCGGGCCCCGGTTCGGCGTGCCCTGCGACGGCGGCGGCGTCGTGCGGCGATCTCGCCGGCGCGCTGCCTTGACGAACAATTGTTAGAGAAGTTCTCAATTTCCCTTGAACGCCGGCCGTAGGTGCACTACTACTAGTAGTGGTTACCCCACCGCTCCGGTGGGTCGGAGCGGCCCGGCACGGGCCAGGGGGGATTACTGCGCGCATGCGCCAGCGGACCGTGAGGGCAGTCGCACTCTGCGCGCTCGCTGGCCTCGTCGCGCCCGCACCCGGCACCGGCACGATCGTCACTGCCGCCAGCGGCCACCGGCCCGACGTCGCCGCACTGGCGCCGCATGCCCCTGACGTGTTGCTCGTCGGCTTCGACCGGGCCGCCAGTGCCGCCGAGCGCGCTGCCGCGCGGGCCGCTCTGCACGTGGCCGCCAGTGCACAACTCTCCCCGCTCGCCGGCGATGTCGAACGCTGGACCCTTCCCGCCACCGTGGCGGTGACGACGGCCCTCGCCGTTGCGGCAGCGCTGCCCGGCGTGCGGTTCGCCGAGCCCGACTACATCGTCACCGCCGCCGCCGTCTCGAACGACCCACTGGTGACGAACGGAACCCTGTGGGGCATGTACGGCAACACGTCGGCGCCGGCGAACCAGTTCGGCAGCCAGACCGCCGAGGCGTGGGCGCGCAATCACACCGGGTCGTCGTCGGTCGTGATCGGCGTCATCGACGAGGGCATCCAGGCAACCCACCCCGACCTTGTCGACAACATGTGGGTGAACCCGGTCGAGCAGGCTGGGGTGGCCGGCATCGACGACGACCTCAACGGCTACATCGACGACCTGAACGGCTTCGACTTCCACAACAACGACGCCACCGTCTACGACGGCGGTGCCACGGGCGACGCCGACACCCACGGCACGCACGTCGCCGGCACCATCGGCGCCGCCGGCGGCAACGGCATCGGCGTCGCCGGCGCGGCGTGGGATGTCACCATCGTCTCGGGCAAGTTCCTCGGCGCAACTGGCGGATTCGTCTCCGACGCCGTTCGCGCCGTCGACTACATGACCGACCTCGCCACGCGGCACAGCCTGCGGATGATCGCCACCAACAACTCGTGGGCCGGTGGCGGATTCAGCCAGGCGATGCTCGATGCCATCAACCGCGGCGGCAACGCCGGCATTCTTTTCGTCACCGCCGCCGGCAACGCAACGGGCAACAACGACCTCGTCGCGTCGTACCCGGCCAACTACGAATGTACCACCGCGACGCGTGCCTGGGACTGCGTCATCTCGGTCGGCGCCGTCACCAACACCGGTGGCCTCGCCAGTTTCTCCAACTACGGGCCCACCACGGTCGACATCGCCGCACCCGGCGTCAACATCACGTCGACGCTGCCGCCCAGTGCGTACGGGTCGTTGAACGGCACCTCGATGTCGACGCCGCACGTCACCGGTGCACTCGTGCTGTGCGCAGCCGCCAATGCATCCCGCACGCCAGCGCAGATGCGATCGCTCATCCTCGACAGCATGATTCCCACGTCGGCGCTCAACGGCCGCACCCACCGTGCCGGGCGGCTCGATGCCGACTCGCTCGTCACGGCGTGCGTCGGGGGCTCGGCGCCGACCGGCAGTCCCAGTTCGCTCGTGGCCACCGCCACGGCGTGGAACGCCACGGCGCTCAGCTGGACCGATGGCGTCACCGGGGAGACGAACTGGGTGGTGCAGCGTGCGCTCTCGACGTCCGGAGTGTGCGGCACCTTCGCATCGGTCGGCACGTTCGGTGCCGATGTCAGCCAATTCTACGACAGCCGGCTGAGCGGCAGCACGGCCTACTGCTACCGAGTGCAGGCAACCGGTGGCGGGGCGGCCACCGCCGTCAGCAACACCGCCACGATCACCACGCCCGTGGCACCACCCCAGCCAGCCCCGTACACCTGCACGTCCACCACCTACTCGTGGATGGACTACAACGTCGGCGCCACCCGCCGGTCGCTTACCGACGACGCCGGCGTGTCGGTGGCGCTGCCGTTCTCGTTCCCGTTCTACGGGGTGTCGTACTCGACGGTCACGATGTCGTCCAACGGCTACATCCGCTTTGGCACCGCCGACGCGACGTCGTTCCTCAACACGCCGATTCCCAACATCCTCGAGCCCAACAACATCGCTGCACCGTGGTGGGACGACATCAATCCCAGCCTCAGCGGATCGACGTGGACCATCGTCCAGGGCACCTCGCCCAATCGTCGATTCGCTGCATCATGGGTCGATGTTGTCCGAGCAGGCGGCAGCACGAATCCCGTCACCTTCCAGGTGGTGCTCGACGAGGCGACCAAGTCGATCACCTTCCAGTACCGCGATGCCGTCACCGACCTCGACTCGAACGGTGGTTCGGCAACCGTGGGCGTCGAGAGCCCCGACGGCGAGATGGGAACGCTGGTCTCGCACAACCAGTCGACGCTGCAGTCATCGACCGCCTATCGATGCAGCGACAGCGGCGGTGCCGCACCGGTGGCCGTCGCGACGTCGAGCCTGCCCAACGGCACCGTCGGCCAGCCGTACAGCACCACCCTCACCGCCACCGGCGGCAGCGGCACCTACGGCTGGTCGGTCTCGGCAGGCACGCTCCCGGCGGGCCTGTCGCTGTCGTCGACCGGCGTGCTGAGCGGCACGCCCACCGCTGCGGGCACCTCCACCTTCAGCGTCACCGCCGCCGACACGGCCCCCGGCGCCACCGGGCTCGCCGCAAAGGAACTCACGCTCACGATCAATCCCGCCGCCCTTCCCGGCGCATTCGTCAAGTCGTCGCCGAAGAGCGGCGCCACCGGCGTGAAGACATCCGTCTCGCTGTCGTGGGGCGCCGCCACTGGCGCCACGCGCTACGAGTACTGCATCGACACCACCGTCAACGGCACGTGCGGTGCCACATGGATCTCGACGGCGACAGCGCGCTCGGTCGCCCTCAGCGGACTGCTCAAGGGCACTCGCTACGAATGGCAGGTTCGCGCCGTCAACACCGCCGGCACGACGCTGGCCAATGCCGGCACGTGGTGGACCTTCACCACCGCCACTCGCTGAAGACCCCGCCGCCCCACGCCACCGCAGCGCTCAGCTGCCGAGCGCCTGCTTCACCAGTGCGGCGATCTTCGCCCCGTCCGCTGCCGGACCCGCGGCCTCGCGCACCGCGGCAATCACCTTGCCCATCGCCTTCATGCCGTCGCTGCCGGCCAGCGCGGCGACCGACTCGTGAACAAGGGCCTGCAGTGCCGCATCATCGAGCGCCGTCGGTAGGTAGCGCTCGAGCACGGCTGCCTCTGCTCGCGCCCGCTCGACTCGATCGGGTCGGCCCGCCGTCACGAAGGCGTCAGCCGTCTCATGGTGCTTGCGCACCTCGGTCGCCAGCACCTTCAGCACCTGCGCGTCAGTGAGCACCACCTGCTCGTCACCGGCCGTCTCCTCCACGGCAATCGAGGTGAGGGCCTGACGGATCGACGAGAGTGCCACGTCGTCGCGAGCTCGCATTGCTGCGTCGAGTGCCTCGCGAAGTTGGAGCTTGACGGACACGGGCGACGGTGAATCGGCAGACATGAGCGGCAGCGTATTGCCGCGACTGAGGGATGGCCGCTACTCGGCGCGACGGCGCGTCGGCACCATGATGGCCACCACGCCCAGCAGGACGACGGCCATCAGCCCGGCCAGCGTGACGAGGTGCGGCTCGAGTTCGAGGCCGCCGTCGGGGGCGAAGAAGTTGCCATTGGCCAGGCCCAGCGGAAGCTCGCCGAGTTCGAGATACGAGGTGACGCTCTGGAACACGCCGATCGACACGGCTCCCAGCGCCATCGTGCCACCGAATCGCCCGCCGATCGAGAACGACGTGATGCCCGCCACGAGCAGCAGCGCCAGTGTCGCCAGGCGAAGCCACATCGTCGCGTCGGGCACGCCCTGCTGCGACCAGTTGTCGATCCACGCCGCGCCGTTCAGCGGCACGAGCGGCCCGACGACCGCGGCTGCGGTTGCCACGATGCCGAGCAGCACGAGGACGATGCGCGGCCGGCCGCCGCCGCGTGCGGCACCCAGCGACGAGACGAAGGCGAGTCCGGCGAGACCCGCCGCGCCAATGGCCAGGAAGAAGCCGATCTCGCGGGTGGAGGTGATGGTGTTGCCGGGCGTGGCGAGATACCGCACCTCGACCTCGTCGAGCGCGTCGACGCCAAGGCCGACGGCGTTGACCAGCAGTCCGGCGAGCGCGAGCGACGCGCCGCCGGCGAGGCCGGCCCCCGAGCGCCGGCCGGTGGCGCCGACGACAGCACCGACCAGCAGCAGGAAGACGCCGATGCCGATGCCGATGAGGTGATTCGACGAGAGGTCGTCGAGCAGCAACGTCGCCGAGGCGGAATCGGTGCCGGTGACGAGAAAGCTCACCAGGTCGAGCACTCCTGCCGACACTGCGACCACGCCGGTGAGCACGGCCATCACCAGCAGCGTGGTGAGGCGGAACCGGTGATCGTCGACGGCGGGCAGCACCTCGGTCGTGCCACTGCGGGCGGTGACGGCCGGCTGCTCGGCGGTCGCAGCCAGCCACTCGTCAGCCGGCGTCTGCTCGACGACGGACACCTGCTCGGTGACGGCCGACGTCGACACGATCGGGGCACCGACGGTGAGGGGCGGCGGCGGCACCGGATCGCCTTTTGAGTCGAACCCGATGAACTGCGGCGTCGCGTCGACCACGGCCGTACCGCCGGGTGCTTCGTCGGCTACGGCGCTCAGCACGAGCGGCGTCAGCGGAATCGGCTGCGGCGCCGTCGACTGAGCGGGCTGCGGCACGCCACCCGGTACCGGCTGGAAGGCGGGCGGCGGCGCCAGCATCGGTGCTGCCAGCGGCGTCGACACCGGCGATGGAACACCCGGTGGCGGTGACGCTGTCGCGCTGTCGGCGATCGTCGGCCGAGCAGGGAGACTCGGGACAGGTGTCAATTCGGCACTGCCGAGCAGCGGCAGCGGCACGACGTTGATGGGCGACGCCGACGACTGCTCGGCCACCGGGGCGCCAGCCAGGGGGGCTGCGCACTGATGGCAGAAGCGGTGCGTGGCCTCGACGTCAGCAGCGCATGACGGACAGCGCATCGCCGGCCCCTTTCGCATCCACGGACTGTCGTCCATCTCGACCCTCGACGGCACCGCACCAGCGCGGGCCGCCTCCGCACACTAGGTCAGATCGCTCGGTCCCCACATGGGTTCATCGGTCCGCCGGCGCAGGTAGCGCTCGGCCATCCATTCGAGGAGGAAATCCTCGAATGCCGACGCCGGCAGCGCCTCGGCGTACAGGTGCCCCTGCTGGCGGACGCAGCCGAGTGCCACGAGCGCATCCGCCTGGGCGCCGGTCTGCACGCCGTCGGCGGTGACGGCGAGGCCGAGTTCGCGCACCAGCGAGATGATCGACCTGGCGATGGCCCAGTCGGCGGGGTGGGCGGTGAGGGAGTCGATCGACAGTCGGTCGATGCGCACCTCGTCGAGCGGCAGTCGGCGGAGCAGGCTCAGCGACGACACGCCGCGTGCGAAGTCGTCGAGGCACACCCGGCCGCCGCGGGCGCGGAACGCCGCCATGTTGGCGGCCGCCGCAGGAAGGTCGGCAGTGACCGCGCTCTCGCGGACGTCGATCGTCACCAGCGAGGCAGACAGGCCCTGCAGGACGTGGTCGATGGGATCGTCGCTCCACCGGCGCTCGGTGGCCTCGGGAGCCATGTTGACGCGGAACCGGAAGCCGTCGGGCAGGCCCAGCATCGCGAGGCGCTGGATGTGGGGACGGGCGCTGGCGATGACGCGCTCGGTGATCCGCTCGAGCAGTCCTGCCGATGCTGCGAGCGCCAGGAACTCGTTGGCGGCAACGACGCGTCCATCGCGTCGCACCCAGCGGGCCAGTAGTTCGGCACCGACCATCTGTCCGCTCGCGGCATCGATCTCGGGCTGGTAGAAGGCAACGATGTCGCCATCGTCGATCGCGCGGCGGAGCGCCTGCTCGCCCTCGAGACGGTGGACGAGCTCGCGCTGCATCTCGCCGTCGAACAACTCAACGCGGTTGCGGCCGCCGGCCTTGGCCCGGTAGAGCGCGGCATTGGCATGGCGGAGCAGCTCGCTGGCGGTGGTGCCATGCGCCGGCGCCACGGCGAGGCCGATACTCACCGACGACGGCACCTCGCGCCCCTCGGCGTAGATCGGCTGCGCCAGTGCCTCGACGAGCCGGTTGGCGATCGCCGTGGCTGCGCGCAGATCGTGATCGGGCATCACGACCACGAACTCGTCACCGCCCATCCGGCCAGCAACCGAACCCGACTCGATGCTCCGCGACAGCCGGTCGGCGATGATGCTGATGAAGCGGTCGCCGCCGCGGTGACCCAGGGCGTCGTTCACTGCCTTGAACCGGTCGAGGTCGCAGAAGAGCAGGCCCACCGGGTGCTCGTCGCTCGCCGAAGCCAGCAGCTGGTCGAGCAGCTCGAGCGTGCCGCGGCGGTTGTAGAGCCCCGTGAGCGGATCGTGGGTGGCCTGGTGCGCCAGCCTGCTGTTGGTGGCCTCGAGCTCTTCGTTCACCGCCGTGAGCTCGGACCGCTCGTGATCGAGCTCTGCCAGCAGGTCTGCGGCCCGCAGCTGCACCTTGATCGCCTCGACTGACGAGCGGCTCACCACGTGGTGCAGCGCCACGAGCGCAACAGCGAAGAACACCGCCAGCACGCCAAGCCCGCGAAGGCGGTCGTCGTCGCTCGATGACAGCGCCATCGACGACAGCACGGTGAGCGGCACGAGAAAGGCGAGGTAGAGCTCGCGGCGGCCCGCCATGATCAGGGCCCCCACTGCGGCAGCCACCGACGGGAAGAGGACGAACAGCAGCGTGACCTCGATCTCGCCCTCGGCGGCCACCCACGGGCACATCCCGAAGAGGGCGCCGACCGATGCCAGTGCCGCCAGCAGCGCAGCGCGCACGTACCACGGCGTCACGGCATCGGCGGCCCGCTTGCGATAGGCGAACAGCGCCAGCGAGGTGAGTCCGGTGGCGAGCACGGCCGACAGCACCCACCACCCGAAGCGCACCCCGGGCAGACTGCCGCGCATGACTCGGCTGACGAGGAGCGTGAAGGGCAGCAGCAGGAACGGCGCCGGCACCAGGTGCGTCGCCACCGCGGCGAGCGCCCGCTCGCGCACGTAGCCGTGGCCACTCGGCTCGTCGGAGTGGCCGGCCGACGTGGGGGCCGGACTCGGGGGCTGGGCACCACGCAGCGTGTCGGACTCGGGGTGATCGTGCACGTGCGCTCCCTTCCCTGGCTCGGGTTCTGATGGTGCCGCACCGCAACCGGTACTGGCACACCGCCGGACGCGGGGTGCGCCGGCAGCGATAGTCATCGGCGCAGGTCCCGGACGCCTTGAGGAATCCCTGCGAATTCCACGACCGATCGCCGAGACTGCGGCGGCCATCCCCCGCCTGCCGCCCCGGAACATCGGTAACAGCAGCCCCGGGGCACACCGATTCGGCACCACGATCCGCCACACCCGCTGTGACCTATGTAACGCTGAGCCGAGTCCACCAACAAAGGAGACCGCGTTATGTCAGAAGTAATGCTGACGGGCGACAACTACACGCTCGTCTACAACCTGCTGTCGTTCGGCACGGCGGTGATGCTGGGTGCCTTCGTCTACTTCCTGACGCAGATGAACAGCGTCTCGAAGGCCTACCGCTCGGGTGTGGCCGTGTCGGCCATCGTCGTCGGCATCGCCGGCTACCACTACTACCGCATGTGGAGCGCCTTCGCCGAGGGCACCATGAACGAGGGATACCGGTATGCCGACTGGCTGATCACGGTGCCGCTGCTCATCGTCGAGTTGCTCGTGGTGCTCGGCGTCGCCGGCGACGCACGCCGCAAGCTGATGACCCGCCTCATCCCCGCAACGGCGCTGATGATCGCCCTCGGCTATCCCGGCGAGACGTCCACCGACAACGGCACCAAGTGGCTGTGGTGGGTCCTGGCCATGATCCCGTTCGCCTACATCCTCTGGGTGCTGGTGGCCGAGCTCCGCGCCGCCAAGAGCCGCGAGAGCGGCGCCGTGTCGGCGGCCATCAACCGCGCCACGATGGTGCTGCTCATCACGTGGTGCGTCTACCCGATCGCCTACCTGTTCCCGGTGTTCGACGCCGAGTCGCAGGGCCTCGAGGTGCTGCGGCAGGCGGGCTACACGGTGGCCGACATCACGGCCAAGGCGCTCTACGGCCTGATGATCCTCGGCATCGCCAAGGCTCGCTCCGCCAACGAGTCCTGACGCATCCCTCCACTGTGGGGCCAGGGCCGCTGCGCATCGCGCGCAGCGCCCGTGCCGCGTCTCGGGGCACCTATCGTCGGCGAGACTGAGGCAATGTCCGCACAGCGACCGGTCCGTGGGCGCTTCGCCCCGTCGCCGACCGGCTCGCTGCACCTGGGCAATCTGCGCACCGCCCTGCTGTCGTGGCTGCAGGCCCGGTCTGCGGGCGGGTCGTGGATCGTCCGGATGGAAGACCTCGACCGGGTCACCTCGTCGGCCGAGCACGAGACACGCCAGCTCGCCGACCTCGCAGCCCTTGGCCTCGAACCGGACGAGCCAGTGGTCCGCCAGAGCGACCGCTTCGACCTGCACCGCGACGCCATCGCCCGCCTGTCGGCGATCGGCCGCGTGTACGAGTGCTTCTGCACCCGACGCGAGATCCGAGATGCGGCCCAGGCTCCGCACGGCGACGACATGCCGTACCCGCAGACCTGCCGATCACTCACCGACGCCCGCCGTCGGGCGATGCGCGACGAGGGCCGACGGCCAGCCCTGCGCCTGCGCGCCGAGGGCGAGACGTTCACCGTGGACGACCTCGTTGCCGGCGCCTACACCGGCGTTGCCGACGACGTCGTCCTGCAGCGCAACGACGGCGTGCCCGCCTACAACCTCGCCGTCGTCGTCGACGATGCCGCGCAGGGCGTCAGCCACGTGCTCCGCGGCAACGACCTGCTGAGCAGCACGCCCCGCCAGCGACTGCTGCAGCAACTGCTCGACCTGCCCGAGCCGGCATATGCGCACGTGCCGCTCGTGCTGGCGCCCGACGGCGCGCGTCTCGCCAAGCGGCACGGCGCCGTCACCCTCGCCGACTTCGCCGCTCGAGGCGTTGGCAGCAGCGCCGTGCTCGCCCGACTCGGCGCCAGCCTCGGCCTCTGCGACGACGGCGACGATGTCACCGCCATCGACCTGCTTGCCGCATTCGACATCCGACGCATCCCCACAGCGCCGTGGCAGTTGCAGGCCAGCGAACTCTGACACGATCTCGGCAATGACCGACGACCTCCACCGCATCCTCCGCTACGAGGACGCCATCCCCGATTCGAGCCACGACGCCGCGCCGCGCGAGATCGGCACCGACATCTACGTGGTCCCGTTCTGGACGCCGACCTTCTGCGCTGCGGTGATCCGCGCCGCCGAGGCAGTGGGCGCGTTCGAGCACCAGCCCGACGACCCAGTACCCGGACACGAGGTCTCGCTCGCCGTCATCAGCCCCCGCCTGTTCGAGCATGTCGAGATCGACATCGGCCGACGCGTCTGGCCGATGCTGCGGACGGTCTGGCCGTATGTCGACTACCACGGCCTGCGCGACGTGTTCGTCATCAAGTACGAGGTCGGCGGCCAGGAGGAACTGCGCATGCACCACGACGTGGCGCAGGTGTCGGCCTCGGTAAAGCTGAACGACGGCTACGACGGCGCCACGCTCGACTTTCCGCGACAGGGAGTCACCAACGAGACCGCTGCCATCGGCGAGGCCGTCGTGTGGCCCTCGCTGGTCACTCACCCGCACCAGGCGACGCGACTGCAGCGAGGCGTGAAATACGGCTTGACCGTGTGGTGCGAGGTGCCGACATTCGGCTGAGCGCCGTCGGTAGCCTGACGGCCAGCACGCGACCCCTTCCCCGACCATGAGCCGATTCAGCACACGCACCCCCGTGTCCCACCGCACCGTGTCCGATACCGCCGTGTCCGATACCGCCGTGTCCGATACCGCCGTGTCCGATACCGCCGTGTCCGATACCGCCGTGTCATCACGCCATCGCGTTCGGCGTGGCCTCGACCCATCCGTCTGGCGGCGCTCGGCATTCGCGCTCTGCGTGCCCCTCCTCGTCGCCGCCACCGGCTGCTCGCAGACCACCAATGCCGGCCCGACTGCGGCACCCGCCGCCTCGGGCGACGCCACCGAGCCCACCTTCGCCACCGGGCTCACGATCGACACCACCCCCGAGTCGACCACGACATCGTCCACCACCACGACGAGCACCACGACCACCACGACGCTGCCGCCCAATGTCGAGGTCATCGGCCCGTCGCCGGTGCCGCTCGCTGCAGTCGGCACCGCCGATGGCGAGGAGACCAAGAAGATCCAGGAGCGCCTCACCGCGCTCGGCTTCTGGCTCGGCGACATCGACGGCCTGTACGGCAAGGCAACCAGTCAGGCCGTGATGGCCTTCCAGAAGTACGCCGGTCTCGAGGCCACTGCCGAAGTCGACGCCGCCACCGCCCTCGCCATGCAGACCATGACCGAGCGCGGGCGGGCCACGGCCGACAACGGCACGCTGGTCGAGGTCGACAAGACCCGGCAGTTGCTGTTCCTCGTGGTCGATGGCAAGACGCTGTGGACGTTCAACACGTCGACCGGCAGCGAGGTGCCATACGAGGCCGTCGACGAGGACCAGCCGTGGACGGTGTACCGCGGCGACTCGGTGACCCCGAGCGGCCTGTGGCAGGTTGACCGCCAGCGCGCCGACGGATGGTGGGACGGCGATCTCGGGAAGATCTACCGGCCGAAGTACTTCAAGGGCGGCGTCGCCATCCACGGCATGACGAGCATTCCGAACTACCCGGCGTCACACGGCTGCGTGCGCGTCAGCGTCCCGGCGATGGACTTCATCTGGTCGCTCGACATCGTGAACCTCGGCACCATCATCTGGGTGCACGGCAAGTTCCCGACGGCTTGACCGTTTCAGCAGTGGTCGCCTGCGGCGCGGGATGCCTATGCCCGTCGTACGCGTAGCGGCCGATCATCGGCGTTTCGGCACTGGCCCGTCTCGAGGTCGAAGCGCCAGCCGTGCAGCGTGCACACCAGCTCGCCGTCGTCGATCTCGCCGAACACGCTCAGGTCGGCCTTCCGATGCGGGCACGTGCGCTGCACGATCCAGTCACCAAGGTGGATGTCCTCATCGGCTGCCACACCCTGGTCGGGCTGCAGCTTACGCAGCGCCTCGGCCTCCGTGCGCCGCATCCGCTCGGCCGACAGCGACTTGAAGAAGTTGTAGACGTACTCGTTGTACTGCCCCCGTCGCCACGCGCTGAACCGACACGACAGGAACAGCGAGTTGCTCCAGTCGACCGCTCGCTGCGCCACCACGGTCTCGACCAGTTCGCGCTGCACGCTGAACCGAAAGCCGTGATCCTCGCCTTTCCACCGACGCACGCGACGGGCACGGAAGTCGAGGGCGATCGGCAGGTCGCCGGCATGCAACACCACCGTGTCGCCGATCGCATCGCACACCGTGGGCGCCATCGCCATCAGCGGCTCCCACCATGCGACCAGGCGCTCGAGCAGATCGTCGCTCGGCGGCAGCCACGACGACTTCAGGCCGTCGAGCCACGGCATCCAGTCGGCCTGGTAGCGCCGCAGGTACGACTCCTTGTCGCTGAAGATGGCCTGCACCTCGGCATCGGGCATCGGATGCTCGACCTGTACCTCGGCACTGCCGGCGCTGAACTCGATCGACGTGCCGGGCACGGCCAGGATGCCGCGGCGTCCCGCCGTGCTGAGGCGCTCGATGAATCCCCGCTGGTCGGGGAAGATCGACAGCTCGTCACCGGTGATGACGTTGAACCGGAACAGCTCAGGATCGAGGAACGCTGGCGGACCGGCACTCGGCACGACGGCCGTGGCATCGACTGCCTCGACATACCGCATCGCACGCGAGTACTGGCTGTCGACCTTGGCGTCGACGAGCTCGCGCATCCGCTGCGGCGGCTCGTCGTACACCATTGGGTACCAGATGGCGCCGCTGTACTGCAGCCAGTGCAGGTCGACGGGGCCGTGGCTGCGCAGTGCGGCCAGGTCGTTGTTGCGGCAGTCGTTCTGGTTCACCAGCCGACCGGTGCCGTCGGCGATGACGATCGCCGAGTCGCCGCCCGGTCCGTCGGTGATGCTTGTCTCGCAGTGGATGGCGATGGTGAGATGCGGACCGAGCCGCATCTCCTCGCCGTCGACCGTGCGCACGATCGAGTGGAAGCCCAGTCGACGCAGGATGTGCTCGAGTTCACGCGTCGGGTACCCGGGCACCAGCACCGTGGTGTCCTTGTCCATGTGCTCGAGCAGCCAGCCCTCGTCGAGGTGGTCGGCATGGATGTGCGAGACGTACAGATAGGTCGGGTGGCAGATGCGCTGCATCAGCGCCGGTGGCAACTGGTCGTTGCGCGGGAAGACGAACCACGAGCCGTGGAACTGCGGCATGAACCACGGGTCGCAGACGATCGACCCGTCGATCGTGTCGACGAGGATGCCGGCGTGTCCGATCGAGGTGGCACGCATGTCGCCAGAGTACCCACGCCCGCCTCGCAGGAGAGGGGGACGCCGGTCACGTCACGGTGCCGTCAGGTCGCCGCGCCGCCACCACGTGGCCCAGCTAGACGACGGGGTCAGAGCGGGTCGGTGTACTGCTGGCCGGCGCGCGAGACGTGCTCGGTCCAGCGGATGCCGTCCCAGTAGCGAAGCTCGTAGCGGCCGGTGGGATCGGCAGCCCACTGGGCGGGCACCGACGAGGCGGCCATCTGCGTCGAGGCAGCGCCGGCAGCATCGGATGCGCCGACCGAGGACGAGCCGGCGCCTACCGACGACACTGGCGACGACGCTGCGGTCGACGAGGCATCAGACCATGCGGCAGACGGCGTCGCCGCAGCAGGCGTGGAAGCCCACCCGCCTGGCTCGACCGCCGCAGCCACCGTGGTGGCGGCAGTCGACGAGATGGTCGCTGCACCCGACGACTCGCGGCTCAGGAACGCCGTCACCTCGACTGCGCCGCCGACGATGGCGACCACCGACCAGCCCTCAGCCGACTTCTCGTTGAGCCGGTCGACCAGTACCGACGGATTGCTCGATGACGCACTCACAGAGGCGAATTCCTGCATGTCGCCACGGTAGCGGCTCCCACCGGCCTCGGCACCCGCGGGCCGACACCCTCGCCGCCGGCCGTCGACGCGGGCCGTCGCGCTGGGACGTCAGGTTCCGGCGCCGAGTCCCTCGGCGGTCGCATCGAATCCATCCGCCGGACCGTCGTACACCACGTCGCCGTCGCGCAGTGCCACCACTCGGTCGACGTTCGGCAGCAACGCCGGCTCGTGCGTTGCGACGACGATGGTGGCTCCCGAACGGTGTACCTCGTCGAGCAGTGCCAGCAGTGCCGTGCGACCCGCTGCGTCAAGGCCGACGAACGGCTCGTCGACCAGCACCACGTCGCAGGGTCGCACCAGGCCGAGGGCGATCGAGGCCTTCTGGCGCAGGCCGCGACTGAACGTGGTCGGCAGGTCGTCTCGTCGAGCCCCGAGTCCGAGCACGGCGACCACATGCTCGGCGCGTGCCGACCAGTCGACGGTGCCGTGGAGCCGCGCGACGTATTCGAGGTGTTCCCACAGCGAGAGGTCGTCGTAGAAGGTGGGCGAGTCGGGCAGCCAGCTGACGGCCCGGCGGGCCAGCAGCGTGCCGGCCTTCGCCGAGCCGATGCGAATCTCGCCCGAGGTGGGCTCGAGCAGGCCGGCGGCGAGCCGCAGCAGCGTGGTCTTGCCGCTTCCGTTGTGGCCCACCACCACGACGCGCTCACCCGTCAGCAACTCGAGATCAATCGATCGAAGGGCGGGCCGGTCGCCGTAGTCCTTGCCGAGGCCGATGGCCCGCAGCGCCACTGATTCCGATGCCATCAGCTTCCCCCCGGGCCGAGTCGGGATGCGGCGCGCCCTTCGGCGAGGAACGACGCCGTCGATCGATGGGCGCGATCGCGGAGGCGCACCCACTGCGACACGAGGAATACCAGCACCAGTGCGCCAGCGGCAGCGCGGAGCGACGCGCCGACTGCAGACCCGCCCGACGCGGCCGCCGACCGGACGAAGAGCACCATTGCCACGCCGAGCGTGCTCGCTGCGGGAGGCAGCACGGCGCGCAGTGCGGTGCCAAGGCCGGTGACCTCGGGCATCGCGATCGACGTCGGGCCGCGCACGGTGGCCACAGGATCGGGCGCATCGCGCACGGCGCTCACCACCGCACCCATCGCCGCCGCCCACACGAGCGGCAGCGAGACGGCGAGCAGTGGCACGACCAGGCCAGCCGCATCGCCACTCGCCAGCGCTGCCACGAGGGCACCGAGCAGCGCGAACGGCACGAGCATCGCCGCCGGTGCGGCGAGGTGGCGCAGCATCAGGTCGCCGCGCTCGACGGGCAGCAGGTCGCATCGATCGGCCCGATCAACCTCCTGCGACAGCGGCTCGATGGCTTCCATCCCGAGCACGAACCCGGCAAGTCCGGCAGCGACGATGGCGGGTGTCGTGCCGCGCAGCACGAGGGCCACCGCGATGCCCCACGATGCCGACAGCACGACCATGCGCACGAGGCGCGACCCCGGCATGCGCAGGAGGCCGGCGACGTCGCGTCGCCAGACGGCGCGTCCGATCGACATCGGCGCTTCGCCAGCCGAGACCGAGCGCCTGATCCACGGCACGTGGCGGGGATGCTCCTCGTCGAGCTGGCGGCGGAGCACCACGACGGTGCGCAGGTCCTGCATCGTCGCTGCGAATCGAAGCTGGCCGACGAGGGCACTGCGGCGAGCGAGCGCCTCGAGCGACATCCGCTCAAGGTTCGCCATGCCGATGGCGAGCAGCACGATCACGACCACGACTGCTGCCGCAATCCACGCCGTGTCCAGTGATCCCGTGCCGGTCGATGCAGCACCGGCCACTAGGTGGCCGGTGCTGGGGGCTGGCGACATCGCCAGCGCACCGATGCCGCGCAGCGGCGCCGGCACGGTGCCCAGCACGTCAGCCGCATGCCAGGCCACCAGCAGCGAGCCGACACCGGTGACGATCCACCGCCGCCGGGCGTGGGCCACCAGTGCCGCGCCGCACCACAGTGCACCGATCAGCGCCCCGGCGGCGGCACCCGCCGCAGCCCATGCCCACGGCGAGCCAGGCAGGCGCTGCGCGACGAGACGGCCGGTGATCGCGCCAAGTGACAGCCCCGCCAGCACCGCCGTGCGCAGGCGCTGCAGCAGCGGCAGGCGCAGCACGGCCCGCCGCGGCAGCGGTGCCAGCAGCGCATGGGCGACGTCGGCGGCTTCGATCGCCAGCGGTCCGCCGCGCGCGCCGGACCGCAGCCCGACGAACACCGCCACGGCAGCCGCCAGCGACACGACAGCCCGGCCATCGGCCAGCACGTCGGCGAGTCCGGAGGTCACCGGCTCGTCGCCGACCAGGCCGGTCAGCCACAGCACGGCGCCGCCGCCGAACAGCACCACCAGGTACGCCTTGTAGGCGATGTCGAACCACTCGAGCCGGCCGAGTCGGCGCTCGCGGCGACGCAGGCGCAGTTCATGCAGCACGGCAACTGCGGATTCACCGTCGTCGCCAGGCCGACCGTTGCCAGCCGACGGCTGCAGCTCGCTCACGCCGGACCCAGCGCTGCGGGCCGTTCGGGATCAGATGCCCAGCCCGACCAGCTTGCGACGAACAGGCGCGCCGGCGTCAGGCCGGCGTGCTCCATGGCCAGCACGTTCATGCACGCGCTGACACCCGATCCGCAGTAGGCGATCGTGTTCGCGGCCGTCGACGTATCGATGCCGAGCGCCGCGTAATGCGCCCGCAGTTCACTGGGCGGCCGAAGCCGGCCATCCGCGCCGAGCACCGAGTTCCACGGCGAGTTATGCGCGCCCGGGATGTGGCCGGGACGCGGATCGATGACCGCCACGTCGCCGGTGAACCGCTCGAATGCACGGGCATCGATGAGTGGCCGGCTGGATGCCGGTTGGGCTGCGCGCGCCGCCACCTCGTCAACCGACGCGTAGGCGGCATCGGGCCACGGCGCAGGGGTGAACACCGCCGCGCGGGATGCCGCCGCCGGACCCGACTGCGTCGGACGGCCGTCGGCCCGCCAGGCAGCGAGACCGCCATCGAGCAGGGTGGCCTTCCTGCCGATCGATCGCAGCATCACCACCAGTCGCCCGGCGCTGAGGCCGCCCGTGTCGTCGTAGGCGACCACCGTGGTGTCGTCGCCGATGCCGAGGGCGGTCATCGCTGCCGCGAACGCGACGGGCTCGGGCAGTGGGTGTCGCCCGGCGGTGGGCGGCAGTCCGTGGGCGGCAAGGTCGCGATCGAGGTCCACCCACACTGCCTCCGGGACGTGGCACTCCTCGAAGGCAGCCCGGCCATCGCGCCCATCGAGGTACCACCGAACGTCGGCGACGACCAGTGGGGCGGGCAGTCGGCTGAGGTCGGCAGCAGCGGTGACCGGGCCGACGGCGAGAGGTCGGGGAGTGATCATGCCCTCGCGCGCCCTCGCGTCGGCGGGCCCATTTCCCTCGTCCACCATCGCATCCTGCCATCACAAATCGCCGCCGCAAGCGGCAGACTGTGCAGGTGCTCGCTCTCAGCGCCCCGCAGATGCACGATGCCGGTGCCGTTCTGGCAATCGTCTGCATGGCCGGTGTCGTCCTGATGGTGGCCGCACGGCTGGTGCCCGTCGGCCCGTCATTCCACTTCCTCGACGTCCTGCACCGCTACCAACTGGCGCTTGCCGCTCTCGTCGCCAGCACCGCCACGCTCGGCAGCCTGTGGTTCAGCGAGTCGACGGCCGGGTGGACACCATGCCGATTCTGCTGGTTCCAGCGCATCTTCATGTACTCGGCCGCAGTGGTGCTGATCGTCGCCGCGTTCCGGCGCGATCGAGGTGCCCGCTGGTACGCCGTGCCGCTGGCCGCCATCGGCAGCCTCCTCAGCATCTGGCACATCCTCCTCGAGCACCGCGTGATCGAGGAGTCCACCACGTGCTCGTCGCTCACCAGCTGTGCCACTCCGAACTACGTCTCGTTCGGCCGGCTCGAGTTCAACGGTGACGGCCAGTTCATCAGCTCTGGGTTTCCCATCACGCTGGCCGTGATGGCACTCTCGGCGTTCGCCGCCGTCATCGCCCTGCTGCTGGCGCCCGAGCCGCTCGTCGGCGACGACGACACAGCATCTGTTCCCGCAACCTGATCCAGTTCACGTCCCGCACGACCGATACCCACGTCGACCACCGCACCGCACGGCGCACATCCACCACGGAGGACCACCATGGCAAACCGACAGCGAGCCGAAGCCCGGCGCAAGGCAGCAGCGAAGGCGGCCCGTGCCGAGTCCGGCGCGAAGCCCGTGATGTGGATCGTGGCCGCTGCCATCGTGGTCGTGGCCATCGTCGTGGCCGTCGTCGTGGTCAGTGGCGGCGGCGATGGCGGCACGGCCTCGTCAACCAGCGTCGATGGCACTGACGGCACCACCGCCACCACCGGTGCCGGTCTCATCGACGGTGACGGCTTCCCGTACTCGCAGCCCGTCACCATCGAGGGCGAGTCGCTTCCGTCGTACAACTCGCAGGCGGCGTTCGACGATGCCGTCGGCACGCCGGCGCCGAAGCTCTCGGGCAAGGACTTCCAGGGCAACGACGTCGTCATTGATCCGGCAGCCAACGGCCCGTACATGCTCGTCTTCCTCGCCCACTGGTGCCCGCACTGCAATGCCGAGGTGCCGCGCCTGCTCGACTGGAAGAACGCCGGCCTCGTTCCCGCCGAACTGAACATCGTCGGCGTTGCCACGGCCGTTGCCGCCGAGGCCGACAACTTCCCGCCGGCCGCCTGGTTCTCGACCAAGGGCTGGAGCTGGCCGGTGATCGTCGACGAGTACTCGCTGGCGGGCGTCGCCGGCACGGCCGCAACGGCATTCGGTGCCAGCGGGTGGCCGTACTTCGTCATCATCGGCGAGGACGGACTCGTGAAGGTTCGCAAGAGCGGCGAGCTCGAGGTTGCCGAACTGCAGGCAATCGTCGACGAAGCCCTCGCCTCCTGACCCCGCGAGCCGGCATGTCAGGCGTCGCGGCCGAGCACCGACGCAGCGGCTCGCTCGGCCTCGGCCAGCACATCGCGCAGTGACCTGCCCGTCGACGTCGCGAGGGCTGCCGCGTCGTCGTGCTCGGCCTTGACCCGACCGTTCGACACCTTCACCCGGATGGCTCGACCGGCCACCTCCACCACGATCTCGTTGCGCTGCTGCGGCCACCGAACTGACACATGGCCGCGCAGGCCGAGCGTGCCGGTCTCGCGCACCAGCGCCGCCGCCACCTCGGTGGCGCGGGCTGGGTCGCAGAGCGCATGCACCGTGTGTGCGGGACGTCCCTTCTTCATCACGATGGGGGTCACCCACGCATCGTGCGCGCCGGCGGCGAGGATCATGGCCACCGCATGCGCCAGCATCTCGCCGGTTGCGTCGTCGACGTTGGCTTCGAAGACCTGCACCGGCTGACCGGGGCCGGGCACCGCACCGCCCGAGGGGCCGGTCTGCACCGACCGCGGCGCGCCGAGCACCACCTGGACCACGTTGGGCCGACCGGGCACGTCGGCCCGCCCGGCGCCGTAGCCCACGGCGTGCACCTCCATCGACGGCATCGGCCCGAACGACTCGGACAGCGCCGCCATCAGCGCCACGCCGGTGGGCGTCGCCAGTTCAAGCCCGTCGTCGATGCCGCGGGCGGGCACGCCGCGCGCTGCCATCAGGCCCGCAACGGCGGGCGAGGGATTGGGCAGTGCGCCGTGCGCTGACCGCACCGTTCCCGTGCCGACCGTGATGGCGCTGCACGCCACCCGCTCGATGCCGAGCACCTCGAGTGCTGCGCAGGTACCGACAACATCGACGAGCGCGTCGACCGAGCCCACCTCGTGGAACTCGACATCGTCGGTGGCCATCCCGTGCACCGCGCCCTCGGCAGCGGCGAGCGCGGTGAACACGCTCGCTGCTCGATCGCGAACTCGCGGTGGAAGGTCGGCCGCGGCGAGGAGGGCGCGGATGTCGCGATACGGCCGGTGTGGATGCCCGCCGCCATGGTCGTGCACCACGACATCGGCCAGCGTGGCGGCGACGCCGCATCGCTGCACCCGCTCGAACGTGAGCGCATAGCCGTCGATGCCGAGACCCGCCACGATGTCGACGACGGCAAGAGGGTCGGCGCCGGCATGCACGAGCGAACCGAGCGTCATATCGCCAGCCGTGCCTGCGAAGCAGTGGAACCAGGCCGTAGTCACCGGCACATCCTGCCGATCGCACACGCTGCCCCGAAGCCGTTGTCGATGCCCACGACCGTGACGCCGCTGGCACACGACGCGTGCATCGCCAGCAGGGCGGTGACACCCTCGAGCGATGCGCCGTAGCCAACGCTCGTCGGCACCGCCACGACGGGCACGTCGGTGACGCCGCCCACCACGCTGGCGAGCGCGCCCTCCATGCCGGCCACCACCACGACGGCATCGGCCGACGTCACCCGATCGAGGTGGGCGAGGAACCGGTGCAGGCCTGCCACGCCCACATCGGTGAGCCGGTCGGGCTCGAACCCGAGCGCCCGAAGGGTGAGCACGCACTCGTCGACCACGGGCACATCGCTCGTTCCGGCGCTGACCACGAGCACACGCGACGCCCGTGTCGGGTCGGGCCGACGCCACAGCAGGCACCGTGCGGCCGATTCAGATCCGGGATGCGCCGCCGCAACCGTCGCTGCGACCGCATCGTCGACGCGGGTGATCAGCACCGGGCCCGCTCCGTGAGCGAGCAGTTCACCCACCGCTGCCACGCACTGCGCGGCCGACTTTCCCGGCCCGTACACCACCTCGGGCATCCCCTGTCGAAGGGCCCGATGATGGTCGACCAGCGTGTCGCCCACCTCGGCGAACGGCAGCCGACGAAGGGCGGCCACGGCGGCGTCGGGCGCGATCGACCCGTTGCGCACGCCATCGACGAGGGCAGCGAGCGAGGTGGCATCCATGGCCGACAGTCTGCCCTACTCGATGAACGTTGAAGCCCCGCCGAATCGGGCCGGTGCCAATAGCCTTGCCACCCATGACCAGCAACCGGTCGCACCGGCGCGTCGGCTTCCTCGGGCCGCTCGGCACGTTCACGCAGCAGGCGCTCGAGACCCAGGCCGACCTCGCAGCGTGCGAGCGCGTCCTGTTCCGCACCATGCCCGACGTACTCGATGCCGTGGATTCCGGCGAGGTCGACGTCGGCTTCGTTGCCATCGAGAACTCCATCGAGGGAACGGTCAACCTGTCGCAGGACGAGCTCGCCTTCAACCACGAGTTGCTCATCCAGCGCGAGGTCGTGCTCGACATCGAGCACTGCCTGCTCGCCAAGCCGGGCACGTCGATTGACGACATCACCACGGTGGTCAGCATCCCGGTGGCCAGCGCCCAGTGCCACGCCTACCTGCGCTCAACCGTCGGGCGCGCCGACCTGCGGGCAGCTAACAGCACGGCCGAGGCAGCACGCCTGGTTGCCGACGATCCGTCACCCGGCCTCGCCGCCGTGGCACCGCGCACGAGCGCTGCCGTGTACGGCCTCGACATCCTCGATGCCGACATTGCCGACCATCCCGGCAATCAGACACGCTTCGTCCTCGTCGCCAAGGAGGGCATTGCGGCCCCGACCGGCCACGACCGCACGGCGCTGGTGATCTACCAGCGCGCCGATGAACCCGGCAGCCTGATCAGCATCCTGCAGGAGTTCGCGGCACGCCGCATCAACCTGTCGAACCTGCTGTCGCGTCCCACCAAGGACGGAGGCCTCGGCGACTACTGCTTCATCGTCTACCTCGACGGCCACATCGCCGACGAGCTCGTCGCCGACGCCATGCGCACCCTGCACAGCAAGCAGGGACACGTGAAGTTCCTCGGCAGCTATCCCGCAGCCGGCGACCATGCCACGGCCCGCGAGCACGCCGATACGCGGTGGAAGGACGCCGACGACTGGGTCGAAGGCCTCCGCAGGTCGATTCGCCGATGAGGCTGCGCACGCACGGCGCACCGGTGCTCGGCGCAATCCTCGTCGCGGCCACCGCCCTCGCCGGCTGCTCGTCCGACGAGCGGCGCTCGCTCGAGTCGATGCCGGTCACGACAGTGGCCGCATCGACGACGTCGAGCAGCAGCACCTCCACGAGCATCGACTCCACCACGTCGACGACTGCGGCGCCGACCACCACCCAGCCGACCGACCTCTACGAGCCC
>JBJTRF010000032.1:0-2389 GCA_046076025.1 Ilumatobacteraceae bacterium
CGCGACAGCACGCGCAGCCGCAGGCTCTCCTCGAGCATCGCCATGTCGAGGCACTCGACGACGGCGAGCGACGGCACGTGCTCGTCGATCAGGTCGGCGACTCGGCGCATCACCTCGCCGCGGCCCTTCACGCCCATCGCCGCCCACTCGGGGAACGCGGCAGCAGCGGCGGCGACCGCCTGCTGGGCGATGTCGGCGTCGCCGCGCGACACCTCGGCCAGCATGATGCTCCAGTCGAGCGGCGACCGGTCCTCGAACGTCGTTGGCGACGCCACCCGCTGGCCGCCGATGTAGTGGTCGGTGCTCACCGGCACGCCGCCCACGTCGACCCGGGTGCCGCCGCTGAAGGGAGTGCCGCCCATCACGACATTCCCGGAGGCAGCTTCGGGCGGATGCGCGGGAACGGCAGATCGTCGCGCTCGGTGGCGCGAGGCCTGCGCTGCCCGCGCAGCGGCCAGTCGCCGCCCATTGCCGTGCTGAGCACCTCCTCGGTCTCGGTGGGCTGGGCGCCGATCTCGTCGCTCACCGGCACGGGGCCGTCGACGATGTGGTTGGTGAGCGCGCCCAGACCCTCGACCTCGACGGTGACGGTGTCGCCCGGGTACACCGTGCGGCTGATCGCCGGGGTGCCCGACAGGATGATGTCGCCGGGCACGAGGGTGATGAGCCTGGCGATGTCGGCCACGAGGTAGTGCATGTCCCACGCCATCTCGTCGGTGCTGCCGTCCTGGCGCACCTCGCCGTTCACCGACGTGCGGATGCGCTTGCCGCGGAAGTCCCAGTCGGTGATCAGGCCCGGGCCGATGGGGCACAGCGTGTCGGCACCCTTCACGCGCAGCATCGAGCCGCTGTCGGTGTCGCGGAAGTCGTGCAGTCCGTAGTCGTTCGCCACCGTGTAGCCGGCGATGTAATAGCCCGCCTCGGCGTGGCTGACATTGCGGCAGGTGCGGCCGATCACGATGGCCACCTCGCCCTCGTAGTTGAGCCACTTGCAGTTGCTCGGCCGCACCACAGCGGCGCCGTGCGCGTTGAGCGCCGTGATGGGCTTGTGGAAGTAGGTGGGCGCGGGCGGGAGGCCGACCCCGAACTCGAGTACGCGCGAGACGTGGTTGAGGTGGCAGCAGATGATCTTCGTCGGCTCGACCGGCGGCAGGTGGACGGCCTCGGCGACTGCCACCGACCTGCCGTCGCGGGCGACGAGGCGGTCGCCGTCGCGCATGACATGGGTGGGGACGCCGTCGAGCAGGATCCTTCGGATGTCGGCCACCGCTACCCCCGGCACAAAGTCGTTAGGAGCCAAACTATAGTGATCGCCCATGAGCGCGATGCACGGGTTCATCTTCCCCCGCACTGCCACCGGCGGTGCCAGCCTGCTGCCGTCGATGCCGTGGCACTACAGCGGCGACCTGCTGACGGTCGAGTACCGAACCGATCCCGCACGCGTCGCCGAGCTGCTGCCCGAGCCGCTCACGCTCGTGCCCGACGAGATGGACCCCGGGGCGGTGGCGATGATCTTCGCCGACTGGCAGAGCTGCGGCCCCGAGTTTGCCGAGCTCGACGACCCGGTGCGCGCCCAGTACAAGGAGGCGTTCGTCGTGGTGCGCTGCATGTACAAGGGCACCGTGTACAGCCGCTGCGCGTACATCTGGGTCGACAAGGACTTCGCCATGGTGCGCGGCCACTTCCAGGGCTACCCGAAGAAGATGGGCAGCCTTTGGATGACCAGGCCCGTCACCATCGGCAAGGCCGGTCCGCGCATCGCCCCCGGCGGGCGCATTGCGGCCACGGTGTCGCACTACGAACGCCGCCTCGTCGACATGCGCGTCACCCTGCGTTCGCCCAGCGACACGAACGGGTTCGTCAACGGCCACGCAATGATCCACTCGAGGTACATGCCGCGGATCGAGAACGATGGCACTGACAGCTTTCACGAGCTGGTCACCATGCGCGGCGTCGATGTCGAGCTGGGCCAGGCATGGACCGGAGATGCTGAGATCGAGCTGCACCCGAGCCCCGTGGAAGAGCACACCAGGCTCGAGGTGCGCGAGGTGATCGGCGGCTACTGGCGCAGCGTGGGCACCACCTTTGCCGGCGGCACCACGCTGGAGGTGCAGTGAGATGAGTGCCGGCCCCACCATCACCGGCGGCGGCAGGGGCACAGCACCCGACCTTGGCCGCGACGACCTCAACATCGTCGACCCCGACTCGTACGTTGGCGGCTTCCCGCACGCCACCTTCCAGCGGCTTCGCGACACCGACCCGGTGAGCTGGTGGGACGAGCACGACGGCGGCCACGGCTTCTGGGCGGTCACCCGCTACGACGACCTGTTGTACGTCAGCCAGCACGTCGAGCTGTTCAGCAGCGCGCAGGGCATCACGCTCGAGGAGA
>JBJTRF010000033.1:0-5614 GCA_046076025.1 Ilumatobacteraceae bacterium
CACCACGTTCTTGCTGAGAACGGGCTCAGCCGGCCCGTTCTCAATCGGCCCGTTCTCAATCGGCCCGTTCTCAATCGGCCCGTTCTCAGTCGGCATAGTGCACCCGCCGCTCGAGGCCGCGGAACTGCAGCACGGCGAACACCAGGCAGACCGCGAACAGCAGCACCGCCGCCGCCGACTTCAGGCCGAGGTCGTTGCGGATGATCGAGTCGCTGCCGTAGATGAGATACGGAATCGTGGTGGTGCTGCGCTCGGGATTCGGGCCGCCGCGCGTGAGCAACTCGACCTCGCCGTAGGTCTGCAGCGCCCGCGTGGTGAGCACCACCGTCACGAATAGCAGCGACGGCGACAGCATCGGCAGCGTCACGTTGGTGAATCGCCGCCAGCTGCCGGCACCGTCGACATAGGCGCTCTCGTACAGGTCGCGCGGCACGCTCTGCAGGCCGGCGGTGATGACGATGAAGGTGAAGCCGAGGCCGGCCCAGATGCTGCTGAGCGCAACTGCCGGCAGCGCGGTCGACGGGTCGCGCAGCAGCCCAGGGCTCTTCAGCCGCGGGAACCAGCCGCTGAGCAGGTCGCTGAGGATGCCGATCTCGGGCTGCAGCAGCACGAACCACACAAGGCTCGCCACCGCCACGCTGGTGGCCACCGTGCTGGAGAACACGGTGCGGAAGATGCCGATGCCGCGCAGGTGCTTGTCGGCCAGCACGGCGAGCGCCACCCCGAGCACCAGACCCGTGGGCACCGTCATCAGCGCCAGCCGCAGCGATACGCCCAGTGCCTGCTGGAACTCGCGGCTCATGAACGCGTCGGCGTACTGGCCCCAGCCAGCGTCGCGGCAGCGCTGCCCCGTGCTGTCGCAGCGGAGATGGCCGGTCTGCACGGCCCGCACCAGCGGATAGATGGTCCACACGCCGAGCAGTGCCACCGACGGCAGCAGCATTGCCACCGCCGCCGGCATGTCGCGCCCGCCCCGACGTATGCGGCGAGCGAGCGACGGCGCGGCGGTGGTATCGGTCACGGCACCCGTGCCCCGGTGGCCGTGGCGAAGCGATGCCGGTGGCGCTGCTCGGCATCGAGCCGCACCGTCGCGCCCACGCCCGGCAGGTCGGGCGACGGCACGGTGCGCACCACCACTCGCTCGCCGCTGCCGGCGCCCTCTGCGATCTCGGCGATCATGAGCACCTCATGGCCGAGATGCTCGACCTGCCGCACCGCTGCGGCGAGCGGCCCCTCGGCTGACAGGGGCAGGTGCTCGGGCCGGATGCCCACACGCGTGCCGGCGTCGCCCAGCACGCCGTCGGGCAGCACGTTCATCGGCGGCGTGCCGATGAACTGGGCCACGAAGGCCGTGGCCGGGCGGTCGTACACCTCCTGCGGCGTGCCCACCTGCTCGATGCGGCCGGCGTTCACGACGGCGACACGAGTGGCCATCGTCATCGCCTCGACCTGGTCGTGGGTGACATAGATGAACGTGCTGTCGAGGCGGCGGTGCAGGTCGACGAGCTCAGCACGGGTATCGCCGCGCAGCTTGGCGTCGAGGTTGCTGAGCGGCTCGTCCATCAGGAAGGCGGCGGGATCGCGCACGATGGCCCGGGCCAGCGCGACCCGCTGGCGCTGGCCGCCGCTCAACTGGCCGGGCTTGCGGTGCAGCAGGCCGTCGAGGCCGAGCACGCCGGCTGCACGCTCGGCGGCTGCCGCGCGCTCGGCACGGCCGACGCCGCGGGCCTTCAGCGGGAACTCGATGTTCTTGCGCACCGACTTGTGCGGATAGAGCGCGTAG
Source organism: Ilumatobacteraceae bacterium (assembly GCA_046076025.1). GTDB lineage: Bacteria > Actinomycetota > Acidimicrobiia > Acidimicrobiales > Ilumatobacteraceae > UBA668. The sequence goes on from JBJTRF010000033.1 coordinate 1,784, forward strand.
CTCTGGAAGACCATCGCGATGTTGCGGTCGCTCGGGGCGATATCGGTGACGTTGCGGTCGCCGATGTACACCTCGCCGGCTGTCGGCACCTCGAGCCCGGCAACCACGCGCAGGATGGTGCTCTTGCCGCAGCCCGAGGGGCCGAGCAGCACCATGAACTCGTGGTGGGCAACGTCCAGCGTGACGTCGTCGACGGCGACCACCGTGTCGGTGTCGGCTCCGGCGCCTGTGCGACGACGACGTCCGCCGGCCTCGGGTCGGCCGAAGGTCTTGGTGATCCGCTCGAGCCGCACTGTCGCCACGGCGGCACCGTATTCGATTGCCTGCGCTGCCGTGCGCCGGCAGCGGGCGTCAGGCCGTGCGGGCGGTGGGGCGCTGGGCCAGCAACTCGTCGGAAAGCGGCGCGCCGGACGTCTCGTCGGTCCAGTAGGTGCCCGCATCGAGGCGCACCAGTGCCGCCTCGACATCGGCGAGATCGCGCTCGATGGCATCGAGGTCGAGCGGCGCGCCGGCCTGCTGGGCAGTGCCGGACGGGGCCTGCTCGTCGGGGCCGGCAGCGTCGTGATCGGTCATGTCGCCGACACTACCGAAGCGGCCCGCCCTGCCTCATGGCCGGCGCCCCCGGGGATCCCCCGGCGACGGCGGGTGGGTAGTGTTCGGGGCGTCTCGGCCGACTGGCGGCCGCTCGTCGCAAAGGGGTAGCCGTGGCCGATCCGTACCGGGCGAGGGCACCCTTCGCGCCGTGGGACCGCCGCCAGCTGCCCGGCCTGTTCGACGTCGAGGAAAGCGCACGGCGCATCGGCCACTACAAGTGGGCCGAGATGAAGCTCTTCGAGGCACTCGGCGGCTGGATCGCCACCGTGCCCGAGCTCGACGTGAAGATGCGCCTCGGCACGCACTGCTACCACCACGCCTGGCACGCCGAGCTGTGGCACAAGCGCCTGCCCGAGCTGCGCGAGATGAACCCCGACCGGCTCACCGTGCCGCCCAACGACGCAATGGAGCGGTTCGTCGCCGCGCTCACCGAGCCCGAGGCACCCGAGCAGACCATCGAGAAGCTCGTCGGCGCCTATCGGGTGTTCATCCCGCACTTCATCGCCGCCTACACGTTCCACAAGAACAACACCAGCGAGATCACCGATGCGCCCACCATCCGGTCGATCGGCTTCATGCTGCAGGACGAGTTCGCCGACTGGTGCGACGGCGAGATGCTCATCCAGTCGCTGCTCGAGACACCCGACGACGTGCAGCGCGCCGCCGCGCACCAGTCGCGCCTCGAGCAACTGCTCGTCGAGGCCGGCGGCATCGCCGGTCCAGGCACCATCGGACAACAGTGAGCGGAGGACCAGCATGAGGAAGTTCTTTCCCGTCGACGAGCTCGCCCGCGACGAGCGCTTCCACCAGATCACGATGCGCGAGGCGCAGGCCGACCCGCGTATCGAGCCATCGACACGCGAGCGGCGCGACGGCGCCGCACCCGGCCGGCCGAGCCGCACCAACCGGCTCACGCCCGCCGTGCCCGAGGCGAGCGAGCGGGCGCGGGCGCTGATGCACGGCATCTTCGTCGGCGAGATCCAGGCGCTCGAAGGCGCCGGTCGAACCTGCCACGACTTCGAGACCGGCACCGAGGCGCCGTTCGCCCTGAAGCTCGACATGGCCCGCCAGGCGTGGGACGAGGCCCGTCACGTCGAGATCAGCGTGAAGCTGAGCGACTGGATGGGCAGTGAGATCGGCGAGTTTGCCGAGAACACGGTGCTGTTCGAGGCAGCGTGCAGCAACGACCCGGTGCTGCGACTCGCCGGCGTGAACCGCGCCCTCGAGGGGCTCGCCATCGACGTGTTCACCACGATGCGCGACTTCGGCACGGTGGCCAGCGACCCGTTCCTCGAGTTCTGCGAGGACTGGATGCTCGCCGACGAGGTCACCCACGTGAAGATGGGCAGCGACTGGCTGCGCCGCATCACCGAGAACGATCCCGAGCGCCGTGCGCGGGCGCTCGAGTTCCAGCAGATCGTCGACAAGATCTTCAGCTACGGCGGCTTCCGCAGCGACAGCGACGAGTCGGCCATCGGGCTCGCACGCCGATTCCGCGAGCTGGCCGGCTTCTCCGACGACGAGGTGGCCGACATCGCTGCAGTCAGCCTGCAGGCGCTCGAGGAGCGCAAGGCGTTCGCCGCGGCGGCGCTTGGCGCCAGCAGCGCCGGCTGACCGGCGCCCAATCGGCTCCCGCTCCGTCCGCAGGCGCTTCGCCCATCGCCATGACCGCTTCCATCACCGTCTCGCCGTCCTCCTTCGTCAACGTCGCCTTCGATGCCGACGACATCCGCCGCGTCGCCACGTCGGTGGCCGGCCTGGTCGGCTTCCGCTGGCCGGTCGCGATCACCGTCGACGAGACGTCGCCGCTCACCCGCGTGCGCATCGACGCAGGCGACACCGTCGAGCTCCGAATCGACAGCGGCGCGCTGGAGGACTCGCGGCACCAGCGCCAGTTCGGCGAGGCCACCGCTGCCGTGGCCATCGGCCGTGCGCTGCTGCGCGCCGCCGACCGCCTCGACGGCGGCTTCGCTGCGGCTCCCCCCGACGCCGACCTCACCCTCGCCCATGCATCGGCATGGAGCGCATACGCCTACGGTCGCCTGGCGCGGCTGGGCCTGGCGGTGCGCCAGCAGCGGGTGCGCTACGACTTCCGCAACCGCCACGGCTTCGCCGATGCCGTCGACGCCGCCTTCGAGCGCATCTGGTCGGCGCCGTCGATGGCGTGGGACGAACTGTCGGCACTCTCCGACTCACTGACGAAGGAGCGCAGCGAATGACACCTGCCGACCTCTCGGGCGTGCACACCCACACCGTTGCCGTGCGCGGCGTCGACCTCGTCGTCCACGAGGCGGGCGATCCGTCGCATCCCACCGTCGTGCTGAGCCACGGCTTCCCCGAGCTGGCACACAGCTGGCGCCACCAGTTCGCGCCGCTGGTCGCCGCCGGTTTCCACGTGATCGCCCCCGACCAGCGCGGCTACGGCCACTCGTCGGCGCCGCGGCAGGTGGATGCGTACGGCATCGACGATCTGGCCGGCGACCTCTTCGCGCTCCTCGACCACTTCGGCAAGGAGCAGGCGATCCTCGTCGGCCACGACTGGGGCAGCATCATCGTGTGGCAGGCGGCGCTGCTGCAGCCCGAACGCGTGCGCGCCGTCGTGGGAGTGAGCGTGCCGTATGTCGAGTGGCCGGCGCCGCCCATCCAGCTGATGCGCATGGTGTACGGCGACCGGTTCTTCTACATCCTCTACTTCCAGCAGGTGGGCCCGCCCGAGCGTGAACTCGGCGCCGACCCGTATCGGTCGATGGCCGGCTTCCTGTACTTCGCCTCGGGGCAGGCGATGCAGGGCCGTGCGATACCCACCGAGCTACCGCCGATGGAGGGCACCGGGTTCCTCGACGTGATGGGCCCCGACTACCCCGAGCGGCCGTACCTCGGGCCGGAAGGGCCGTGGCTCACCGAGGACGACCTACGCGTGTACGCCGAGGAGTTCGCCCACTCGGGGTTCTTCGGCCCGGTGAGCTGGTATCGCAACCTCGATGCCAACTTCGAGATCCTGAACGACCTGCCGGCCGACCGCATCAGCATGCCGAGCTACTTCATCACCGGTGAACTCGACGGGGTGAACCTGATGGACCCGGGCGGTATCGAACGCATGCAGAACCTGCTCCCCGACTTCCGTGGCTACTCGATCATCCCCGGTGCGGGGCACTGGGTGCAGCAGGAGGCGCCCGAGGCGTTCAACGCTGCGCTGCTCGGCCATCTTCGCTCGTTGTAGGCAACCCGACGAATCAG
>JBJTRF010000034.1:0-2387 GCA_046076025.1 Ilumatobacteraceae bacterium
CGCATCCTGCTGCTCGCCGACGGGACCCGGTTCCAGGTGCTCGCCCCCGTGGTTCGGGGCCGCAAGGGCGAGTACGACACCCTGCTGGCAGATCTCGCCTCGCAGGGATTCGTTCGCGCTCGCATCGACCACGAGGTGGTCGACATCGCCGAGTTCCTGAAGCGCGACGAGCGACTGGCGCGCTACGAACAGCACACCATCGAGATTATCGTCGACCGTCTCGTGCGCCGCGACGGCATCGAGCGACGGCTCACCGACTCGCTCGAAACGGCGCTGCGCCTCGCCGACGGCGTCGCCGAGGTTGAGTTGATCCGCGGCGACAACGACAGCGAGACGCTCACCTTCAGCCAGCACCTCGCCTGCCCGAAGTGCGGCACGAGCTACGACGAGCCGGCGCCGCGCAACTTCTCGTTCAACTCGCCGTACGGCGCATGCGAGACCTGCGACGGCCTGGGCACCACGTTCGAGGTCGACCCCGAACTGGTGGTGCCCGACCCCGACCTGTCGATCAACGAAGGGGCCATCGCCCCGTGGCGCAGCAGCCACACCCAGTACTTCACGCGGATGCTCGAGGCCGTGGCCGCCACCCAGGGCATCGACCTCGACAAGCCCTACGGCAAGCTCACGGCCAAGGCGCAGAAGGTGATCCTGCACGGCGTGACGGGCAACATGAAGGTGAAGTACCGCAATCGCTACGGGCGCACCCGCGAGTACTCGACCGCCTACGAGGGCGTCATCCCGTGGCTCAATCGCCGCCGCGAGGGTGCCGAGAGCGACTGGGCGCGCGAGCAGTACGAGGGCTACATGCGCGAGGTGCCGTGCCCGAAGTGCGGCGGTGCCCGGCTGAAGCCGTCGACGCTCGCCGTCACCGTGGGCGGCAAGAACATCTCCGAGATCTGCGACATGGCGATTGCCGACTCGAGCGGCTTCCTCGCAGGGCTCGAACTCAGCGAACGCGACCGCATGATCGCCGAGCGCGTCACCAAGGAGATCAACGCCCGGCTCGGGTTCCTGCTCGACGTCGGCCTCGACTACCTCACCCTGTCGCGATCGGCGGGCACCCTCGCCGGCGGCGAGGCGCAGCGCATCCGCCTTGCCAGCCAGATCGGCAGCGGACTGGTGGGCACCCTCTACGTGCTCGACGAGCCGTCGATCGGGCTCCACCAGCGCGACAACCGACGGCTCATCGACACGCTGGTCCGCCTCCGCGACCTCGGCAACACAGTGCTCGTGGTCGAGCACGACGAGGACACCATCAAGGAGAGCGACTGGATCGTCGACATCGGCCCCGGAGCCGGTGAGCACGGCGGTGCCGTGGTGTACAGCGGTCCGGTGAAGGGGATCCTGAAGTCGAAGGAGTCGGTCACCGGCCAGTACCTCAGCGGCCGGAAGTCCATTCCCGTGCCGTCGCAGCGCCGCTCGCCGGGACTGCAGTGGCTCGAGATCGTGGGGGCCCGCGAGCACAACCTGCAGAACCTCGAGGTGCGCATCCCGCTCGGCTGCTTCGTCGCCGTCACCGGCGTCAGCGGCAGCGGCAAGAGCACGCTGGTGCGCGACATCCTGCTGCCGGTGCTGATGCAGAAGATCTACAAGTCGAAGGACGCGGCGGGCAAGCACAAGACGATCAGGGGCGTCGACCACCTCGACAAGGTGATCGACATGGACCAGTCGCCGATCGGGCGCACGCCACGCAGCAATCCCGCGACGTACACGGGGGTCTTCGACAACATCCGCAAGCTGTTCGCCACCACCGCCGAGGCCAAGGTGCGCGGCTACCTGCCCGGGCGCTTCAGCTTCAACGTGCAGGGCGGGCGGTGCGAGGCCTGCTCCGGCGACGGCACCATCAAGATCGAGATGCACTTCCTGCCCGACGTCTACGTGCCGTGCGAGGTGTGCAAGGGGGCCCGCTACAACCGCGACACCCTCGACATCGAGTTCAAGGGCAAGAACATCGCCGAGGTGCTCGACATGCCGGTGGCCGAGGCGGTGGGCTTCTTCTCGAACCAGCCGGCCATCGCCCGCTACATGCAGACGCTGATGGACGTCGGGCTCGGCTACGTGCGGCTCGGCCAGTCGGCGCCGACGCTGTCGGGTGGCGAGGCGCAGCGCGTGAAACTGGCCACCGAGCTGGCCAAGCGCAGCACGGGGCACACCATCTACCTGCTCGACGAGCCCACGACCGGGCTGCACTTCGACGACGTGCGCCGACTGCTGACGGTGCTGTCCCGACTCGTCGACCAGGGCAACACCGTGCTGGTCATCGAGCACAACCTCGACGTCATCAAGACCGCCGACTGGGTGATCGACCTCGGCCCCGAGGGCGGCGAAGGCGGCGGGCGCATCGTCGCCGAAGGCACGCCCGAGCAGGTCGCAGCATGCGAGGCCAG
>JBJTRF010000035.1:0-7768 GCA_046076025.1 Ilumatobacteraceae bacterium
CCTCGCTGCGTGTGCCGGTGCCCACCGGCAGCATCGTCGACTTCACCGCCAACCTGCGCACGGCGGCCACCGTCGACGAGATCAACGCCGCCTTCAAGAAGGCCGCCGCCGGCCCGCTGAAGGGCATCCTTCGCTACACCGAGGACCCGATCGTGTCGAGCGACATCGTCACCGACCCGCACAGCAGCATCTTCGACGCGGGCCTCACCGCCAGCATGGGGAAGCTGGTGAAGGTGCTGGCGTGGTACGACAACGAATGGGGCTACTCGAACCGCCTCGTCGACACCACCCTCTTCGCCGGCGGCCAGGTGGTGTCAGCACGCCGTGCCGCAAAGACGTCGCCCGCCAAGAAGGCTGCCGCGAAGAAGGCTGCCGCAAAGAAGACTGCCGCAAAGAAGGCTGCCGCAAAGAAGGCGCCCGCCAAGAGGGCTCCGGCGAAGAAGGCTGCTGCCAGGAAGTGACCTGTCGTCTCGACCTCGACGCGGCGGGTGCGCCGTGAGCGGCCGCATCCCCACCCTCGCCGACCTCGGTGACGTGCAGGGCAAGCGAGTGCTGGTGCGCACCGACTTCAACGTCCCGATGGACGACGGCGCCATCAGCGACGACTTCCGCATCAGGGCGGCGCTGCCCACCATCCAGTGGCTGCTCGAGCGCGGCGCCACGGTGGTGACGGCGTCTCATCTCGGGCGGCCGAAGGGCGCGCCCGATCCGAAGTACTCGATGGTGCCGGTTCGCGCCCGCCTCGCCGAATTCGCGCCGGGCGTCGAACTGCTCGAGAACCTGCGCTTCGATCCCGGCGAGGAATCCAACGACCCGGCGTTCGTGGCCCGTCTGGTCGAGGGTGTTGACGCCTACGTCGACGACGCGTTCGGTGCCTGTCACCGCGCCCACGCCAGCATCGTCGGACCGCCGCAGACCCTGCCCAGCGCGATGGGCCTGCTGCTGCAGCGCGAGGTCGAGGTATTGCTCGGCCTCCGCGACAATCCCCGCCATCCGTTCGTGGCGGTGCTCGGCGGCAGCAAGATCAGCGACAAGCTGGGCGTTGTCGAGGCGCTGCTGCGCGTGGTCGACTCGCTCGTGGTCGGCGGGGCGATGTGCTTCACGTTCCTTGCCGCGCAGGGCTACGACATCGGCGACTCGCTGTTCGAACCCGACCAGGTCGACACGTGCAGGCGGCTCCTCGCCGAGGCCGCTGCCAGCGGCAAGTCGATCCACCTGCCCGAGGACATCGTGGGCACCGATGCGCGGGGCGAGTTCGCCACCTTCGGGCGATCGCTGCCGCACGGGGCGAGGGGATTCGACATCGGTCCCGGCACCGCAGCAGCGTTCAGCGACGTCATCATGGACGCGCGCACCGTGTTCTGGAACGGTCCAATGGGCATGTTCGAGGATCCGCGGTTCGCCGCCGGCACGCGCACGGTCGCCCAGGCAATGGCCGACACGAAGGCGTTCACCGTGGTGGGCGGCGGCGACAGCGCCGCTGCGTTGGCGGCGTTCCGCCTCGACGATGAGGTTGACCACGTCAGCACCGGCGGCGGCGCCTCACTCGAACTGCTCGAACTCGGCGACCTCCCCGGTCTCGAGGCACTCAGGAAGGCCCCCAACGCATGAGCCGCACGCCCCTCATCTCCGGCAACTGGAAGATGAACCTCAACCACTTCGAGGCGATTCAGATCGTCCAGAAGCTCGCCTATCTAGTGGGCAAGGACGAGCTGGCCGTGGCCGACGTCAGCCTGCACCCGCCGTTCACCGACATCCGCAGCGTGCAGACGGTCCTCGACGCCGACCGGCTCGGCTTCGCCCTCGGGGCGCAGCACTGCCACTGGGAGGATGGAGGCGCGTTCACCGGCGAGGTGTCGCCGCTGTTCCTCGCCAAGCTCGGGGTGCAGTACGTCATCGTCGGCCACAGCGAGCGTCGCCAGCTGTTCGGCGAGACCGACGAGATGGTGAACCGCAAGGCGGCCTCGATCATCCGTCACGGGATGACGCCCATCGTCTGCGTCGGCGAGACCCTCGACGAACGCGAGGCGGGCGCAGCACTCGAGCGGGTCGTGGGTCAGGTCGCCGCGGCGCTCGAGGGCCGGTCGGCCCCCCAGGTGGGGGCACTGGTGATCGCCTATGAGCCGGTCTGGTCGATCGGCACCGGGCGTACCGCCACCGCCGCCGATGCCCAGGAGGTATGCGCCGCCATCCGGGCCGCCGTGGGGGAGCAGTTCGGGTCCGAGGCCGCCGCCGGCGTGCGGATCCAGTACGGGGGCAGCGTGAAGGCGGCCAACATCGCCGAGCTGATGGCCTGCCCCGACATCGACGGGGCCCTCGTGGGCGGCGCCAGCCTCGACGCCGACGAGTTCGCCCGCATCTGCAAGCTCGGCGCCTGATCCGGACCCGCAGGGCCGGGCTGGCGCCCAGTCCAGTCGGCACGCTGCGCTGCCATGCCGCCGCATCGGGTGCGAACGGTGGTAGCCTCGCTGCGCTCGTGCGGATCGGGGAGGACCGCCGGGCGTGTCGCCGCGAGGCGGCAGCAGCCTCCCTCCGACATATCCAGGAGGATCATCCACGTGAGGACCACCAAGCGCAGCAAGGTCGCTGCATTCGCGGTGGGTCTGTCGCTCGTTCTCGCCGCATGCGGCGGCGAAGAGGGCACGACCGACACCACCAGTGGTGAGACGACGGAGACCACCGAGGACGAGGGCGGCGACACCACCGCACCCGCCTCCGAGGCCGCCATGCGCATCACCTACACCCTGTCCGACATCGCAGTCTGGGAAGACGGCTCGCCGATCACGGTCGCCGACTTCCAGTGCAGCTACGACGCCGTGATGAACACGCCGGGCTCGCTGAGCACCACCGGCTACGACCAGATCATCTCGATCGCCGAGGGCGCCAGCCCGAAGGACATCGTGGTCGAGTTCTCGTCGACATACGCCCCGTGGCGTGGCCTGTTCGGCGGCCTGCTGAAGGCTGCCTACCACGATGGCCTTGGCGGTTGCTCGGATGTGTCGACGCACTTCGAGGGCACCATCCCCTACTCGAGCGGCGAGTGGAGCATCGACTCCTGGAGCCCCGAGCAGCTGGTGCTCGTGCCCAACAGCGGCTACATGGGCTCGCGTACGCCCGGTGTCGACCGCGTGGTGTTCGTGCCCGCCGAGGATGGCCCGACCGCGCTGAAGGCTGGCGCCGTCGACTTCATCTTCCCGCAGGCCTACACCGGCATCGACGCCGAGCTCGCCGACCCGAACATCGACTTCGAGTCGGCCGGTGGCGGGTCCTTCGAGGGCTTCTACTTCCAGAGCTACGACAAGCCGGAGACGCCGGAGCAGGAGCCGTTCTCGGATCCCACGTTCCGCGCCGCCTTCAGCAAGTCGATCGACCGCGAAGCCCTCTACGAGCAGATCTACGCCCCGTTCGCGCAGGGCATCCCGCTGCTCAACTGCGGACCCATCGCGCCTGGCCCGTACTGCGACGGCGTGTTCTCGGACACCTACGACCCTGAGGGCGCCTCGGCGCTGCTCGAGGGTGCCGGCTGGACGCTGAACGCCGATGGCTTCTGGGCTCGCCCGGATGGCTCGGTGCCGGAGATCCGCTGGATGGTCAATACGGGCAACACCCGTCGTGAGAACACCCAGGAGTTCCTCATTCCCAAGCTGATCGAGGCGGGCTTCAACATCCGCGCCGACAACTGCGAGGCGCTGCCCTGCGTGTTCGAGACTCGTCTGCCGTCGCTCGACTACGACATGGCGATGTTCATCAACACCGTCGCCCCGGATCCCGCCTACCTGCGCACGTGGGGCTGCGACCAGATCCCGACGGAGGAGAACGACTTCCAGGGCCAGAACAGCAACGGCTGGTGCAACGAGGAGGCCACGGCACTCCTCATCGCCGCTGACTCCGAGACCGACGCTGCGGCCCGTGCCGAAGAGGTGAAGAAGGTGATCGCCCTCATGGCGCAGGACTCGATCATGCTGCCGCTGCTGCAGTTCCCGAACCTGGGGGCTCGCCGCACCGACCGCGTCGACAACGCCTATGGCGAGCTGGCCAACTACGACGCCATCAACGACTACTACCAGTGGGTCGATGTCGACGGCGACGGCCAGATCATCGTGGGTGCCGAGCAGTTCCCGACCAGTGACTGCGCCAACCCGATCACCGAGTGCGCCAACTCGTCGTGGTACGTCTGGCTGGTGGCGTTCCCGACATCGACCGGCATGTACGACACGACGGCCGACCAGGAATTCGTGCCCAGCGAGTTCCTCGTCGGCGAGGCGGTCGTCGAAGTCCTCTAAGACTTCGCCGATGCCCACTCGCTGAGTGTGGAATGATGGGGCCGGCCTTCGGGCCGGCCCCATCTTCTCTTTCCTGACGAATAATCCGGCCGGGGGGTTCGGTGTTCCGCTTCATCCTCAGACGATTGCTGTGGCTCATCCCCACCATCGTCTTCGTCACCTTCGTGGTCTACGTGGGCATCCGCATCGGCTGGGATCCCGTCAAGACCTACCTCCGCGCCAACCCGCGTGCCGGCAAGAAGAAGATCGCCCAGTACATCGAGGTCAACGGCCTCTATGAGGGGGCCTGGGGCTACGTCCGCGGCTACTTCGAGTGGCTGTGGCGCTTCGTGCAGGGCCCCGACGAGTGGCCGCGCAGCATCAAGGGCAGTGCCGCCGTGTGGCCCGAGTTGCGCTACTCGATCTTCAACACGCTGCGCCTCGCTGGCGTTGCCGCAGTGGTGGGCATCGGGCTCGGCCTCGCCGTCGGCATCCAGGCGGCGCGCCGACCGGGCGGCTGGTTCGACAGCATCGCCAACACCACGGCATTCTTCGTGGGCGCGGTGCCGCCCTTCGTGTCGGCGGTGGTGCTGCAGCTGGTGTTCGCCGTGCAGTTCAAGGTGCTGCCGGTGGGCGGCGTGTATCCGCCCGGCCAGCAGGGGTTCGACCTCGTGCTGATGATCAAGCACCTCATCCTGCCGGTCACGGTGGTGGCCATCCAGACCATCGCCGCCTATAGCCGCTACATGCGAGCGTCGCTGCTCGACGTGAAGTCGTCGGACTTCGTCCGCACCGCACGCTCGAAGGGCATCTCCGAGGGACGCATCCTGTTCCGCCACGGCGTCCGCAACGCGATGATTCCGGTGGTCACCGTGCTGGCCCTCGACATCGGGGCGCTGATCGGCGGTCTGATCATCACCGAGGCCATCTTCAACTACAACGGCATGGGCGACTACTTCATCAACTCGTCCACGGCCGGCGACTTCCCCAAGCTGATGCCGTACCTCGTGATCATCATCGCCTCGGTGCTGATCTTCAACCTCATCGCTGACATCAGCTACGCCCTGCTCGACCCGAGGATCCGCCTTGACTGAGCGCACCGCACCCACAGCAGCCTCGAATGCTCCCGTCGAGCCGTCCATCGACGAACTCGAGGCGCTCAACATCCGCACCCTGTCGCCGTTCCAGATGGCGTGGAAGCGCTACTGGCGGCACAAGGGCGCCGCAGTGTCCACCGTCATCATGCTGTTCGTGCTGCTCGTGGTCATCTTCGCCCCGCTCACGGCCCGATACGGCATCAACGAGCAGGTCCGCGACATCAGCGAGGGTCAGAACCAGTTCCTCCCGCCGCAGTCGCTGGCCTGGTTCGGCACCGACTCGATCGGCCACGACATCTACAGCCGGCTCATCTGGGGCGTTCGCACCTCGATGTACATCGGCATCGCCTCGGCGATCCTGTCGGTGATCATCGGCACCGCCATCGGTGCAGTGGCCGGCCTCAGGGGCGGGAAGTTCGACGACATCATCATGCGCGTCACCGACATCTTCCTTGCCTTCCCCTTCATCGTGGCCATCGTGATCATGCGCCAGTTCCTCGGCAACGTGCCGTGGCTGCTGCCGGTGATCGGCGAGGTGTCGTCGATCCGATTCATCATTTTCCTGTTCGCGTTCTTCTGCTGGATGGGCGTCGCCCGTCTCGTGCGCGGACAGGCGCTGGCGCTGAAGGAGCGCGCGCTCATCGAGGCCGCGAGGGCGGTCGGCGCGTCGAACACCCGCATCGTGATCACGCACCTGCTGCCCAACAGCATCGGTCCCATCCTCGTGGCGCTCACGCTGTCGGTGATCGGGGCGATCGTCGGCGAGTCGACGCTGTCGTTCTTCGGCCTCGGTCCCCAGGCCGGCGAGAACTCCACATCGCTCGGCCGCCTCGTCGAGCTCTCGGCCGAGGGCGCCAAGCAGGGCAACTGGTGGCTGGTGGTGTTCCCGTGCGGGGCGCTCGTGCTGCTGGCGATCTGCATCAACTTCATCGGCGACGGCCTCCGCGACGCCGTCGATGCCAAGCTCGACACGGGGAACTGAGATGGGCGAAGCACTGCTGTCACTCCGAGACTTCCGCGTCTCGTTCTCCACCCTCAACGGCACCGTGCAGGCCGTGCGTGGCGTCGACCTCGACGTGGCCCCGGGCGAGATGCTCGGCGTGGTGGGCGAGAGCGGCTCCGGCAAGTCGGTCACCTTCCTCGGCATGCTCGGCCTGCTGCCGGCATCCGCATCGATCACCGGGTCGGCCAAGCTCGACGGCACCGAGCTGGTCGGTGCGAGCAACCGGCAGATGCGCACGGTTCGCGGCAAGCGCATCGCGATGATCTTCCAGGACCCGCTGTCGGCCCTCAACCCCGTGTACCGAGTGGGCGACCAGATCGTCGAGATGATCCGCTCGCACCAGCATGTCAGCAAGGAGGCGGCGTGGAATCGGGCCGTGGAACTGCTCGACATCGTCGGCATCCCGCAGCCCACAGACCGTGCAGGGCAGTACCCGCACGAATTCTCCGGCGGCATGCGCCAGCGCGTGATGATTGCGATGGCGATCGCCAACAATCCTGACGTGCTCATCGCCGACGAGCCGACTACTGCGCTCGACGTCACCGTGCAGGCGCAGATCCTCGAGGTGATGCAGCGCATCCAGAAGGAGATGCGCAAGGCGGTCATCATGATCACCCACGACCTCGGCGTCATCGCCCGGGTGGCCGACCAGGTGCAGGTGATGTACGCCGGCCGCGTGGTCGAGCGTGCCGACGTGCACACCCTGTTCGCTGCGCCAACCCATCCGTACACGATCGGCCTGCTCGAGTCGCTGCCGCGCGTGGGCGTCGACCGATTGCAGCCCATTCCGGGCCGCCCGCCCAACATGCTCCGCCCTCCCGAGGGCTGCGCCTTCCGCGCCCGCTGTGCGCACGCAGTCGAGGCGTGCGGCGTCGGCCTTCCCGACCTGCGCCCGGCAGGTTCGTCGATGACGGCGTGCATCCGCGCCGGCGAACTCTCGCTGGGGGTGCAGAAGTGAGCGATGCCACGCCGGTGCTCGAGGTCACCGACCTCACCAAGCACTTCAACATCTCGCGTGCCACCGGCATGCGGCGCAGCAAGATCGTCGTGCAGGCCGTCTCGGGAGTCTCGTTCCGCATCGGTGCCGGCCAGACCCTGGGCCTCGTGGGCGAGAGCGGCAGCGGCAAGACCACCGTCGGCCGCAGCGTGCTGCGCCTGCTCGAGCCCACCTCGGGATCGGTGCAGTTCAAGGGCCAGGAGATCGTCGGCCTGTCGCGCAAGCAGATGCGCGGCCTGCGCCGCGAGATGCAGATCGTCTTCCAAGACCCGCAGGCGTCGCTCGATCCGCGCCTCACCGTCGGCTCGGCGATCGCCGAGCCCATGCGCATCCAGAAGGTCGAGGGCGATCACAACGCCAGGGTGCAGGAGTTGCTCGAACTGGTCGGCCTGTCGCCCGATCACGCCCG
>JBJTRF010000036.1:0-14703 GCA_046076025.1 Ilumatobacteraceae bacterium
TCTGACAGCAGCGAGTCGGTGTGCTTCAGCATCGCCGGTGCCGTGGCGACGAGCGCCGCGACGCCAAGCGCGGCCGGGCGCCCGATGCGGCGTCGCACTGCGCCGTGCGCCACCACCACCCATGCCGCGAGGCAGGCCACCACCACCCACTTCAGGCGGTCGTAGTCGAGGCCCCACCGGTTGACGAACGGCGCCAGCAGCAGGGGGAAGCCCCACGGATAGGCGTAGGGCGTGAACGGTCCCGGGCCGGAGAACACCGCCGTGAAGCGGTTGTCGGCCACGACCTGGGCGATGTTGCCCTCGAAGATGCTGCGCGCCTGGCGCAGGTACAGCGCGAAGTCGTCGCCCTGCGGATGGCCCCTGCGGTGATACGCATCGGCGAGCACCAGCACGGCCACCACGATCGCCACCAGCGCGCTGCGAGCGGCGACCGAGGCCCATCGGGGCGACATGGTGGAGTCCGGGGCGGCGTCGTCGGTCATCGGCAGGTGTTCCATCACGTCGGCACAGCTGTCGGCCGCCGGGCGGGGCATGGGCAGGGTACCGCGCCGCGCACGGCCGCCATCGGCCACCCGCCGCTGGCACCGAGGCGAGGCCGCCGACATACCATCGGCACATGAACCTGCAGGAGCTGCGGTATCTGGTGGCCATTGCCGAGCACCGCCACTTCGGCCGTGCCGCAGAGGCGTGCTTCGTCAGCCAGCCCACGCTGTCCACCCAGCTGCGCAAGCTCGAGCGCGAGCTCGGCGTCGAACTGGTCGAGCGCAGCCCCCGCCACGTGATGCTGACGGCTGCAGGCGAGCGAATCGCCGAGCGGGCCCGCTCGGTGCTGCGCGAGGCCGACGCCATCACCGAGATCGCACGTCACGCCCGCGACCCCGAGTCGGCCAGCCTGCGAATCGGCCTCTTTCCCACGCTCGGCCCATACCTGCTGCCGCACGTCGTGCCGGCCGTGCATGCGCGGTTCCCGCGCCTCGAACTGCTCCTCGCCGAGGAGAAGACCGAGTCGGTGCTCGCCCGCCTCCGCAACGGCACGCTCGATGCCGGCGTGCTGGCAATGCCGGTGCACGACGACGCGCTGCACGAAGAGCCGCTGTTCGAGGAGGACTTCGTCTTCGCCGTGCCGGCCGACCACCCATCGGCGGGCCGGCGCGACACCGTCGACCTCTCGGTGCTGGAAGGCGAGTCGGTGCTGCTGCTCGACGACGGGCACTGCCTGCGCGACCAGGCGCTCAGCGTGTGCTCGCTCGCCGGCGCCACCGAGCGCACTGGGTTCCGCGCCACCAGCCTCGAGACACTCCGCCAGATGGTGGCGGCCGGGGTAGGCGTCACGCTGCTGCCTCGCCTCGCGGTGGCACCGCCAGTGGCGCCATCGCCGGGGCTGCGCACCATCGACTTCGGATCGCCGCGCCCGAGCCGGCGAATCGCGATGTACTGGCGCACGACGAGCGTGTACCGAGAGTTCCTGCCCGAGGTCGCCGCAGTGTTCCGCCTGCTGCCCGCCGGCCTCGTGAGCACGCTGGCCCCCTGACAGCAGCGTCAGGCGCGGTACTGCACCCCGGGCAGCACGCACAGCTGCTCAAAGAGGATGTTGGCGCCCAGCAGCGCCGTGTTGCCCGACGTGTCGTACGCGGGCGCCACCTCCACCACGTCGGTGCCGACGAGGCGCATGCCGCGACAGCCGCGCACGATCTCGATGCCCTGGATCGACGTCAGGCCGCCGTACTCGGGCGTGCCCGTTCCCGGCGCCACCGACGGGTCGAGTCCGTCGATGTCGAAGGTGAGGTACACCGGTGCGTCGCCCATCAGCACCCTGACCTCGTCCATCAGCGGCGCCAGTGAGCGATGCCAGCATTCCTCAGCAGTGACCACGCGGCCGCCCAGCGAGCGCACCCAGTCGAAGTCGCCTGCCTCGTAGCCCGTGCCGCGCAGGCCGATCTGCACCACCCTCGCCGGGTCGACGAGCTGCTCCTCGATGGCCCGGCGCAGCCACGAGCCGTGCGTGATCGGCTCGCCGAACATCGAACGGTTCACGTCGGCATGCGCATCAACGTGGACCACGCCGACCGGTCCGTGCACGGCGGCAATCGCCTGGAGGACCGGATGCGTCACGGTGTGGTCGCCGCCGATGCCCACGGGCACTGCGCCAGCGGCCAGCACCTCGGCCACGAAGTCGCGGATGATCGGCACGCAGGCCGGCGCGTTGAACGTGTTGATGGCCACGTCGCCGATGTCGCCGATGCGCAGGCTGTCGAACGGCGCAGCTCGGGTGGCCATGTGATACGGCCGCAGCAGGCACGACTCGGCGCGGATCGCACGCGGCCCGAAGCGCGCGCCCGGCCGGTTCGACGTGCCAATGTCGAACGGCATGCCGTACACGGCCACGTCGAGTCCGTCGGCGCTGGCACCGACCGGCAGTCGCATGAACGTGGCTGGGCCTCCGAACCGAGGCATCTGGTTGCCGCCCAGCGGCTGCGGAAACTCGTTGCCAGCGGACATGGGCTGCGAACCTACTCGCCGGCCGGCGCGGCGCCGTTCGCCGTGCCGCCGCTGCCGCCGTCCTCAGCTCGCTCGTCGACACCTGCGGCGGCCGCCACCCACTCCCACAGCGCCGCACGACGCTCGGGCGTGTCGGATCGGCGCGTCGACGGAATCCGGTGAATCGGTCGCTCGGCGCGGTCGAGCCAGAACAGTCCCGACGACCGCGCCGGCCGGTCGTCGTCGGCGGCAAGCCACACGATGGTGTCGGCGCCCTCCGCAGGGGTGCGCAGCAGTGGCCCGACCACGCGGCGAAATGTCGGCAGCGACGCGGCGACGCCGGGCGTGTCGGCCCAACCGGGATGCATCGCGTGGAACACCACGTCACCGGCGGGCACCCGGGCGGCCCACATCTCGTTTAGCGTCACCTGCGCCCGCTTCGCACGGGCGTACTGCTCGGCACCCTTGTAGTCGGCACCCATCTGCAGCCGCGTCACCGTCAGCGGCGCCGCGTACATGCCGCCCGACGACACGGTGACGACGCGGCCCGGTGATGCGGCGCGCAGTGCCGGCATCAGCAGGCTTGTCAGCAGGAACGGCCCCACCACCTGGCTTGCCACGGTCTGCTCGATGCCCTGCGGGCTCGACCGGCGGTCGGCGGTCAGCGCTCCGGCGTTGTGCACCAGCACGTCGATCCGCGCATGCCGACTCAGCAACTCGGCCGCACCACGCCGGATCGCGTCGAGATCGCCCATGTCGGCTGCCACGGTCTCGAGCGCCGCTCCCGGCACGGCGGCACCGATCTCGTCGCGGGTTCGATCGAGCCGGCCGGCGTCGCGCCCCCACAGCACCACCGTCGCCCTGCACGCGGCCAGCTGCCGTGCGGCGGCGAGCCCGAGGCCCGACGTCGCGCCAGTGACCACGACCACCCGGCCATCGAGGTGATAGCCGTCGAGCTTCGTCCAGCCCGCCACCCGGCGGCGCACCGCCGGCCCCAGCCGGGTGAACGACGGCACGGCCGGTGCCTCGAGCACTCGATCGACGACACGGGCCGCGAGGCCGTCCTTGCGGTGATTCGACATGCCAGCAGGGTACGCGGCACCCCCGCAGGACGTCGACGCGTGCTCGGATGGAGGCGGTCGACCGGCTGCCAGGGCGACTACCGGCGTCAGTCGCAGGCTGCGCCGTCGCCGGCGGCGTCAGGCTCGCCCGCGATGCCGTCGTCGTCGGACGCATGGTCGTCGTCGCCGTCCGAGCCCGCGTTAGTCGCCGCCCATGCCGGCAGGCTGCCGGTCTCGAGCTCGATCACCTTCGCCTTCGCAGCACGCCACCGGGCATTCGCCTCGGCAGCCGCCGCGCCCTTCGCCGAGCGGACCGCGGCGATCGCTGCATCGAGCTCTCGGCGCGCAGCCGCAAGCGCAGCGGCAGCCTCGGCCCTGGCCTTGGCCGCCGCCTTCTTGTCGGCGGCGCGGCGCTCGGCGGCGAGCCGCTGCTCACGCGCCCGCTTCTCGGTGTCCTTCAGCCCCGTGGCAAAGCGCTCGACGTCGGGGACGGGGGGCATCGAGCCCTGGGCGCAGGCACGTTCGCGGTGGCGGCGTCTGCTCGGCACGTCGCTGACGCTATCCCGCGTGATCTGGCTGCGTCACGTGGACGGCACGCCGCCCGGTCAGCGCGCCGTCAGCTCGAACCGGATCACCGTCGATCTCCCGGCGGCCGCGATGCCGACCACGTCGTCGCGCTCCCACCATGCGCTGTCGCCGCGTCCCAGCCGCACCTGACCCTGCCCGCTCGACTCGTGCGCCGATGCCGAGCCGGCAGCGATGTGCACGACCGTGACGTCGGCTGCCGACCCCGGCCCATCGTGCAGCACCGCCGAGTACCGCTCGCGGCGCCACATCAGGTTCAGGTCGACCGTCGGCCCTCCCAGCAGCGCAGCGTCGACCGGGCGCTCGCCGGCGAAGGCGCAGGCCGCACCCGGCCGGTCGAGCACCGTCGAGGTGCGGTCGTCGCCGAAGCGGAGTTGCACGCCATCGCCCTGCAGCAGCACGAGGATCCGGTCGATGCCGGGAAACGAGCTGAACGGCCCGTCACCGGAGATGGTGGCAGCCGAGAGACGCCAGTCGAACGGATCGGATCCAGCCACGTGCAACTCGCGGGTGAGGCCGCCGCCGTTGCGCCACGGCACGTCTGGGGCATCGGCCCAGCGGACGACGTGCAGCGTCAGAACCGCACCCTGCAGGCGCGCGGACCGCGCACCTGTCCGCCGGCCCAGGTGAAGGAGGCCGGATCGACGAGCTCGAAGTCGGGGATGCGCTCGAGCCATGTCTGCAGCGCCACCCTCAACTCGAGCCGGGCGAGGTTCGAGCCTGCGCAGCGGTGGATACCGGCACCGAACGCAACATGCCGGTTGTGCTGGCGATCGAGGATTACCTCGTCGGGGCGGTCGAACTGCCGCGGGTCGCGGTTCGCTGCGGGGAATGCCATCAGCACCCGGTCGCCGGCGTGCATCGGGCAGCCCTCGAACTCAGCGTCGCGCGATACGAGCCTCGCCATCGTGACCGGCGCATAGGCGCGGAGCAGCTCTTCGACGGCGGTGGGCCACAGGTCGGGGTCGGCACGCAACTGGGCGCGGTGGTCGGGATGCTGGGCGAGATGCCACAGCGAGGCGCCGATCGACGACCACGTCGTGTCGATGCCGGCGACGAGCATCAGGTTGGCTACGCCGTGCACGTACTCGACCGGCACCCGCTCGCCATCGACCTCGGCGGCGAGCAGGGTGGTGATGAGGTCGTCCTCGCGCGGCGAGCGCTGTCGGTCGGCGATCTGCTCGGCGAGGTACACGAGGATGTTGTTGCGCGACTCGATGCGCGACGTCGGGTCGATGAGTCCGGTCTCGAGCAGGCCGCGCACCCAGCCCGTGAAGGTGTCGCTCATCTCCGGGGGAATGCCCAGCATCAGCGCGATGACCCGCACCGGGATCTGCTGCGCGTACTCGGCAGCGGCGTCGGCCTCGCCGTCAGCGATGAACCCGTCGATGAGCGAATGGCAGAACTCTCGGGTGATCGACTCGTACATGACCACCGCCTGCGGGGCGAAGAACGGCAGGATCAGCCGGCGGTGCCAGTGATGCTCGGGCGGATCGCTCGAGATCGGCGGCGCCGCAACCGCTGGATAGATGTCGAGGCTCTCCGAGCCAGGGGGCGCCGGCGTCACCAGCACGTCTCTCGAGGTGAACAGGTCGTACTCCTGCGCCATCGCGACGACATCGGCGTAGCGGGTGGGCATCCACGAGCTGCCCCAGCGCTCGGTGTGGGCGATCGGACAACCCGACTCGCGGATCGCGGCCATCACCGGGAAGGGATCGCGGACGAAGCCGGGATCGAAGATGTCGTAGTCGGCCGTCGGATCGCCCACCGGCACCTGCGGCTCGAGCGCCACTACGACCCCTCGATGTGAATGGCACGCTCGGGGCAGTTGCCCTCGGCGCGCCGCACCTTCGCCTCGAGGTCGGCCGGGATGTCGCCGGCGATCAGGACGATGGCATTGCCGTAGTCGTCGCTGCCGAACACCTCGGGTGCGGCGATGGCGCACATCTGGTGCCCGTGGCATGCCGATCCGTCGACTGTCACCCTCATTCGCCTGTCCTCCTCGTCGGTCCGTCGCAGCCGGACCTCAGCCCAACACCGTACCGCTCGTGGTCGCGCGGGCACGGAGCCGGGAGAACGCCGACAGGTTGATGGTGCGCCCAGTGCGGTCGCCGATCACGGTCACCGGCACGGCATCGTGATCGATCCCTGCCGCATCGGCATCGATGATCGCCCGCATGAACATGCCCGCCATCGGCGCATTCTTGAACTGGTTGCCGCTCGTGCCGCACGCCATGAAGTAGCCGGGCAGGTCGCTCTTGTCGTAGATCGGCACCCAGTCGTCGGCAACGTCGTAGAGCGCAGCCAGACCGGTCGGGCGATGCGGCACGCCGAACGCCGGAACCCGGCGGGCGATCCGCATCATCACCGTCTCGAAGCGCTCGACCGTGGGGAACGGATCGAGGGTGTCGGGATCGTCGAGCCAGTGGAGGTCGTCGCACTCCGGCTCGAGGCTGCCAACCATCCACTGGCCGCCCGGCAGCGGTCGGTAGTACTGCCCTATGTCCACATCGGCGACAACAGGAGCCCCGTCCTCGAGTCGCAGGCCGCGTGGCGCCTCGACGGTGAACACCTCCTGGCGCAGCGGCCGATGGCCGATGCGCATGCCACCCGTGACGCCGGCGAGCGAATTGATCCGCGCGCTGTGCGGCCCGCCGACATTCACCACCACCGGGGCGCGCAGCGCCTCGCCGCCGGCGAGGTCGACGCCGTCGACGCGGCCACCATGTCGGCGTATCGCCGTCACCTCGGTGCGCATCCGCAGCACCGCTCCATGGCGCTGTGCCGCATGGGCGAGATTGCGCGCCGCCAGCATCGGATCGTCGATGAAGCCCGCTGTCGGCTCGAACACGCCGGAGAGATCTCCGATGGCGGCAGCGGCGAACGCCGGATCGTCGATCCGCTTCGGCGGGAAGTACGACCCAGGGTCGAAACCCGGCAGCTGCGCTGCGATGCCGTTCGCGGACACGAGCTCGTAGGCGATGCCGAACTCGTCCCACAGCTCGAGCACGCGGCCCATGGCGTCGTCCGGGGTGCGGAACACGAGCATTCCCGTCGGCACGAACTGCGCCATCCCATCGGGGTCGACGCATCCGAGATGCCCCTCCCAGTCGCTCCAGCGCGCCGCCGCCTCCCACGCAGTGAGCACAGCGTCCGGCGTCGAGTAGCTGAACCGGATCAGCGCCACCGATGAGCTCGTCGAGCCGGCGCCGGGCGCCGGACCGCGGTCGACGACCGCCACGGAGCGGCCCGACCGGGCGAGTTCGAGCGCCACCGAGCACCCGATCACGCCGGCACCGATCACCACTGCGTCGACGCTGTCACCCATGACCGCTCGCGCCTCCCTGCTGCACGCCTGTGCTCGCTCGCCGTCAGGCCACCGCAGCCCCGAAGAGGCTGCCGACCAGCATCGTAATGCCCATCGCCACTGCACCGCCGACGACGACTCGCACGATCGAGACCCTGCGCGACGAGCCGCCTGCCGTGGCGCCCACGAAGCCGAGCGCCACCAGCGTCAGCAACGCGACGACGAGGATCACCGAGATCCGCGACGCGGTCGGCGCGGCAAATGCGGCGATCAGCGGGATCGCTGATCCCACCGTGAAGGCCGCCGCCGAACTGGCAGCCGCCTGCACCGGCCGGGCGAGGTTGCTCTCGGCGATGCCGAGTTCGTCGCGCAGGTGCGCCGCCAGCGCATCGTGCTCGGTCAGTTCCACTGCCACGGCACGCGCCAGGTCGGGCGAGAGCCCCTTGCCCCGGTAGATGGCGGTCAGCTCGTCGAGTTCGTGGTCGGCCTCATTGGCAAGCTCCAAGCGCTCCTTGGCGATGTCGCTGCGCTCGCTGTCGCGCTGCGATGCCACCGACACGTACTCGCCGAGGCCCATCGACACGGCACCCGCCACCAGCGCCGACACGCCCGCCGTCAGCATCGCATTCCGGCTCGAATCGGCCGCTGCCACGCCGAGCAGGAGCGCCGCCGTGGAAATGATGCCGTCGTTGGCGCCGAGGACCATCGCCCGCAACCAGCCGACCCGGTGGACGAAATGACCCTCGCTGTGGCGCATGCGGCCACCCTAGCGAGCAGTGGGCGCGGCGCCCCGGGCCGTGCCGGGCGGCGGGTCCGCAGACAGCCGCCCAGCGCGGGTAGTACGGTGACCCCATGCCCGGCGCTCTCCTGCATCCCTTTGCCAAGCCCACCCGCGAGTCGTTCATTCCCATCGTCGGCGGCGACGGCGCCCTCATCCACACCAAGGACGGCCGCTCGCTCATCGACGGCATGTCGAGCCTCTGGTACTGCGCCATCGGCCACGGCCGCAAGGAGATGGCCGAGGCGATCTACCAGCAGGCCAGCACCCTCGCTTGCTACAGCATCTTCGACCCCTTCACCAACGAGCCCGCCGAGGCCCTCGCCGAGCGACTCCGCGCCATCGGCCCGATCCCCGACGCGCGCATCTTCCTCACCTGCTCGGGCAGTGAGGCCATCGACAGCGTCATGAAGCTCACGCGCATGGCCCACGTGCAGGCGGGCAACCCCGAGAAGTCGATCATCCTCTCGCGGGGCCGCGGCTACCACGGCACCAACTATGGCGGCACGAGCGCTCAGGGCATCCCGCTCAACAAGGAGAACTTCGGCCCGTTCGTCGGCGGTGTCGAGCAGGTGCCGGCCGACGATCTCGAGGCCCTGTCGGTGCTCATGTCGACGCGCGGCCACGAGATCGCCGGCATCATCACCGAGCCGGTGCAGGGCGCTGGCGGCATCCATCCCACCGACGTCGAGTACCTGCGCGGCCTGCGCAAGGTGTGCGACCAGCACGGCGCCTACCTGATCTTCGACGAGGTCATCACCGGCTTCGGCCGGCTCGGCACGTGGTTCGGAGCGCAGGACTACGGCGTCGTGCCCGACCTCGTCACCTTCGCCAAGGGCGTCACGTCGGGCTACCAGCCGGTGGGCGGCGTCTTCCTCGGCCCGAAGCCGATGGCAGCGCTCGAGGCGAACCCCGACTTCTTCCTGCGCCACGGCTACACCTACTCGGGCCACCCCACCGCATGCGCAGCGGCGCTCAAGAATCTCGAGATCATCGAGCGCGAGGGCCTGCTCGACCGAGCACCCAAGCTCGGCCAGCGGCTCTCGAACGGGCTGCAGTCGCTCGTCGACGACGGCGACATCGCCAGCATCCGCGGCCGTGGTGCCATGTGGGCCGCGCTTATGCGCCCCGACCAGTCAGCGGCGGCCCTGCGCGACCACATGCTCGAGCACTCGAACGTGGTCTGCCGCGCCCTGGCCGACTGCCTGTGCTTCTGCCCGCCGCTCGTCGCCACCGACGAGCAGATCGACCAGATCGTCGACGCCGTGGCCGCCGCCGTCCGCGCCACCTCCTGACGCACGCCCCCACCGCGACGGCCGCTCCGACATGACCGAGCTGCTGTTCAATCCGTTCGACCCGGCATTCAGGGCGGATCCCTACCCGTTCTACGACCGCCTGCGCGAGGCAGACCCCGTGCACCGCTCGCCGTTCGGCAACGTGGTGCTTACCCGGTACGCCGATGTCGCCCGCACCCTGCGCGGCGCCGAGTTCGCACGCGACATCGAGGCCAACACCGAGCTGCGCCCTGATGATCCCCGCCGCGCCCGACGCGAGCGGTTCCGGCAGCGCGTCGAGGAGGGCAGCGCTGCCAAGTCGATCCTCAACCTCGACCCGCCCGACCACACACGCCTGCGTCGGCTCGTCAGCCTCGCCTTCACGCCCACCGCCATCGAGCGACTGCGGCCGAGGGTGCAGGAACTCGTCGACACGGCACTCGACCGCGCTGCCGACGCAGCGCGCATGGAACTCGTCGACGACCTTGCGTTTCCCGTGCCGTTCCGAGTCATCAGCGACCTGCTCAACCTGCCCACGGATCGCAGCGACGACATCCGCGAGTGGTCGATGGCGCTGACCGCCTCGCTCGAGCCCACCGCCGACGAGGCTGCGCTCGACGCGTCCGACCGCGCCGGACTGGCGATGGGCGAGATGCTCACCGAGGTGATCGCCGAGCGGCGGCGCCGGCCGGGCGACGACCTGCTGTCAGCGCTCATCGCCGCCGAGGAGGCGGGTGACCGGCTCAGCGTCGCCGAGCTGCGCACGTTCGTGATCCTCCTCTACGTGGCAGGGCACGAGACCACGGTCAACCTCATCGGCAACGGCATGCTGGCCCTGCTGCGCCACCCCGACCAGCTGCGTGCATGGGCAGCCAACCCGTCACTCGACGCCTCGGCCGTCGACGAGCTCCTTCGCTACGACGGGCCGGTGCAGCACACCGTGCGGGTGCCGACCGTCGACGTGCAGTACGGCGACACCACCGTGGCAAAGGGCACCGTGGTGCTCACCGTCCTCGGGGCCGCCAACCACGA
Organism: Ilumatobacteraceae bacterium; assembly: GCA_046076025.1. Classification (GTDB taxonomy): domain Bacteria; phylum Actinomycetota; class Acidimicrobiia; order Acidimicrobiales; family Ilumatobacteraceae; genus UBA668. The sequence goes on from JBJTRF010000036.1 coordinate 10,516, forward strand.
TCCGGCGATGTTCGACGACCCGCACCAGCTGCGGCTCGACCGGCCCACGGCCAGCCGACACCTCGCGTTCGCTGCCGGCGTGCACTACTGCCTCGGCGCCTCACTCGCCCGACTCGAGGCATCGGTGGCGCTCACCACGCTGATCCGCCGCTTCCCCGACGTCGCGCTCGACGGCGAGGTGCGCTGGCGCGACCGCCTCACCATCCGCTGCGTCGACCGCCTACCGCTGGCGCTGCACTGACCCCTTGGGTCAGTCGTGGGCCAGCAGGTTGATGAGGCTGCTGGTGTCCCAGCGGCGTCCGCCGCGTGCGATGACCTGCGAGTAGAACTGGTCGACCAGCGCCGTCACCGGCAGGCGGGCACCGTTGCGATTGGCCTCGGCCAGCACGATGCCGAGGTCCTTGCGCATCCACTCGACGGCGAACCCGAAGTCGAACTCGTCGCGCACCATCGTGCGACCGCGGTTCTCGAGCTGCCAGCTCTGCGCAGCGCCGTGGCGAACCGTCTCGATGACCTGGTCGGCGTCGAGGCCGGCGCGGACCGCGAAGTTGAGGCCCTCGGCAAGCCCCTGCACGATGCCGGCGATGAGGATCTGGTTGACCATCTTCGTCAGCTGGCCCGAGCCGGTGCCGCCCATCAGCGAGATCGCCTTGGCATACGACGCCATCACCGGCTCGGCGAGCCGGTAGAAGCCCTCGTCATCGGCACCGCACATGATGGTGAGCTTCCCGCTCTCGGCACCCGCCTGCCCGCCCGACACCGGCGCGTCGACGAAGCCGGCGCCGAACTCGGCGCACGCGTCGCCGAGTTCACGCGCCACCTCGGCAGATGCGGTCGTGTGGTCGACCAGCACCGTGCCGGCGCCGATGCCGGCGAGCGCGCCATCGGTGCCGAACACCACGTCGCGCACGTCGTTGTCGTTGCCCACGCACATCATCACGAACTCGGCTCCCTCGGCAGCCTCTCGCGGCGTCGGCGCCGCACGGTGGCCGTACAGCGCCACCCATGCGAGTGCCTTCTCGGGAGTGCGGTTGTACACGGTGACCTGGTGGCCTGCGGCGGCGAGATGGCGGGCCATCGGGGCGCCCATCACGCCGAGGCCGAGGAATGCGACGTTGCTCATGGGCGCACAGTCTTGCCGATCGCGGGGCCGCCCCCGAGTGACGCAGCGATGTCGTCGATGATCGACGGTGGCGTCCGCGGGTGCATGAACACGAGGCGGCCGACGGGACGGCCCTTCCACGTGGTCGGTGCGACAAACGCCACACCGTCCGACAGCAGCCCCGAAGCCCACTGCCGCCACTCGGCAGCACCCCATCCGTCGCGCTCGAACAGCACCACGCCCAGGCTCGGCGGCATCAGCACGCGCACACCCGGCGTGGCAGCAAGCCGTTCCGCTGCTGCTGCCGCGAGGTCGATTCCTGCGCGTATTGCGTCGGCCAGCGCCTCGGTGCCGTGCACGGCGAGGATGAACCACAGCGGCAGCCCGGTGGCGCGGCGCGTGAGCTGGAAGCCGTAGTCGCTTGGATTCCATGCCGCGATGTCGGCGTGCAGCACGTCGACGTACGGACCGTGCTGGGTGTGCACTGCCGCTGCGAGCTCGGGCCGTCGGTAGAGGACGGCACCAGCGCCCTCGGGGGCAAACAGCCACTTGTGCGGGTCGATGATCACGCTGTCGGCCCGCTCGATGCCGGCGAATGCCGTTCGCATCTCGGGCACCGCCATGGCCGCCGCGCCATATGCGCCGTCGACGTGCAGCCACGCCCCGCGCTCGCCGGCGACGTCGGCAATGCCGTCGAGCTCGTCGATGACACCCGCATTGGTGCTGCCAGCCGCGGCAACGATGATTCCCACGTCGTCGCGGTGGCCGATCGCAGCGCGGAGGGCCGCCGACTCGAGGCGCCCCGACAAGCTGGTCTCGACAACCACGACGTCGCGCAGGTCGAGCAGCCGCAGCGCGACATCGATCGATGCATGGGCGGTGTCGCCGACCGCCACGGCGCGTCGGTTGCCGGCGGCCTCGCGGGCAACCGCCAGCGCCGACAGGTTGCTGATCGAACCGCCGGTCATGAAGCAGCCGCCGGCGCCGGCCGGCATGCCGATCAGGTCGGCGAGCCAGCGCAGTGTCGCCTGCTCGGCCGCCACGGCACCCGCCGCCTCGAGCCAGCTCTCGGCGCTGAACGTGGCGGCCCCCACCATCGCGTCCATCCACACGCCGGCGGCGGCGGGCGACACCGGAATGAAGGCTAGGAATCGCTCGCTGTCGAGGCCGAGGGCGTTCGGCTCGACGTGCCGCAGGTAGGCGTCCCATGCCGCGTCGATGCCGAGTCCCCCGCCGGTGATCGTCGCTGCCAGTGCCGTCGCAAGGTTGCGCGGTGCCTCGGTAGTGCCCAGCGGCGCCGCGTCGATCCGGGCGGCGACATGCGCCGCTACCCGCATGCCGAACTCGTCAGGCACCGCGCCGGCGCCATGCAGCGACGCGCTCACGCCGGCCGGGTCACTCGGGGGTGACGTAGGCGGCGGTGATGCCGCCGTCGATGATGAGCGACTGGCCGGTCATCCAGCTCGATTCGTCGCTGGCGAGGAACAGCGCGCCGTTGGCAATCTCGGCCGGCTCGCCGAACCGTCCCATCGGGATGTGCACGAGCCGGCGGTTGCGCTTCGCGTCGTCGCTGAGGAACTTGGCAAGCAGCGGCGTCATGATCGGGCCAGGGCACAGCGCATTGCACCTGACCCCCTGCCGGGCGTAGATGACAGCGATCTCGCGGGTCATGGCGAGCACGGCGCCCTTCGAGGCCGTGTAGGCCACCTGCGGCGTGGCTGCTCCCATGTGAGCCACGAACGAGGCCACGTTCACGATGCTGCCGCCGCCCGACTCCTGCATCGCCGGGATCGCGTACTTGCAGCCCAGCATCGTGCCGAGCACGTTGATGTCCATCGTCTTCTGGTACGTCTCGACGCTGGTGGTGACCGGGTTGTCATCATCGCTCAGCATCACGCCGGCGTTGTTGTAGAGGACGTGCAGCCCGCCGTATGTCTCGACGGCGAACGCCACCGCGCTCTCGACCGATGCCGGGTCGGTGACGTCGCACCGAACGAACGAGGCCTCGCCGCCCGCTGCGTCGATGGCCTCGACCACCTCATCGCCGTCGACCACGTCGGCGACCACCACCATCGCGCCCTCGGCGGCAAATCGCTCGGCGCCGACGCGACCGAGGCCAGATGATGCACCCGTGATGATGGCTACCTTGCCGGAGAGACGTCCCATGGGCGATGACGGTAGCCCACGTGGCACACTGCGGTCTCATGGACGCGAGCTAGGCAGCGAGCCACGCCATGTCTGATTCGAGGTGACGGCACCCGGCCGGCACGGCCAGTCTCGATCAGCGGCGAGGGTCGACGAGCACTCGCCCGCGCATGCCGCCGGCGAGGATGCGATCCATCTCGGCTGGCACGCCCTCGAGGCCGACCACCTCAGCACCCATCACCGACATGTCGTCGAGCCACGCCGGGCGAAGGTCGGTGGCGATTCGCTGCCAGACGGCGCGACGGCGATCGATCGGCGTCTGCACACTGTCGACGCCGAGCAGGTTCACGCCACGGAGGATGAAGGGCAGCACCGTGGTCGCGATGCCGCTTCCGCCCGTGAGGCCGCTGGCCGCCACCGAGCCGCCGTAGCGCATGGTGCGCAGCGCGTACGCCAGCGTCGCACCGCCCACGCAGTCGACGGCGCCGGCCCAGCGCTCGCGCTCGAGTGGCTTGGGCGACTCGGCCGAGGTCTCGCTGCGGTCGACAACGTCGGCGGCTCCGAGGCGGCGCAGCCAGTCGGCGGCATCGGCCTTGCCCGAGCTCGCCACGACGCGATGCCCTCGTGCGGCGAGCATGCCGACTGCCATCGATCCCACGCCGCCGGTGGCGCCCGTCACCAGCACGTCGCCGTCGCCCGGCTGCATGCCCGCCGCCTCCAGCGCAACCACCGACAGCGCCGCCGTGTACCCGGCAGTGCCGACGAGCATCGCCGTGCGGGCATCGAGGCCAGCCGGCATCGGCACGACCCAGTCGGCGCTGACGCGCGCCAGCGCCGAGTAGCCGCCGTGGTGCGCCACACCGAGGTCGTAGCCGTGGACGATTACCGCATCACCGACGCTGACCGACGGCGAACGCGACTCGACGACGACACCGGCAAGG
>JBJTRF010000037.1:0-2617 GCA_046076025.1 Ilumatobacteraceae bacterium
AGATCATCTTGGTAACCGCCTCGTCGAGCCCGGTCTCGTCACGACGATCACTCCATGCACGGCGCAGCTCGCGCTGCAGCCGATCCTTCCACTCGACGCACCGATTTCGGCCGCCAATCAGGCCGAGCATCATCCAATCGGACGTTGTCGCAGTTGCCATCGACCACTGCGTTGCTCTGTCAGTCATTGTCATTTCCCCTCTGTCTCATGCGGATACGTCTCATGCGGATACGTCTCATTCGGATACATCTCGTGCGCGCTGCTCGTCGCCCGCTCAGCCACCGAAGGCCTCGCTGATACGGAGCGCAAGCGGATAGGCGAGGAACACGATCGTCGTGACCACGAACCCGACTGTCGGCCCGGCAAGGTTTGCGTTCGCCCGATCCGCGTCGCGCTCGAGCTGATCCAGCGCCTTGGCGCGCATCGACGCCGCAAGCGTGGCAACCGTGCTGGCGATAGAGACCCCCTGCAAGCCCTGGCGCTCGACGGAGGCAGCGAACTCCGACAGTTCCGTGATGTCGTAAGCGGTGCCAACCGAGCCGATCGCCTCCCACACCGGCACCCCGCGCTGGGGAGCCGCCAGCACCGAGCGACGGACGACATCGAACGTCGGCCCCGCACCGACATCGAGCGCGAATCGAATCGCCTCCTCGACACTCTGGTCGGTCGTGAGGCCGACAGCGACGAGCTGGACGAAGTCGTTCGATGCCTGGCGGAGGTCTCGCCGGCGACGGGTGATCTTCGACCGCGTGTCGGCGATCATCGTCCACCCGGCGATTGCCGCTGCAAGCGGCGGCCCCGCGAACCAGATCGGCGATGGCGGCAGTAACCCGATTGCCAGCAGGCTGCCGATGGCAGCAAGCACCGCTAGGCCGACAGTGACAGCGGCGACCACCACTCGGGTACCCACATCGGACGGCGTCATGTCGATGATGCGCAGCCCACCGCCGAAGTGACGGTCGATGGCGCCCAGCGCGCCGGCGGGCAGCTCGATACGTCGTGTCGCCACGGGGACATCGCCGCTGCCGCCCGGTGTAGTGCCGAACATCTGCCGTCGTGCAGCCGACAGGGTCCGAGGTGCTCGTCGCATCGCGCGCCTGGCACACGCGATCGCCAGTGCCACCAGCAGCGCAGCAACGAGGCCCGCACGCGTGGGCTGCACTGCACCGATCACTCCTCAACGTGAACACCTCGATCGTCCACACCCAGTACAACGCCGTCGACATGGCGCAGCTCGCGATGCGCCACGACCCGGCCTGGCACGGGATGCCGACTCATCGTGCGGCTCCCGTCGTCTGGGCAAGGTCGGCCTCGGTGCGATGGCGCTCGGGCAGGTCGTAGCGGCACAGTGATCGCAGCCACCCGATACAGCCGGCCCACATTGCCAGCGGCAGCAGCAGCGCAAGCTGGCCCGATGGCGTGTCGTAGGGATCGAGCAGGTCGCCACCGGCGACGTGGAGGTATGCCACGAGGCCTGCACCGATGGCGACGAGTCGATTCATGCTGTGCTGGTACACGGCTCGCGTGCGGTCGACGCGTTCGCGGGCCGTCACCTCGTCGCGCGCCGCTGCCGCAAGCGCGTCGACTGTGCCGTACAGCCGGCCTGCCCCGGCAGAGCCGCCGATCACCAGCCGGATGGCAGCAACGGCCGCATCAGCCGTGGGATGCCGCAACGCATCAGCGAGGTCGACAAGCGCATCCTCGGTGCGGAATCCCTGCCGGCGACGCGTGGCGAATGTGGTCAGCGCGTCGGCGATGCTGTCGGGAGGCCGAGAGGCAACGTGCTCAAGTGCCTCCTCGGCGCCCATCGACGACGAGCGCAGGGTGTCGCGGAGACCTTCGAGCCACTTGGCAATTCCCTCGATCCGGCGCCGCTCGTCATCCGCACGCTGATCTCGAAGGATGCGACCCCACAGCACCACAAGCGCAGCCGCAGCGATCGCGAGCACCATCCACCGGTTGGCCAGCAGCACCAGCACTAAGACCACCGCTCCTACGGCGAACCGCTGCGGCGCCAGCCCGCCGAGCACCGACGGCGTCGAGGCACTCGCACCCGCTCGACTGCGTGGCTGACGACCAATGCCCGACGTGATGCCCGACGTGATGCCCGAACGCGACAGTGCGGCGAGCGCACCGGCCACCAGCAGCGCAGCAACGAGGCCAGCCAGCAGGCTCATGACGCCCACACGGTCCGAGCGCCCGTGCCGTTCGTGTCGCCCCACCAGTGCGTCGAGAACTGAGGATCGGCGGCCAGCAACCGCTCGAGCATTGGACGCTGCGGCTCGGTGGCCGCAACCGCATCGAGGCTGCCGCTGCCCAGTCCTCCCGCACCTGTCATGCCGCCGGCGCGACGGGCGAAGAGCCGATGAAGGATGAACCGCGCGCCGTCGTCCTCTACGCCGGGCGCAGCGATCTCGGTGATCCGCCGACCACGCCCATTGTCGCCATCGACGTGCACCACGAGATCGACGCTGCGATACACCTGCCAGCGGGCGGTGCGCAGTTCGACCCCCGAGTGATAGGCGATCAACTCTGCAAGACGCTCAATGCCGTCCTTCGCCGACCCGCCGTGCACCGTTGCCATCGCACCCTGCCCGATCGACATCGCCTGCACCAG
>JBJTRF010000038.1:0-5578 GCA_046076025.1 Ilumatobacteraceae bacterium
GACGAGGTCGAACTCGCTGCTGGCATCGAGATAGTGCAGCTGCTCCATCGCCAGGTAGTCGTGGCTGTTGACGAAGCGCGACGTGATGTTGTGGTAGAGCGGATTGGCGAGCACCCGCTCGGCCATCGAGGCATCGGGCGCATGGCGCCGGATGAGCTCGTCCCAGCCCGCCTTCGTGTCGAGCATCGCCACCGCCAGCGATCCCGCCCACGGCTCGCCTGCCGGCGGCTCCACCCTCACGGCGCCGGCACCGGCAAACGAGGCCGACTCGATGCCGAGCGCGTCGGCGAGGCGCCGGGCCGGGTCGACCGTGATCACCAGCACGCGTCGCGCCGAGTGCCGCGCCGCGGCCATGCCGAGCGCCGCAGATGCCGTGGTCTTGCCGACGCCGCCGCTGCCGCACACCAGCACGAGCCGCGACCCGTCGAGGACGGCGCGCATCCCCGCCGCCGGCGGCGCCGACCGGTCGCCGGGGTGGTCGATGGTGCCCGACGTCACGAGAGCTCCATTGCCAGCGAGTCGGTCACCGCCACGCACACCGATGCGGGAGTCGCCGTCGCCGCTGGCGGCGACGATGGCACCGACGACGGCGCCACGGCCTCCGGCACCAGCAGCACCGGGAGCCGCCGGTCGATGCCTGCTGCGGCGAGGCCCGCACGAAGATGGTCGAGGTGCCCCACGGCAGCGTGCCGGCGACGCGACGCCACTGCGGCCGCGTCCAGCACGGCGCCGACGTCCCCGGTGGCGCATCCCATCGACTCGGCCACCGCCGCCACGCCCGCCGACGAGCCGAGCCGTTCGAGCAGCGCCGCATCGGCCGGCTGGAACCACTGCGGCGGCATCCGGTTCACCACGATGGCGGCGGGCGACACGGCGGTCTCGCGACCCACTCGTCCCAGCAGGTCGAGCGACTCCGACACCGGCATCTCCTCGGGCGTCGTCACCACCACCAGTCCCGTGCGCTGCGGATCGTGGAGGAGCTCGAGCATCCACTCGACCTGTTCGCGCACCATGCCGACGCGCACCAGATCGCGGATCACGCGCGGTGACGACAGCTGGGCCACCACGTGGCCCGATGCCTCGGCGTCGACGACCACGAGGTCGTAGTGCCGCTCGCGCACCTCCCAGCACACCTTGCCGATGGCCAGGATCTCCTTCACACCGGGAGCCGCGTCGGCGACGAAGTCGAAGGTGCGCGCCAGCGGCCCGATGCGCCCGATCAGCGGCACCCTCGCCACGACGCGCAGGTACTCGCGCAGCGAGTCCTCGGTGTTCATCGCCATCGCCGACAGCCCCGGCCGCACCTCGACGGCATCGAACCCGACGGCCGCTGCGTCGCATCCGAGCGCCGCCGCGAGCGCCCCCTTGGCGTCCATCTCGCAGGCAAGGGTCGAGCGACCCGACGCGGTGCCGAGCGACGCCAGCGCCGCCGCCACCGTCGTCTTGCCGACGCCGCCCTTGCCGCTCACGAAGAGCAGCTGGCGATCGAGCAGGCCGGGAGTCACCCGACCAGCATCACGATGCGGAGCCCTCGGACGCCAGTCGAAGGAGGTATTGCCCGTAGGGATTCTTCGCCATCGGCGCCGCATTGGCCTCAAGCGCGGCGGCATCGATCCAGCCGGCGCGGAAGGCGATCTCGTCGGGGGAGGCAACCTGCAGCCCCTGGCGCTTCTGCAGCGTGGCGACGAAGGCGCCCGCATCGTGCAGCGAGTCGTAGGTGCCGGTGTCGAGCCACGCAAAGCCGCGGCCGAGCAGTTCCATGTACAGCTGGCCGCGGCGCAGGTACTCGGCGTTCACGTCGGTGATCTCGTATTCGCCGCGAGCCGAGGGCTGCAGGGACGACGCGATGTCGACGACCTGCTCGTCGTAGAAGTACAGACCGGTGACCGCATAGCTGCTGCGCGGCTGCGCCGGCTTCTCCTCGATGCTCAGCACTCGGCCTGCGGCATCGATCTCGGCGACGCCGTAGCGCTCAGGATCGCCGACGCGATAGCCGAACACCGTCGCCCCTCCGCAGCGCGACGTGGCGACGCGCAGCTGGTCGACGAGTCCGTGCCCGAAGAAGATGTTGTCGCCCAGAACCAGCGCGCTCGGGCCACCGGCGACGAAGTCGGCGCCGATGACGAATGCCTGGGCCAGTCCGTTCGGCACATGCTGCACGGCGTACTCGAGCCGGATGCCCCACTGCGATCCGTCGCCGAGTAGTGCCTGGAAGCCGGCCTGCTCGTGCGGCGTGGTGATCACCAGCACCTCGCGGATGCCGGCGAGCAGCAGCGTCGAGAGCGGGTAGTAGATCATCGGCTTGTCGTACACGGGCAGCAGTTGCTTGCTGACGCCACGCGTGATCGGCCACAGGCGGCTGCCGGTACCGCCTGCGAGGATGATGCCCCTCATCGCTGCCCCTCGCAGCGGCGCATGTCAGCCACCGAATCCGATGCGGCGCTCGCCGTCGGGCGTGCCAAGTTCGACATAGGCGATCTTCGAGGCGGCCACGCCGATCTCGCGGCCCTTCTTGTCGGTGACCCACAGCGTGGCAGCGGTCCCGGCGAGGGCGGCGTCGATCTGCGCCCGCAGCGCGGCGCGGTCGGTGTCGTCGGCAACCTCGAGGTTGATCTCACGCGGGCTCTGGGTGACGCCGATGCGAACGTCCACTGGGTTCCTTTCGTCGGAGGCTTGCCGGGGCAGCGTACCGGTCTGACCCTGCCGCAGGCCGTTCCGGTGCCGGTGTCAGATGGAGGTGGCGCAGAACGAGTCACCCTGCGGGATCGATGCCGAGGTGCTCACCTCGGCATCGCCGTACAGCGCCCCGAGCATGCCGCGTACCATGCCGCGGTCGACGGCGCAGATCACCGGGTGCTCGACGGCGACGTCGCCGAACGGGCAGTGGTTGTTGATGATGCGCAGCTGGTTGTTGCGCTGGTCGGCGTGTGCTGCGAACCCGTGCGCCGTGAGCGCGTCGGCCACGGCCTGCATTGCCGAGCGGAGGCTGCGCTGGCCGGCCGCCAGGTCGGCCCCGGCGAGGCTCTGGGCCATCGCCCGCCCGTACTCGCGGCCCACGTCCTCGGCCATCGACTCGGCCTGGTCGCGTGGCAGCAGTGCCAGTGCCCGTCCCAGCAGCGAGAGCACGAGGTCGTCGCTGCGCACCTGCACCGTGCCGTCGAGGTCGACCTTGGCCCCGGCGGGCACGCGGTAGTGCTTGCTCGGCCGGCCGGCACCGGCGCCCTCGGCCCGCTCGACGACCACCTCGAGGTAGCCGCCGGCCGCCAGCTTGTCGAGGTGATGGCGGGCCACGTTGGGGTGCACGCCGAAGCGGTCGGCCACGTGTGCTGCGGTGACCCCGTGCTCGGCGTCGCGTGCGAACAGGTAGATGCTGCGCCGGGTGGGGTCGCCGAACGCCGTGGTGATCGCCGACACCGTGGCGGTGAACGATGAGGTCGTGCTCGGCACGACGGGTATTCTACCTATCCGCGTAGTGGTAATTCGACGGTCTGCCGTCGGTGCCCGACGCCGAACTGCCCACCCCTCGAGAGAGCGATCCCGATGCCCACCACCGACCAGATCATCGACGTCCTCCGTCCCGTCGAGGACCCCGAGCTGCGGCGCAGCATCGTCGACCTCGGCATGGTGCGCACCATCGACATCGACGGCAGCACCGTCGGGGTGCAGATCGCCCTCACCGTCGCCGGCTGTCCGCTGCGCAACGAGATCCAGCAGCGGGTCACCAGCGCCGTCACCACGCTCGACGGCGTCCGCGACGTGCGCCTCGACTTCACGGTGATGACCGACGACGAGCGCGCCGCCCTTCGCGAGAAGCTGCACGGCGGCGCCGGCCACTCGCACGGCCACGCGCAGGGCCACGGCCATGCCGAGGGACGCGCCGTGCCGTTCAACGAGCCCGGCTCGCGCACCCGGCCGATCCTCATCAGCAGCGGCAAGGGCGGCGTCGGCAAGAGCAGCGTCACCGTCAACCTCGCCGTAGCGCTCGCCGCCCAGGGCCACAGCGTGGGCATCGTCGATGCCGACATCTACGGCTACTCGGTGCCGCGCATGCTCGGCGCCGACCGCGACCCCGTGGTGATCGACGAGATGCTCGTGCCGCCCGAGGCGCACGGAGTCCGCTGCATCAGCATCGGATACTTCGTGCCGGAGGGCAAGGCCATCGTGTGGCGCGGCCCGATGCTGCACAAGGCGCTCGAGCAGTTCCTCGCCGATGTCTACTGGGACGAGCCCGACTTCCTGCTCATCGACATGCCGCCCGGCACCGGCGACATCGCGCTGAGCCTTAGCACCTACCTGCCCCGCGGCGAGGTGTACATCGTCACCACGCCGCAGCCCGCGGCGCAGAAGGTCGCCCGCCTGTCGGCCTCGATGGCCGAGACGGTGAAGCTGCCGGTGAAGGGCATCATCGAGAACATGAGCTGGTTCACCGGCGACGACGGGAAGCGCTACGAGCTGTTCGGCAGCGGCGGCGGCAAGGAGCTCGCCAAGGACCTCGGCGTGCCGCTGCTCGGCCAGCTGCCGCTCGTGCCGGCCCTCCGCGAGGGCGGCGACACCGGCCGCCCGATCACGGTGGCGCAGCCCGACAGCGAGGCTGCAAAGGCCTTCCATGCGATCGCCCGGCAGATCGCCGAGGACATGAAGCCGCGCAAGAAGTTCCTCAGCGCGCTGCGCGTGAACTGACCCCGCCTCGTGGCGGCGACCAGCCGTCGATCCGTCAGCCGACTGGCTTGCCGTACATCTCGAGCAGCGGGTCGCTGATCAGCTCGAGCCGCTCGCCGTCGGGCCCGCGGAAGTACAGCGACGACCCGTCGACGTGCGCGTACTCGATGCCGGCCGCATCGAGGCGCTGGCGTGCCGCTGTCCACTCGTCGACGGTCATCGAGATCGCCAGGTGATGGTGGCCGCCGAGCACCTCGGCATACGGACCGAGATCGAGGCCGGGCAGGTCGAAGAATGCCAACGTGTTGCCAATGCCGATGTCGAAGAAGAAGTGGGTGCTTCCCTCGTAATCGCGGTTCTCGAACATCTCGATGAGCGGGAAGCCGAGGACGCCGGAATAGAACTCGACCGTGCGCTCCACATCGCCGGAGATCAGCGCGACATGGTGCACGCCCCGAGCCGACGAGGCAGGCCGCGCGCTGTGCGGCTGGAGGTGCCGTGCGGCGATCTCGTCGCGACGCGTCGCCAGTTCGCTGCGCCGCGGCTCGCCGACACCGTGTCCCATCCCGTCAGTCCACCACGCAGGCGGCAGCGACGCCACCGCGGCCGCCGACGGGACCCGAGGCCCCATCTCCGGTGGCTCAGCCGCCCGGCAGCAACTTGGCGCGGAAGAACTGCAGCACTCGGTCGACGCCCTCCTGCATGCGGTCCTCGGTGAGCACCGAATGGGCCTTTGGCGTCGGGCTGGGGAATTCGACGGCGATGAACCGCTCACCGAGCAGCGACCGCAGCGTGTCGAACCGCGTGCCGACGAGGGCGTCGCCAGTGAAGCGCAGGCCGAGCACCTCGCAGCCCTCGACGGCGCGGCGCGCCACCTCGGCCGCGTCGTCGGCCGACAGGTTGAGGTCGGCGCGCCGCG
>JBJTRF010000039.1:0-2371 GCA_046076025.1 Ilumatobacteraceae bacterium
AGTGTCGTGGTGGCGAGCACGGCAACGGCCAGTGCGCCGAGGCCCTTGGCGCGACGCCGCGCCGAGGTCGGTGAACTCATGGTGTCTCCCCCTCCCGACTGGGAACGTCTACCAGCACGACACTGCTGGCGGGCGGGGCCGATGCCTATCCGTCGACCGACGGCTACAGCGTGCTGACGGACGAGCAGGGCATCGATGACGTGCCCGGCCAGAAGGACCTCACGCAGCAGGGCTGGCAGCTCGACGGTGACCACGTCGACGTGTTCTTCAACTTCGACGAGGTGGTCACCCGCGGCGGGAACACGCTCACCGGGTGCACCCTGTTCGACAGCGACGGCGACGGCCTCACCAACTTCGCCCTGTGCGCCGTCACCGGCGCCCGCGATTCGTCGACCCCGCAGTCGAGCACGCTCTACTCGTGCCGCGACGTTCGCGTCGACCGCTGTGCCAACGCCACGGTGCTGCTGGCGCCAGCCCGTTCGGCCAACACCACGTGCGGCTACCTCAACAAGGCCCAGACGGCAGCGTTCTTCGCCGACCCTGACGCCGACACTCGCGTTTACTGCACCGTGATGCTCAGCGACGTGGGCGCGGAGTCGGCCGAGCTGCTCAACACGTGCGCCTACTCGTCGGCCGAGCCGAACTCCGACCCGGCCGACTGCGTGCGCGCTCCCGACAAGGCCGATCCGTCGGCGACCGGTACCACGTGGGTGTACCCGAACGCCACGATCAGCGTGACGGGATGGGCCGAGGGTGGCATTACCACCGGCGACTACGACAAGGTGCAGTTCGCCCTGTACGACAGCGCCGACTGCTCGACGACCGCGCTGTACACGCAGACGGTGGCTGCCGGCACGACGGTGACGACGACGAACACCTCGGTGCAGGTCAGCTCTGACGGCACCTACTACTGGCATGTCGTCTACACCGGCAACAACCTGAACAACCCGTTCGTGCTGTCGTGCGGGACACTGCAGACCACGGTTGACCTCTGACGGGAGCCGTCTCGAAGCACTGACGCCGAAGGGCCCGCGGGCGACCGCGGGCCCTTCCGCGTGCACGGGCAGAGTCGGCCATCGTCCGGCGGAACGGGAGGGATTCGAACCCCCGGGCCGTGAGGCCTCACGCTTTCAAGGCGCGCGCATTTGTCCGCTCTGCCACCGTTCCGGCGGCGAATCTACCGGCGCAGATCGGTGGCGGGCACTGGCCTCAGACACTGGCCTCAGACAGTGAGGCGGGTGGCGAACTCGTCGACGAGTGCTGCGACCACGTCGGCATGGTCGGACTCGTGCATCGAGTGCCCGCCGCCCTCGACAGCCGTGAGCGACGCCCGCGGCATCTTCCTGGCGAGATACTCGCCGGACGTCGTGTACTCGGGACGGTCGGCGGTTCCGGCAAGTGCCAGCACCGGGATGTCGATTTCGGCGAGCCGCTCCATCACGATCGAGTCCTCCTGCAGATTGAGGTCGGCCACCTGCACTGGAACCCCGAAGCGATGGGCGTTGCGACGCGACCGCTCGTTCCAGGCCTCGCGCTTGTCGGCGTCGCGGTAGCCGGGCCCGGTGTTGAGCACGACGATGCCGCCGACGCCGCCGGGCCGCGTGGCCGCATAGGCGAGGGCGAGATAGCCGCCGAGCGAGTGCCCGACGAGTACCACCGGCCGGCGGATCGCGGCGACGCTGTCGGCGAGCAGTTCGTCGAGATCGACGAGCGTGCGATCGCGACGGTATGCCTCGTGGTCGGCGGGAACGGGTGACGAGCCGTGACCGATGAGGTCGGGGGCGACGACCCGATATCGGTCAGCGAGTCGCAGCATGCACTCGCGCCAGCTGGCCGCCGAGGTGCCCATGCCGTGCAGGAAGACAAGCGACGGTGCGCCGGCGCCGCCCACGACGACGTGCAGCGAGCGGGTGCCGGCGGTGATGGTGGCGAGGGTGGAGGTCATGAGGTGCGGAACTGCTCGAAGGCGACGATCTCGCCGTCGATCACGGTCATGAGGAACCCGTATGGCTGGTAGCTGTAGCCGGCGGGTGCAGTGGGAGAGGGCGTGCCCGTGCTGGCGAGTTGGAGTTCGGTGAACGTGATGCGGTAACTGGTGGTGCTGCGAATGTCGGCCACCGTGATGAGGGCATCGCTCGAGAACGGCAGGTCGTCGATGTCGCGAGTGGGCGTGGGCGGCACGATGATGCCGCCGTAGCAGTCGTCCTCGCCGAGCGTGGCAGCGATCTCGACGCACGCATCGCCGAAGTAGGCGATCGACACGCTGATGAACGGGGCCTCGAGTGAGTCGGCGCCGTTGTAGTTCACCCAGTACTGGCCGTTGTCGAGCGGTCCGTCGGCCGAGAACTCGTCGGTGCGGTCGCTGCTGAGC
>JBJTRF010000040.1:0-12482 GCA_046076025.1 Ilumatobacteraceae bacterium
TGCAGTCGACAATGCACGGGCGCGTGCCGGCCAGTACGCCGCCGCAGCCGGTGTCGAGGTGGGCAACGTGCTGTCGATCAGCGAAACGGGCGTGTCGATGCCACCGGTCTACGAAGCGGGCGACAAGGGCGAGTCGGGATCGCCGACGCCGGTCGAGCCGGGATCGCAGGAACTGTCGGTGAGCGTCAGCGTGGTGTTCGCCCTCGACTGACGAGCAGCGGCGGCGCGGCGCGGTGACCCGCCCGGCGCTGGCGCACCGCTGCGGGCATGTGCGCCCCCATCCCCTGCCGACTAGGTTGGCAGGCCGTGACCACCGATCCGATGGCGGCCCGCCTCGACGACCTCCGGCAGCGCCGCGAGCAGGCGTACCACGCCGGTTCGCCCCGTGCGATCGAGCGCCAGCACGAGAAGGGCAAGCTGCTCGCCCGAGAGCGCATCGACTACCTGCTCGATCCCGGCAGCTTCCACGAGCTCGACCTCCTCGCCCGCCACCGCGCCCATGCCGCCGGCCTCGAGGAGCGGCCGTACACCGACGGCGTCGTCACCGGGTGGGGCACCATCGACGGTCGCAAGGTCTTCGTCTTCAGCCAGGACTTCACCGTCTTCGGCGGCGCCCTCGGCGAGGTGTTCGCCGAGAAGATCCACAAGCTGATGGACCTCGCCCTGAAGGTGGGCGCACCCGTGATCGGGCTCAACGACGGCGCCGGCGCCCGCATCCAGGAGGGCGTCGTCAGCCTCGCCAGCTACGGCGGCATCTTCCACCGCAACGTGCTGTCCAGCGGCGTCGTGCCGCAGATCTCGGTCATCCTCGGCCCGTGCGCCGGTGGCGCCGTGTACAGCCCGGCCATGACCGACTTCATCTTCATGGTGCGCGAGACCAGCCACATGTTCATCACCGGGCCCGACGTCGTGAAGACCGTCACGGGCGAGGACGTCTCGCTCGAAGACCTCGGCGGCGCCATGAGCCACGCCAGCAAGAGCGGCGTCGCCACGTTTGTCGCCGCCGACGAGAAGAGCTGCCTCGACGACGTGCGGTTCCTGCTCGGATTCCTTCCGAGCAACAACCTCGAGGAGCCACCCGCCGTCGATGGCACCGACGATGCCGAGCGACTCTGCGAGTCGCTGCGCACGGTGCTGCCGGCCAGCCCCAACCAGCCGTACGACATGAAGGCCGTCATCCGCGACGTCGTCGACGACGACGAGTTCTTCGAGTACTTCCCCCACTGGGCGAAGAGCATCGTCTGCGGATTCAGCCGCATCGACGGCCAGACCGTCGGCATCGTCGGCAACCAGCCGATGGTGCTGGCCGGCGTGCTCGGCATCGAGAGCAGCGAAAAGGCTGCCCGCTTCGTGCGCACCTGCGATGCGTTCAACATCCCGCTCGTCACGTTCGTCGACGTGCCCGGCTTCCTGCCCGGCGTCGACCAGGAGTACAGCGGCATCATCCGCCACGGCGCGAAGCTGCTGTACGCATTCTGCGAGGCCACCGTGCCGCGCATCCAGGTGATCACGCGCAAGGCATACGGCGGTGCGTACGTGGTGATGAACAGCAAGAGCATCGGCGCCGACCTCGCCTACGCATGGCCCACCGCCGAGCTCGCCGTCATGGGGCCGCAGGGAGCCGTCGAGATCGTCTATCGCCGCGAGCTGCAGCAGGCCGCCGATCCTGCGGCGCGCCGCGCCGAGCTCGTCGCCGAGTACACCGAGCGCTACGCCAACCCCTACAACGCTGCCGAGCGCGGCTACGTCGACGACGTCATCGACCCTGCCGAGACGCGCCAGAAGGTGGTCGCCGGGCTGCGCATGCTGCGCACCAAGCGGTCCGACCTGCCCAAGCGCAAGCACGGCAACATGCCGCTCTGAGCACGCGCATGGCATCCGACATCTCGCCCGCCCCGACAGACGACGAGGCCGTTGCCATCGCAGCCGCCGTCGAGGCGCTGTGGCCCCGGCCGATGCTGGCACCACCCCCCGACAGCCCACTGCGCACGCCCACCTGGCGGTTCAGCAACCGGTGGTGGGCGATGCCCCTGCCATCTCGGCGCGGCCGACCCTTCCTCTGACTGCGATCGGGCGACCTGTCGTCGCACCGATACCGTGAGTGCCGTGGCCGACCAGGCACTCGAGATCACCACCATCGCCGACGACTGCATCGTCGCCCACCGCGGCGACGAGGTGATCCGCCTCGACGGGCTGGCGCCCGCCACTCGGTACGACGTCGAGGGCATCACTGCCACCACGCTGCCGCGGCCACCCGGCGAGCTGCTGTGCCGAATCGCCACGGTCAACGACGTGCACTTCGGCGAGCTCGAGTGCGGCCGCATCGACGACAACCCGCAGGGCCCCATCCAGCGCTCGGATCCGGGCGACCTGCCGTATCCCGAGGTGATGAACCGCGCGGCCGCCGCCGAGATCGCCGCCATCGAGCCCGATGCCGTCATCGTCAAGGGCGATCTCACGCTCGACGGGGCGCCCGACGAGTTCGCCGCGTTCGAGTCGTGCTATCGCACGCGGTTCGGCGAGCGCCTGCACGTGGTGCGCGGCAACCACGACGCCTACCGCGGCCAGCAGGACTACGCCGGCGACCACTGGATCTCGCTGCCGGGCGTGCACGTCGCGCTGCTCGACACGGTCACCGCCGGCGTCACCACGGGCTTTCTCGAGAACGACCAGCTCGAATGGCTCGATGCGATGCTGGCCGGCGCCGATCGCCCGACGATCGCCATGGGCCACCACCAGCAGTGGCTGCCCGGCGCGAACGGCCACCGCAGCGACGACTACTTCGGCATCCATCCCGATCCGAGCGACCGGCTCGCCGACATTGCCGAACGGCGAAGGTCGCTGGTCGCCTATACGGCGGGGCACACGCACCGGCACCGGGTGCGCTCGATGGCGTGCGGGATCCCAAGCATCGAAGTCGGCTGCGTGAAGGACTTCCCCGGCACGTGGGCCGAGTACCGCGTGTTCGAGGGCGGCATCCTGCAGGTGGTGCACCGAATCTCGGCACCCGACGCCCTGCGGTGGAGCGAGCGCTGCCGCTACCTCTACAGCGACTTCGGCATCGACTACCAGTCGTACGCGATGGGCGAGCTCGAGCACCGCTGCTTCGAGATCGGCCTGCGCTGATGGATGCTGGGACGCCGTCGACAGCCCGGGCGCCGCTGGACGGCCTGCGCGTGGTCGACCTGTCCACCGTGGTCGCCGGCCCGAACTGCGCCCGCTACCTCGCCGACTTCGGCGCCGACGTCATCAAGGTCGAGCGACCCGACGGTGGCGACTCGATGCGCCGCTTTGCGTGGATCGACGACCGCAACGGTGGGAGCATGTGGTGGCAGCTGGTCAACCGCAACAAGCGGACCATCGCCCTCGACCTGAAGAGCGACAACGGCAACGGCGTGCTGCGCCAACTGCTCGACGACGCCGACGTACTCGTCGAGAACTTTCGGCCCGGCACGCTCGAGCGGCTCGGCCTTGCACCCGACGCACTGCACGCCACGAATGCGCGACTCGTGGTGACGCGCGTGACCGGCTTCGGGCAGACGGGCCCGTACCGCGACCGGCCGGGCTTCGCCACCGTCGCCGAGAGCATGTCGGGGCTGGCGGCCATCAGCGGCCTTCCCGACGGGCAGCCGCTGCTGCCGCCGATCGCGCTCACCGACGAGCTCACGGGCCTCACCGCCGCCTTCGCGACGATGGTGGCCGTGCACAGCGGCGTCGGCCAGGTGGTCGACGTGAGCCTTGTCGAGAGCCTGCTGCAGGTGATGAGCCCGCTCGTCACGCTGTTCGGGCTCACCGGCGAGATGCAGCCGCGCATGGGCGCCGGGCTCCCCTACTCGGTGCTGCGCGGCACGTATCAGTGCTCCGACGGCCAATGGGTGGGGCTCAGCACGTCGAGCGAGTCGGTGGCATCGCGCGTACTGGGCGTGCTCGGCGTCGCGGACGACGTGCGGTTCGCCGACTTTGCCTCGCGGATGCAGCATCGCGACGACCTCGAGCGCGTGATGCGCGACTGGTGCGCGGCCCGTCCGCGCGACGAGGTGATGGCCGCGTTCACGGCCGCTGACGCAGCAATCGGCCCGGTGATGACCATGGCAGACATCGCTGCCGACCCGCACTTCGCGGCGCGTCAGGCGATCGTCGAGCTCGACGGCACGCCGATGCAGGGCCTGTTGGCGCGGCTCAGCGCCACGCCCGGTGCGCTGCGGTGGCGAGGCCGAGGACTCGACGCCGACGGTGATGCCATACGCGAGCGCGGCTGGGCCGCCTTCGACAGCACCACCGACCGCTGACAGCAGCGGTCGCCGGCGGGCGGCGCCACTGCACGACGGCGTGCTACGCCTGCAGGCCGACGGGGCACGACACGCCGGTGCCGCCGAGCCCGCAGTAGCCGTCGGGGTTCTTGCCGAGGTACTGCTGGTGATACGCCTCGGCGTACCAGAAGTGGTCGAGGGGCTTCACCTCGGTGGTGATCGGCCGGTAGCCGGCAGCGGCGAGACGCTCGCCGAACACCGCCATGCTGCGCTCGACCAGCGGCACCTGCGACGGATCGGTGGTGAGCACCACGCTGCGGTACTGCGTGCCGACGTCGTTGCCCTGGCGCATTCCCTGCGTGGG
Organism: Ilumatobacteraceae bacterium; assembly: GCA_046076025.1. GTDB lineage: Bacteria > Actinomycetota > Acidimicrobiia > Acidimicrobiales > Ilumatobacteraceae > UBA668. Next base: position 4,615 of record JBJTRF010000040.1, read on the forward strand.
GTCGTGGCTCTCCCAGAACACCTGCAGCAGCCGCTCGAAGGAGATCGCTGCGGGATCGAATACCACCAGCACCACCTCGGCATGGCCGGTGAGCCCACTGCACGCCTCCTCGTAGGTGGCGTTCGGCGTGTACCCGCCTGCGTACCCGACCGCCGTGGAGTGGACGCCCTCGAGCTGCCAGAACTTGCGCTCGGCCCCCCAGAAGCAGCCCATGCCGAACACCGCCGTGGCCATGCCCTCGGGCCACGGCCCCTCGAGCGGCGTGCCGAGCACGAAGTGCGCGGCGGGAATGGGCATCTGCTGGTCGGTGCGGCCCGGCAGCGCGGCGTCGGGACTCACCATCTCGGTCTTCTTGCGGAACAGCATGCGGTAAGCCTACGAAGCGCGCGCCGCCATGTCGCCCCGTGCGCAGCGAACAGCCGCCGACCGCCAGTCATGGATGCGGCGGCATATCGTGCACGGCGATGCAGATCGTCGACTTCGAGGCACGCCACGTGGCATCGGCCCTGGCGCTCAACAACGCCAACGTGCCCGAGCTCAACGAACTCGACGGCCCCGAGGTGGCACGGCTCGCATCACTCGCCGAGGCAGCGCTGGTCGCCGAGGTCGACGGGCAGTTCGCCGGATTCTGCTGGGCGATCGGGCCCGGCCAGCCGTACGGCAGCCTCAACTACGGGTGGTTCAGCCGCACCTACACGCAGTTCGCCTACCTGGATCGCATCGCCGTGCTGCCCGAGTTCCGCCGGCTCGGCATCGGCCGCGCCTTCTACGACGTCCTGATCGATCGCCTCCGTGGCTCGTGGCCGCTGCTCACCTGCGAGGTGAACGTCAGGCCGCGCAACGAGGCGTCGCTGCAGTTCCACCATGCGATCGGGTTCCGCGAGGTCGGCCAGCAGGACACCGACGGCGGCAAGAAGACCGTCAGCCTGCTGGCGCTGCCGCTCGACGCGGCGCGCTGATCTGCTGACGCAGCGCTAACGGCGGCACAGCGACGTCGTCTCCCGCGCAGCGTACGCTTAGCGCATGCGCCTCGCCGCCATTCAGCACGACATCGCATGGAAGGACCGCGACGCCAACTTCGACCGCCTGGCACCGCAGATCGCCGCCGCGGCCGCTGGCGGCGCACGGCTGGTGCTGCTCACCGAGACCTTCTCGACCGGCTTCGTGATGGACGACGCCGATCTCGGCGAGCCCGAGGGAGGCCCGTCGTCGGCCTTTCTCGCCGAGCAGGCAGCGCGTCACGGCATCTGGGTGTGCGGCACCTGCCCCGAGATCCCCGCCGGCAGCGACCCGGCCGACCGGCGGCCGGCCAACACGTTCGTGCTCGCGGGACCGGGCGGCGAGGCCCACCGCTATCGAAAGATCCATCCGTTCACCTATGGCGGCGAGGACAAGTTCTTCCGGCCGGGCACCGACTTGGTGCAGGTGACGATCGAGGGGGTTCGTGTCGCGCCGTTCGTCTGCTACGACCTGCGCTTCGCCGACGAGTTCTGGCAGCTCGCCACCACCACCGACCTGTATCTCGTGCCCGCCAACTGGCCGGCGGTGCGGCGCGCCCACTGGATGGCGCTGCTGCAGGCACGGGCGATCGAGAACCAGGCGTACGTGGTCGGCTGCAACCGAGTCGGCGAGGGCGGCGGCCTCGCCTATGTCGGCGACAGCCGCATTATCGATCCGCTCGGCGAGCTGCTGGCAACGGGCTCGCAGGGCGAGACGGTCCTGTTCGCCGACATCGAGCCGTCGACGGTGGCGGCCGTGCGCGACCGCTTCCGCTTTCTTCCCGACCGCCGCTAGGGCGACCGAGCGCGGCGCGCGCTGTCTGACTCGCGCTATCCGAGTCGACGCAGGCGATCGACAGCGTCGTCGATCACCTCGAGCCGCTTGCAGAACGCAAAGCGCACGAGATGCCGGCCCTCGTGACGGTTCATGTACAGCACCTCGGCCGGAATTGCGACCACGCCGCATGCCCCGGGCAGCTGCCGACAGAACGCCATCCCGTCGCCGTCGGGGCGCAGCGGGCGGATGTCGACCGTCACGAAATAAGTACCCGATGTCGGGTACACGGTGAAGCCGGCCGCGGCGAGGCCGGGCAGCAGGCGATCGCGCTTGGCCTGCAGGTCGGCGGCCAGCGACGTGAAGAACGAGTCGGGCATCCGCAGGCCAACGGCGATCGCCGGCTGGAATGGCCCGGCATTCACATAGGTGAGGAACTGCTTGGCCGTGCGAACGGCCGACGTGAGCGGGGCCGGCGCCGCGAGCCAGCCCACCTTCCAGCCCGTGGTGTTGAACGTCTTACCACCGCTCGAGATCACCACCGTGCGCTTGCGCATGCCCTCGAGCGAGGCGGGCGAGACGTGCTGCAGTCCGTCGAACACAAGGTGCTCGTACACCTCGTCGGTGACGAGCGTGACGTCGAACTCGCGCACGAGGCCGCAGATGAGCTCGAGCTCGTCGCGGCTGAACACCCGGCCTGTTGGGTTGTGCGGCGTGTTCAGCAGCATCAACTTCGTCTTCGCGCTGAAGGCTGCCCGCAGCTCGTCGGGATCGATCGCATAGTCGGGTGGCCTGATGGTGACCGGCTTGGCGATTGCCCCCGCCATTGCGATGCACGGTGCGTAGCTGTCGAACATCGGCTCGAGCACCACCACCTCGTCGCCGGTGTCGAGCAGCCCTAGCAGCGTGGCCGCAAGTGCCTCAGTGGCACCGGCCGTGACCAGCACCTCGGTATCGGGGTCGTACTGCAGCCCGTAGAAGCGCTGCTGGTGGGCGGAGATCGCCTCGCGCAGCACGGCCATGCCAGGCCCGGGCGGGTACTGGTTGAGGCCACCGTTGATCGCATCGATCGCGGCGTCGAGCACCTCGCGCGGCCCGTCGGTGTCGGGGAATCCCTGGCCGAGGTTCACGCTGCCGGTCTGCACCGCTAGCGCCGACATCTCGGCGAAGATCGTCGTCCCGAAGCCCTGCAGCTTGGCAGTGAGATGCGGTGCCCGAGTCGGCATGGCGGCGACGCTAGTTCAGCGAGTCCAGCCGCGGCCGAAGGCGTGCGGCAGCAACTCGCCCAGCGTGTGCTCGGCCCTGAGACCGTCCGGATCACACGACCACACAGGCACCTCCGGGCCGGCGAACTCGATCAACTTCTGCCGGCAGCCGCCGCAGCAGGTGATGACGTCGTCGCCGCCGGCCAGCACCAACACGGCAGTGATCTCACGCTCGCCGGCGGTGACCATCGATGCGATCGCGCTCGCCTCGGCGCACCATCCCTGCGGGTACGCCGCATTCTCCACATTGCAGCCCGGATACACGCGTCCACTGGCCGACCTGATCGCAGCCCCGACAGGGAATCGGCTGTAGGGCGCGTGCGCATTCGCGAAGGCACGCAGCGCTGCGTCGAACAGTTCCCGCTGGTCGGCGTTCACCCGTCGGAGCCTACGGGCTCGACTGCGACGAGCCAGCGGCCCTCATCCCACTGCGTGGCATCGATTCGCCATCCATCGACGGAGATCGAGTCGTTCGACTGGAGCAGGTCGGTGTACGGCGGCATGCCGCTGGGCGTGATCGGCTGGATGGCTGTGACCAGCGACCGGTCCTCGAGGTCGCGAGTCACCCGGTGCACTGCGATGCCGGCCGCTGGCAGGTGGGCGTTGTAGCCGGAGGGAACGAGCACCTCGACGGTCAGGAAGGTCAGCTCGTCGACCGGCAGCACCAGCAGACGGGTGCCGATCACCGCCGACTCGAGGTCGTCGAGCCATTCCGTCGACGGCGACAGCGTGAACGATGCCCCGCCCTCGACCACCGACACCTCGACGTCGCGCAGCCAGCCGGCGATGAGGCGCTGCACGCCGATCGTGTCGGGCGCATGCCGACTGTCGGGATCAGCCATGCGCGGGGAGGCGCTGTCGCTCATCACGTCGAGCGCGCTGAGACAGCCGCCCGAGTGGAAGTCGACGCCGCTGTGCTGCCAGCCAAGGGTGTGGCCGAGTTCGTGCTCGACCAAGTCGAGTGGTGGCCGGTCGCCCCACACGTCTGCGAAGTCGGCGGCACCGACGTAGGCATAGCGGCGGGATTCGCGTGCAGGGCAGTCGGTGGCCGACGCATTAGCGCAGCCACGGCCTCTGTTGGCGAATCCGCCCGGCGCACGCTCGACATGCTGCGCGTCGGCGATTGCCAGCACCACGGTGGCCGACGGCGACGACTGCTCGAAGACCCGCTCGACACACGACACGTAGTCGTCGTCTGCATCCAGCATCACCTCGCCGCCACCGATGAACTCCTGCGAGTACTGGCGGTGCGAGATCGATGCGAAGTACGGCGCCACGCCTGCGTTGAACTGCCCTGCCAGGCCGTCGACATCGAGCTCGACTCGCAGCGGGACATCTGCGTAGAGCTCGGAGGCCGAGTCGACCGGCACCCGGCACGCCCACACCTCGACGACGTCTCGGCCGATCCGCGGCCGTTCGAGGCCGCCGATGAGGGATTCGGCGACCGGCGCATCGTCGCCCGGGAGTCGCAGCACGCCGAACGCCACCAGGGCGGCGAGTGCCGCCACCACTGGCAGCCGGACGATCAGCCGTACCACCGACGGGAGCCAGCGCAGTGATGACTCCCTCGGGGTGTCCGGCCCGTCGGCCGGCAGCTGCTCATGCGCCGAGTCGCCTCCGCCGTCCATCGCGCTCACGCTACGGCCTTGCCCCATAGCCATGCGCCGCAGCGGCGATGGCATTCGACGGCCAGCGATCGACCGGCCACCGTGCCATCATCTGCCGATGCGCGTCTCCCCCACCCGTCGGCTGCTGCTCGGCAATCCGGTGTCCCGCACCGTGCTGTCGGTATGGGGTTGGCTCACCATCGTCGCCCTCGTCATCGTCTGGACGGCACTGGTGTTCATCACCTGGGTGGTGACGGCCCCGTTCGACCGCGGTCGCTACTGGCCCGGCTGGGTGTTCCGCAAGGTGTGCGTCGTGCACAACTGGATCAATCCGCTCTGGCGATTCCACACCACCGGCGTCAAGGTCGACGACCCGCGCCATCCCTATGTGGTCGTCTCCAATCACGAGAGCTTTGTCGACATGCTGCTGATCTCGCACCTGCCGTGGGAGATGAAGTGGATGTCGAAGGACATGCTGTTCAAGATCCCGTGCCTCGGCTGGATGATGCGCATGGCCGGCGACATCTACCTGGTGCGCGGCAGCAAGGCCAGCATCGTGAAAGCAGTGCAGGACTCGCACGACCGCCTGCGAAAGCGCGTCAGCGTGATGATGTTCCCCGAGGGCACGCGCACGGGTGACGGCGAGCTTGGCCCGTTCAAGGACGGCGCCTTCCGAATCGCGATCGATGCCCAGGTGCCCATCCTCCCGCTGGTGCTCAACGGCACCCGCGAGGCGCTCATCAAGGGCGACTGGCGAATGAACGTGACGTCGGCAGAGGTGCGGGTGCTTGAGCCGATTCCCACCACCGGGCTCACCGCCGATGACGTCGCCGGCCTGCGCGACCGCACGCGGCAGCTCATTGCCGACGAACTGGTGAAGATGCGAGGCTGAGCACGTGCCTCGGCTCTTTGCCAGCGACGACAACGACGACCTGGTGCGGGCCGAGCGCGACGTGCGTGCTGCGTTCACCGGCGCGGATCTCGACCTGCGGGCACTGTCGACGGTCAGCAACATCTTCCGGGCCGCCACTGCCGTGCGGAACCACATGGAGAACGTGGTGCTCGCCCAGCACGACCTCTCGTGGAGTGCCTTCACCACGCTGTTCGTGCTGCGCGTGTGGGGCGAGACCGACGCCCGCTCGCTGGCGGCCGAGGCCTGCATCACCGCCGCCACCCTCACTGGCGTGATGAAGACCCTCGAGGGACGCGGCCTGCTGCGCAGGAGTGCCGACAGCACCGACGGTCGGCGGGTGATCGTGTCGCTCACGCCGGCCGGCCGGCGGGCCGTGAACGACATCATGCCCTCGTTCAACCGCCACGAGGGACTCGTCACGCAGGCGCTCACCGACGACGAGAACGACGACCTGGCCCGCGGCCTGCGCGTCATCCTGCGCACGGTCGACGCTCTCGATCTCTGACAGCGGGCGTCAGCGGCACCGACGTCGCGCTCGCCGCTCTCGCAGCAGTTACCGGCGCGACGTCGACCAGGCCGACGCCTCGGCGACCAGCCATGTGAAGGCCGGGTCGACCTGGTCGCTGAGCATCTCGGGGTGCCACTGCACGGCGAACACCTCCGGACGGCCCTCCACCTCGAATGCCTCCACGACGCCGTCGTGCGACGTGCCCGTGACCAAGATGCCGCGGCCGGGCGTGCCCACCGCCTGGTGATGGAGGCTGTTGGTGGTGGTCTCAGTGCCGTAGAGGGCCTCGGCCCTGCTGCCGGGCGAGACGCGCACCGTGTGACACCGCTCGATGCGGGGAAGGTCCCAGCGCGCATGCACCGACGCCTCGTCGAGATGCTGGATCAGCGTGCCGCCGAGGGCGATGTTCAGCAGCTGCGCGCCGCGGCACACGCACAGCATCGGCAGGCGCACCTCGAGGGCGGCGGCGATGAGGGCCAGCTCCCAGTCGTCGCGCTCGCGCTCGACGGGGCCCAGCTCGGGATGCGGGTCATGGCCGTACAGCGACGGATCGGGGTCGGCGCCACCGGTCATCACGAGGCCGTCGAGCCGCCGAACCACCTGCGCAGGCGAGGTATTGCGCGTCAGTTGCACCGGCAGGCCGCCGGCGCGCTCGATCACCTTCGGGTACTCGCTGAGGTGGACGTCGACTTCCTCGCCGTGGAGCGCGGCGTAGTCGAACAGCGGGATGCGCTCGGCGGGCCAGCGGCGGCCCGAGAGGCCGATGAGCGGAGGTGCTGTCGGCGTCGCCATGGGCTCAGCTCAGGCCCACTCGACGCGGACCGGCAGCCGCTTCATGCCGCAGATGAAGTTCGAGCGGAGCCGCTCGATGGGTCCGTCGACTGCAACTGATGTCATGCGCGGCAGCAACTCCTCGAACAGCAGCTTCAGCTCCATGCGCGCCAGCTGTGCGCCGAGGCACAGGTGCGGGCTGCGCAGGTTGAAGGCCACCTGCTCGCTCGGCGTGCGGGTGATGTCGAAGCGGTACGGATCGGGGAACTGCCGGTGGTCGTAGTCGGCGGAGCTGAACCAGATGACCACCTTGTCGCCCTGCCTGATGGTGCGGCCGCCGAGTTGGACGTCCTGCGTGGCGGTGCGCCGGAAGTGCATCGTGACGGTGGCCCAGCGCAGCACCTCCTCGACGGCGCGCTCGACGAATGGCGAATCGCCCTCGATGCACGCCTGGCGCAGGCGCTCGAATTGCTCGGGGTGCTCGGCGAGGGCCTTCAGGCCGCCGGCCATCGTGTAGCGGGTGGTGTCGTTGCCGGCGCTCACCATCAGCACGAAGAAGTTCTTGAACTCCAGGTCGCTGAGGCACTCGCCGTCGATGGTGGGCTCGAGCAGCTTGGCGAGCACGTCGCTGTGCGGGCAGCCGCGCCGCTGCTCGGCCGCCGCCTCCGCATAGTTGTAGAGGTCGAGCGCTGCCGGCGAGCGGAACGGGATGTGCTTGAACTTCTCGGTGTCGGTGAGGCCGAGCGGATAGTCGGTCATCTCGGGATCGAAGTTGCCGAGAAGCGCATCACCCCTCTCGACCAGCCAGTCGCCGTCAGAGTCGGGCACGCCGAGCAGCCGGCCGAGCATGCGCATCGGCAGCTGCTTGGCGATCCGGTCGACGAAGTCGAAGCGCTCGCCGACCTCGCGGGCCTCGAGCACCACCGATCGGGCCAGCTCGCGGATCGACTGCTCGTAGCCGTACACCTCGCGGCGGCTGAAGGGCTTGCTGACGAGCCGCCGGTAGCGCGTGTGCTCGGGCGGGTCGTACT
>JBJTRF010000041.1:0-4457 GCA_046076025.1 Ilumatobacteraceae bacterium
CGCTGATCGTGCCGACCAGCACCGGCTGGCCCTTCTCGTGGCGTTCGATGATGTCGGTGACGACGGCGTTGAACTTGGCGACCTCGGCCTTGTAGATGAGATCGGCCTGGTCGGCGCGCTGCACCGGCTTGTTGGTGGGGATCGGCACCACCTGCAGCTCGTAGGTGTTGGCCAGTTCGGCGGCCTCGGTGGACGCCGTGCCCGTCATGCCGGCGAGTTTGTCGTACATGCGGAAGTAGTTCTGCAGGGTGATCGTGGCGAGCGTCTGGTTCTCCTCCTTGATCTTCACCCCTTCCTTGGCCTCGACCGCCTGGTGGATGCCCTCGCTCCACCGCCGGCCCTCGAGGATTCGCCCGGTGAACTCGTCGACGATCTTCACCTCGCCGCCGGAGACGATGTAGTCCTTGTCGCGCCGGTAGAGCTCCTTGGCCTTCAGTGCCACCTGCAGCTGATGGACGAGGTTCTGCTGCACCTCGTCGTACAGGTTGTCGACGCCGAGCGCACGCTCCACCTTCTCGATGCCGGCCTCGAGCGGCACTACGACGCGCTTGTCTTCCTCGACGTCGTAGTCGACACCGCGCTGCAGCGAGCGGACGATGCTGGCAAAGCGGTAGTACAGCTTGGCGGCGTCGGCGACGCGGCCCGAGATGATGAGCGGCGTGCGGGCCTCGTCGATGAGGATGCTGTCGACCTCGTCGACGATGGCAAAGTTGTGGCCGCGCTGCACCTTGTCGTCGCGGCGGCCTGCCATGTTGTCGCGGAGGTAGTCGAAGCCGAACTCGTTGTTGGTGCCGTAGGTGACGTCGGCCGCGTACTGGCGGCGCTTCTCGGACGGCTGCTCCTTGAACCCCGGGATGATGAGGCCGACCTCGAGGCCGAGCCAGTTGTGCAGGCGGCCCATCCACTCGGCGTGGAAGCGGGCCAGGTAGTCGTTGACGGTGACGAGGTGCACGCCCTTGCCCGTGAGGCCATTGAGGTAGGCGGGCAGGGTGCTGACGAGGGTCTTGCCCTCACCGGTCTTCATCTCGGCGACCCAGCCGAAGTGCAGCGCTGCGCCGCCCATCAACTGCACGTCGAAGTGGCGCTGGCCGAGCACTCGCACGGCGGCCTCGCGGGTGACGGCAAAGGCCTCGATCAGCAGGTCGTCGAGCGACTCCCCCCGCTCGAGGCGGCCCTTGAACTCGGCGGTCTTGCCGCGCAGGGCCTCGTCGGACAGGGCCTTGGTCTGCGCCTCGAGGGCGTTGATGTCGGGCACCAGGCCCTCGAGGGCCTTCAGCTTCTTGCCCTCACCGGCCCGGAGGATGCGATCCAGGAGTCTCATGAGGGCGCCAGCCTACCGGCGGGGTCCTCCCGCAGGAGTGGCCGCTATGGCCAGCGCCACCACCTCGTCGACCCCCGCCGCCTCGAGGGCAGCCCGCGCATCGAGCAGCGTGGCACCGGTGGTGACGACGTCGTCGACCAGCAGCACGCGAAGGCCGCGCTGCGGGCGACGGCGGGAGACCGAACTACTGCGATAGCGGTGCGTCTCGGCCATCCGCTCGGCACGCCGGCGGCCTGTCTGGGCGGGACCCTGCCGGCGGAAGAGCAGCCGGCGGCACGGCACGCCGAGCTCGCGGGCAACAGCCGCAGCGAGCAGGAATGACTGGTCGAAGCCCCGCCGGCGGATTCGGTCGGGCGATGTCGGCGACCAGGTGACGAGGTCGACGGGACCGGGCAGCGTGCGGTGCAGGGCCACCCGGGCCAGCACGTCGGCGACCTCGCGCCGGTTGCGGTACTTGAGGGCCAGCAGCAGCGAGCGGGTGATGCCGGCGAACGGCAGGGCTGCCGTGACGCCGTGCGACGCCGCCGGTCGCGGTGCCGTCAGCATCGATCGACGGCAGGCGGCGCACACGGCCTCGCCGCGGATGCCGCACGACGCGCAGTGCGAGGGAGCAAGCCAGTTCCACATGCCCATACGGCTACCAGAGGGGTGCCACAGGGCTGCACGGCATGCCGATAGGGTCGACCGGTGCTCCGGCGAATCGTGCTGCCTCTCCCGGCCGACCGCCTGCCGGAGCGGTTCGCCCGCTGCGTCGGCGGACTCGCCATGTTCGGCCTCGGCATCACGCTGTTCATTGCCGCCCGGCTCGGCGTCGCGCCGTGGGACGCCCTCCACCTCGGGCTCTCCGATCTGACGGGCCTTCCCACCGGCATCGTCATCGAGATCACCGGCGTGTTCGTGCTGCTGCTCTGGATCCCGCTGCGCCAGCGGGTCGGCTGGGGAACCCTGTTCAACGCGATCGAGATCGGCCTCGTCGTGCTCGTGCTCGAGCCGATACTCCCCCAGCCCGACCACATGGCACTCCGCGTCGCCTACGTGGCAGCCGGCCTGGTGTCGGTGGGCTTCGGCTCGGCCGCCTACATCGGCGCCGGACTCGGCGCCGGCCCGCGCGACGGGCTGATGCTCGGCCTGTCGCAACGCGGCATCAGCGTCAGGCTGGCGCGCACCGCCATCGAGATCACCGTGCTGCTCGCGGGCTGGGCCCTCGGCGGCACGATCGGACTCGGCACCGCCGTGTTCACGTTCGGCATCGGACCCGTCGTGCAGCACTTCCTGCCGCGTCTGCGCCTACACGCCGGCGCAGGGCGGGCAGCGCTCAGTACCGATAGTGCGACGGCTTAAACGGGCCGCTCGGATCGACGCCGAGGTAGTCGGCCTGCTCGTCGGTGAGCTTCGTCAGCTTCACGCCGAGCGCCTCGAGGTGCAGTGACGCCACCTTCTCGTCGAGCTTCTTCGGCAGCACGTACACCCCGGTCGGGTACTTGTCGGTATTGCCGAACAGCTCGATCTGGGCGATCACCTGGTTGCTGAACGAGCAGCTCATCACGAAGCTCGGGTGGCCCGTCGCGCAACCAAGGTTCACGAGGCGTCCCTCGGCGAGCACGATCACCGAGTGGCCGTCGTCGAAGGTCCACAGGTCGGTGCCCGCCTTCAGCTCGTCGCGGGTGGCGCCAGAGCGCGCCAGGCCGGCCATGTCGATCTCGCTGTCGAAGTGCCCGATGTTGCAGACGATGGCGTTGTGCTTCATCCGCTGCATGTGCTCGAGCGTGATGATGTGGTCGTTGCCCGTTGCCGACACGAAGATGTCGGCCGTCGGCGACACGTCGTCGAGCGTCGTGACCTGGTAGCCCTCCATCGCCGCCTGGAGCGCGTTGATCGGGTCGATCTCGGTGACGACCACCCGGCAGCCCTGACCGCGGAGCGCCTGTGCACAGCCCTTGCCGACATCGCCGTAACCGCACACCACGGCCACCTTCCCGGCCAGCATCACGTCGGTTGCCCGGCAGATGGCATCGATCAGCGAGTGGCGGCAGCCGTAGAGGTTGTCGAACTTGCTCTTGGTGACCGAGTCGTTCACGTTGATGGCCGGGAACAGCAACTCGCCGCGCTCGTGCATCTTGTAGAGACGCATCACGCCGGTGGTGGTCTCCTCGGTGACGCCCTTGATGGCCGATGCCATCCGCGTCCACTTCGTGGGATCGGTGCGCAGCGTGCGCTGCAGCAGGCCGAGCACGATGGCGAACTCGGCATTCGACGCAGTGGTGGGGTCGGGCACCTCGCCCGACCGCTCGAACTCGACGCCCTTGTGCAGCAGCAGCGTCGCATCGCCGCCGTCGTCGAGGATCATGTTCGGGCCGTCCTCGCCAGCGGGTCCGGCAGGCCACGACATCATCTGCTCGGTGCACCACCAGTACTCCTCGAGCGTCTCGCCCTTCCAGGCGAACACCGGGACGCCCTGCGGGTCGTCGGGAGTGCCGGTGGGACCGACCACCACCGCAGCGGCAGCGTGGTCCTGCGTGGAGAAGATGTTGCAGCTCGCCCAGCGCACCTCGGCCCCCAGCTCGACCAGCGTCTCGATGAGCACGGCGGTCTGGATGGTCATGTGCAGGCTGCCCGAGATGCGCGCCCCCTTCAGCGGCTTGAGCGGCCCGAACTCCTTGCGGAGGGCGCGGAGGCCCGGCATCTCGTGCTCGGCGAGATGGATCTCCTTGCGCCCGAAGGGCGCAAGCGACAGGTCGGCGACTCGGTAGTCGTGGCGCGTGGCGAGGGACATGTGATGGCTCCGGTGGTGCGAGAGAGGCGAGTGTAGAGACCTAGTCGGCGAGGATGACGGCCGCGATGTCGACCAGATAGTGGGCATAGCCGGCGGCGTTCAGCATCCAGATGCGCTGCGACGTGCCGTAGGAGACGAGGGTGAGATTGGCGACGGCAGAGCCCTCGAACGAGTTGATGTGCGACACGAGCGGCGGCGTGCTGGTACCGACACTGGGATAGGCGCGCAGATTGCTGGTGACGGGCACCGTCGGGTACTGGCGAACGAGGCTGGCGTTGGTGAGGTTAGCGATGAAGCCCGACTGGTTGCCCACGCTGACGCCGGTGACGTTCACGCTGGCGGCGAATGCGGCGAAGCTCCACT
>JBJTRF010000042.1:0-5998 GCA_046076025.1 Ilumatobacteraceae bacterium
CCACAGCGCCGCCAGCACCTCCGCCTCGGTTGCGTCGGGCGCAGCAGCACGCAGCGCAGTCCAGAACGACGCGCCCCGAGCAGCGAGGTGGGCGCGCAGCGCCTCGTGCACCGCGCCATCCACCGGGTCGGGACGCTCCCACGCGCCCGCAAGGTCAGCGAGCTGGTCGGCGAAGTACAGCCGCACCCGGCCGTCGGCAGCACCGAGCGCCCCGGCGCCGATCCACACCAGGTCGCCCGACGTGCACAGGGCATCGAGGTCGGCGGCGCGAAAGCCGCGCACGCGCACCGGCAGCACGTCGCGCTCGAGCGTGCTGGCCACGATCGACGCGCCCTGCAGCTGGGCTAGTGACTCGACGAGATGGTCGAACCCACGCCGGTCGGAGCCGACCGAGTGCCACTCGGTGACGAACCGCGCGTACGCCGCCTGTTCGACCGGCTCGATCTCCTTGCGCAGGACGGCGAGCGAGCGGCGGCGCAACTGACGGAGCACCTCGACATCGACCCACTCGGCACCACTGCCGCCCGGTCGGAACTCGCCGCGCGCCACGCGCCCGTCGGCCTGCAGCGCCGCCAGCGCCCCGGCAGCGCGCTCGGGCGTGATGCCCAGCCGCGCCGCCGCCTGCGCCGTGGTGACCGGCCCGTGCGTGCGCGCGAAGCGAGCGAGCAGGCCCTCGAGCGGCAGTGGCACCGGCTCGGTGAACTCGCGCGGCAACCCCAGCGGCAGCGCGCAGCCCAGCGCATCCCGATAGCGGGCTGCGTCGTCGGCGGCCACGATGCGCTCGTCACCGGCGATGGTGAGGGCGATCGCACGCCGATCGCGACGGAGCTCGTCGACCCATGCCGCCGCATCGGCGTCGCCCTCGCACCGGAGGGCGATCTCGTCGAGACCGAGGTCGCCGACGCGGCGGAGGATGTCGTGCAGCTCGTCGGCACTCCGCGCCCGGCGACCGTCGGCGAGCGACTGCAGCTCGAGCTCGAGATCGGCGAGGGCGCCCGGATCGAGGATGTCGCGCAGCTCCTCGGTGCCGAGCAGGTCGCGCAGCAGGTCGCGGTCGAGCGCGAGGGCTGCTGCGCGGCGCTCGGCAAGCGGCGCATCGCCCTCGTACATGTAGGCGGCGATCCAGTTGAACAGCAGGCTCTGCGCGAACGGCGAGGCGCGCGGCGTGTCGACGGCCACGACGCGAATCGTGCGGTCGCGCAGCTGGCCCAGCACCTCGCGCAGGCCAGGCAGGTCGAACACGTCGTGCAGGCACTCGCGGCCGGTCTCGAGCAGGATGGGGAACGACGGGTACTTCGCCGCCACCGCCAGCAGGTCGTGGGCGCGCTGGCGCTGCTGCCACAGCGGCGTGCGGCGATCGGGGCGGCGACGCGGCAGCAGCAGCGCCCGCGCTGCGCACTCCCGGAACCGCGCCGCGAACAGCGACGTGCCCGGCAGGCTGGCCACCACCAGCTCGTCGATCTCGGCCGGGTCGGCGACCAGGTCATCGAGCGGCAGCGCGTCGACCGCCTCCGGAAGGCGCAGGACGATGCCGTCGTCGGTCCACATCACCTCGACATGCGCGTCGAACCGCTCAGCCAGCCGCCGCTGCACGGCGATCGCCCACGGCGCATGCACCCTCGTGCCGAAGGGCGTGAGGATGCACACCCGCCAGTCGCCGATCTCGTCGCGGAACCGCTCGACCACGACAGTGCGGTCGTCGGGCAGCACGCCGGTGGCCAGCGCCTGCTCGTCGAGGTAGCGCAGCACATTCGACGCGGCCAGCGCATCGAGCGAGTGCTTCGCCATCAGCTCGGCCAGCACCTCGTCGGGACGCTCGACGGCAGCGGCGCGGACCGTGCGCACGAACGACCCGAGCGCGCGCCCGAGCTCGAGCGGCCTGCCGGGCCGGTCGCCGTGCCAGAACGGCATCTTCCCCGGCTGGCCCGGCGCCGGCGACACGATCACCCGATCGAAGGTGATGTCCTCGATGCGCCACGTGCTCGCTCCCAGAAGAAACGTCTCGCCGGGCCGGCTCTCGTACACCATCTCCTCGTCGAGCTCGCCCACCCGCGTGCCGTCGGGAAGGAACACGCCGAACAGCCCGCGGTCGGGAATCGTGCCGCCGCTCACCACGGCAAGCCGCTTCGCCCCGTCGCGTGCCCGCACCGTGCCTGCCACGCGGTCCCACACGAGGCGCGGCCGCAGTTCGGCGAACTCGTCGCTCGGGTAGCGACCCGACAGCATGTCGAGCACCCCGTGCAGCAGGTCGTCGCTCAGCTCGTGGAAGCACGCGGCGCGGCGCATGATGGCCGCCAGGTCGGCAATCGCGATGTCGGGCGCAGTGCTGGCATGCGCCACCAACTGCTGCGCCAGCACGTCGAGCGGATTGCGGAGAAAGCGCGTCGACTCGACCAGTCCGGCGTGCATGCGCTCGACCACCACGGCGGCCTCCAGCAGGTCGCCGCGATGCTTCGGATAGACCGAGCCACGACTCGGCTCGCCGACCTGGTGGCCGGCACGGCCGATGCGCTGCAGCCCGCGCGACACCGCACCCGGCGACTCGACCTGCACCACGAGGTCGACGGCACCCATGTCGATGCCCAGCTCGAGGCTGCTCGTCGCCACGATCGCGCGCAGTTCGCCGCGCTTGAGCTCGTCCTCGATGGCCACGCGCTGCTCGCGCGCCAGCGAGCCGTGATGCGCCTTCACCAGCTCGCGCGCCGAGCCGTCGTCGTCGACAAGGCCCTCGTCGATGGCCAGCTGGTTCAGCCGGGCAGCCAGCCGCTCGGCCTGACGCCGGGCGTTGCAGAAGATGATCGTGCTGCGATGTGCGAGCACCTGGGCGAGGATCCGCGGATAGATACTCGGCCAGATGCTGCTGCGCTGCGGATCGAGGGCCGATGTCGCCGGGCCGCTCTTCAGCGTCGGCGGCAGCAGCTGGCCGAGCGAGCCCATGTCGTCGACCGGCACCACCACCTCGACCTCGAGCGGCTTGCGCACTCCTGCGTCGACGATCGTCACCGGCCGCCGCGAGCCGTCGTCGGCGTGGCCGCCGAGGAAGTGGGCGATCTCCTCGAGCGGCCGCTGCGTCGCGCTGAGGCCGATGCGCTGCGGCGGACGGACCGCGATCTCCTCGAGGCGCTCAAGGCTCAGCATCAGGTGCGCGCCGCGCTTCGTGCTCGCCATCGCGTGGATCTCGTCGATGATCACGGTCTCGACATTCACGAGCGTGTGCCGCGCCTCGCTGGTGAGCATCAGGTACAGGCTCTCCGGCGTGGTGATGAGCAGGTCGGGAGGCCGGCGCAGCATCGCCTGGCGCTCGCGGCCGGGCGTGTCGCCGGTGCGCATCGCCACGGTCGGCGCAGCGAACGGCAGGCCGAGTCGCTCCGCAGCAAGCCCGATGCCCACCAGTGGCGCGCGCAGGTTCTTCTCGACGTCGACGGCGAGGGCGCGCAGCGGCGACAGGTAGAGCACCCGGGTCCGCGCCGCCGCATCGGGCCCGCCGTCATCGGCCGGCACGACGAGGCGGTCGATGCTGCTGAGGAAGGCGGTGAGGGTCTTGCCCGTGCCGGTGGGGGCGCACACCAGCGCATGGGACCCGGAGCGGATGACCGGCCAGCCCTGCGCCTGCGGGGCCGTGGGCTCGGGAAACGACGCCGCAAACCACTCGCGCACGGCCGGCGAGAAGCCGTCGAGCACCGGATGCGGGGCCACGGACGGAGGCTATGGCCCGCATCGGCCCGGTGATTCGCCGATCGCCGGAAATCTGGCCGGCTGGCGCGCTCGTGCGCTCGCGCCCCGCCAGAATCTTCACTCCCCATGAGCGACGTCCTGCACCTCCGACCGTGGCAGCGCGAGGCATTCGACAAGTTCGCGGCCAGCGAGCACGCCGACTTCCTCGCTGTCGCCACCCCCGGCGCCGGCAAGACGACGTTCGCGCTCGCCTGCGCACGCTGGTCGCTCGCCCAGCAGCGGCGCCGACTCATCGTGGTGGCCCCCACCACCCACCTGAAGACGCAGTGGAGCCTCGCCGCGCACCGCCTGGGACTGCATCTCGACCACAACTGGTCGCCCGCCGACGGCGTGGCCCGCGACGTGCACGGCATCATCACCACCTTCCAGCAGGTCAGCACCGCCGACACCGCCAAGGTGCTGCGCGGCCTCGCCCACGATGCGTTCGTGGTGCTCGACGAGATCCACCACGCCGGCGACGAACGGGCATGGGGCGACAGCGTGCGCACCGCATTCGAGCACGCCTACCGGCGGCTCAGCCTCAGCGGCACGCCGTTCCGCAGCGACACGTCGAGCATCCCCTTCGTGCGCTACGAGGAGACCGGCGTCGGCGGCGAAGCCCATGCCGACTACACGTACGGCTACGCCGAGGCCCTGCGCGACGGCGGCGTGGTGCGGCCCGTGTACTTCCCGCGGTTCGACGGGCTCATGGAGTGGAGTGCGCCGGACGGCAGCGTGCAGTCGGCCAACTTCCACGACGACCTCGACCGCACCGGACAGTCGCACCGCCTCCGCGCTGCCCTCAGCCTGCAGGGCGACTGGCTCGTCGCCGTGCTGGGCCAGGCCCACGAGCGCCTGATGGCCATCCGCCAGAGCCACCCCGATGCCGCAGCGCTGGCCATCTGCATGGACCAAGAGCATGCCCGCGACCTCGCCCGGGTGATCCGTACCAAGTTCGGCGTCGAGGCAGAGATCGTCGTCAGCGACGATCCCGACGCCAGCAAGAAGCTGTCGGCGTTCGCCCGCGGCACGCGGCCGTGGCTCGTCGCCGTCAGGATGGTCAGCGAGGGCGTCGACATCCCGCGGCTGCGCGTCGGCGTCTACGCATCCACGGTCGTCACCGAGCTGTTCTTCCGCCAGGCCGTCGGGCGCTTCGTCCGCTGGATCCGCGGCATGCCCACCCAGAAGGCCTACGTCTACCTGCCCGACGACCCGCGCCTGCGGGCGCACGCCTTCCAGATCGCCGAAGCCAGACGCCACGTGCTGCACCCGCCCACCGAGCGCGACGACGAGTTCTCGCCCGAGCGCGACGAGGCTGAGGCACTGCAGGAAGCCGGCTTCGAGTACGAGCAGCTCTCGCTGTTCAGCGTGCTCTCGAGCGTCGCCACCGGCATGACCGTGCACGCCATCACCGAGAGCGGCCTCACCCTGTTCGACGACGAGCCCGACATCCCCGAGCCCTCAGGCGAGCCGACCGGCGGCGACATCGAACTTCCCGACATTCCCACCGAGGCCGGCTACGTCCTCACGACCGGCACGAGCATCGCCGAGAAGAAGCAGGAACTGCGCGACCGCAACATGGACATCGCCCGCCGGCTCGTCGACCTCACCGGCTGGACGCACGGACGGGTGCAGGCCGAGCTCAACCGGCTGGCCGGCATTGCCTCGGTGGGGGCTGCGACGAACGACCAGCTCGAGCGCCGGGCCCGCCACGGTGAGGCGTGGCTGCGCCGAAGGTAGCCTCGAACCATGCCCGCATTCGGTGAGCACCACCCGGCGTTCGAGGAATACTGCGAGTGCATCTTCGAGCTGCAGGAAGACGACATGTCGGTCGCGCAGGTGCGCATTGCCGAGCGCCTGCAGGTGAGCCGTGCAGCGGTCAGCGAGATGATCAAGCGCATGGTCGCCGAGGGCCTCATCCAACTCGACGGCCGCGACATCCAGCTCACCGCGACGGGCCTCGACATCGCCCAGCGCACCGTGCGCCGCCACCGGCTCGCCGAGCGCTTCCTCACCGACGTGCTCGGCCTGTCGTGGGCCGAGGCGCATCACGAGGCCGGCAAGTGGGAGCACGTGATGAGCGACGCTGTCGAGGATGCGATGACCCGCGTGCTCGGCCATCCCACCACCTGCCCGCACGGCAACCCCATCCCCGGCGCCGGGTACGACGCGCCGGCGCAGGTGCCGCTCTCGGGCCTCTCGGTCGGCGCCACCTTCGTGGTGTTGCGCATCCCCGAGGAACTCGAGTTCACGCCCGGACTCCTCGACTACCTCGAATCGCGCC
>JBJTRF010000043.1:0-12794 GCA_046076025.1 Ilumatobacteraceae bacterium
GGGTGAGCTTCGCGTGTGCCGACGGCGCGTCGCTCTGCGGAGGTGAGCCGATTGCCGACGCGGCGAGCGCCGTGGCCGGCGCGGTGCAGTTGGTCGGGGTGAACTGCACGCCGCCCCAGCACGTCGAGTCGCTGCTCGAGGCGATCGCTGCCGCCACGACGATGCCGAGCGTGGCCTATCCGAATGCAGGGGCGTCGTGGGATGCCGCCGCGCGGTGCTGGCGGGGCGTCGCTGCTCCCGTCGACACTGCGACAGCCGCCATGCGGGGGGCGGCGGCTGGCGCAGTACTGATTGGCGGCTGCTGCGGCATGGGCACAGACACCGTGGCAGCGGTCGCCGCGGCCCGCGATGCCGCAGCGTGCTGAGCGGCTGATTCGGTGCCGAGCGGCTGGCGCCGCGCTCGCTGATGGCTGTCAGTTCCCGGCCGGACGCGGACGGCGTCGGCGTGGATAGCGTGCGCCGCATGTCAACCACATCGCCCATGGAGTACCGCCGTCTCGGCCGCAGCGGACTGAAGGTGTCCGCCCTGTCGTTCGGGAGCTGGGTCTCGTTCGATCACCAGATGCAGAACGACGCGGCACTCGAGTGCATGCAGGCCGCCCGCGATGCCGGCTGCAACTTCTTCGACAATGCCGAGTCGTACGCGGCGGGCAAGAGCGAGTCGATCATGGGCAGCGTCATCGCCGAACTCGGCTGGCCGCGCTGGTCGTACGTCGTCAGCACCAAGTTGTTCTGGGGAATTCACGATGCCCCCAACATGCGCAACACGCTGAATCGCAAGTACCTGCTGCAGGCCATCGACGGCAGTCTCGAACGGCTCGGCCTCGATCATGTCGACCTGCTGTTCTGCCATCGTGCCGACCCCGAGACGCCCATCGAAGAGACCGTGTGGGCGATGAGCGACATCGTCGCGTCGGGAAAGGCCACGTACTGGGGGACGAGCGAGTGGACGGCGGCCGAGATCCGCGCGGCGTGGGAGATCGCCGAGCGCCACCACCTGCACAAGCCGGTGATGGAGCAGCCGCAGTACAACCTGCTGACCCGGACCCGTGTCGAGAAGGAGTACGCCCGCCTCTACGAGGACATCGGGCTCGGCACCACCATCTGGAGCCCGCTTGCCAGCGGCTTGCTTACCGGCAAGTACCGCGACGGTGTGCCCTCCGACAGCCGAGGCTCGCTGCCCGGCTACCAGTTCCTCTCCGAGCAGCTGACGAACCCCGAGCGGCTGGCGCGAGTCGAGCGCCTGCGGCCGATCGCCGCCGACCTCGGGTGCTCGCTGGCGCAGTTGTCGATTGCCTGGTGCGCACGCAATCCGCATGTCAGCACCGTCATCACTGGCGCCAGCAAGGTGTCGCAGGTGGTCGACAACTTCGCCGCGCTCGACGTGATGGGCCAGCTCACCGACGAGGTGATGGCCCGCATCGACGAGGCCGTGGCCTGACACGCACCCACTGCCGCCGCAGCGGGTGGCGAACGCTCCGGGCCTGGCGCGTGCAGCCAAACTAGCCTCTGCGCCGTGCGCGCATCCCTGGGGCAACTCCTCGACGAGGGCGGCGTCGTCCTGGCGGACGGCGGCACCGGCACCAACTACTTCGCTGCTGGCCTCGAGTCGGGCGACCCTCCCGAGTTCTGGAATGTCGACGCGCCCGAGAAGGTGACGGCGCTGCACCAGCAGTTTGTCGACGCTGGTGCCGACATCATCCTCACCAACACCTTCGGGTGCAACGCGCACCGCCTGACGCTGCACCGGGCCGAGCACCGCGTGCACGAGCTCGCTGTCGCCGCAGCGAGGCCTGCCCGGCAGGTGGCCGATGCGGCGCCACGACCGGTGGTGGTGGCCGGCTCGGTGGGGCCGACCGGCGAACTGTTCGAGCCGCTGGGAGCGCTGCGGCACGAGGTGGCGGTGGCGTCGTTTCGCGAGCAGGTGCGCGGCCTGCGCGACGGCGGCGCCGACGTGGCGTGGATCGAGACGATGTCGGCCCCAGAGGAGTTCCGCGCCGCCGCCGAGGCCGCCATTGCCGAGGCAATGCCCTACGTGGTGACCTGCTCGTTCGATACCGCTGGCCGCACGATGATGGGCCTGCAGCCCGCCGAGGTGGCGAGTCGCCTTGCCGACCTGTCGCCGCAGCCGCTCGCGATCGGCGCCAACTGCGGGGTCGGCGCCAGCGACACGCTCGCCTCACTTCTTTCGATGGTGGGCGGCGCCCACCTGGTGATCTCAAAGGCGAACTGCGGGGTGCCCCAGTTCGTCGGCACCGAGATCGTCTACTCGGGAACGCCCGACCTGATGGCGAGATATGCGCGGCTGGCGATCGACGAGGGCGTGCGCATCATCGGCGGTTGCTGCGGCACGACGCCGGCGCACCTTGCCGCCATGCGCGCGGCGATCGACGGGCACCGTCGCGGCGAGTGCCCAAGCGTCGAGTCGATCGTCGACGAACTGGGACCGCTGACCAATCCGTCGCGAGCCTCGACCGCCACCGAACGGCGAGCCCGACGGGCACGGAGCTGACATCAACGCACCCTGTGCGGTGAGTGCTGCCCTCGCCGACGGCGGTACCCTGCCCGGCGTGTCCGCCGAGAAGCTGCCCATCAAGATGCTCAGCGACCGCCTGCTGGTTCGCATCCCCGACAAGGACGGCGAGCGTCGCTCGAGCGGCGGGATCCTGATTCCGGCGACGGCGCAGCTGTCGAAGCGTCTCGTGTGGGCCGAGGTGGTGGCGCTCGGCCAGAACGTGCGCAGCGCCGAGGTGGGCGACCGCGTGCTCTTCAGCCCCGAGGACCGATACGAGGTCGAGGTGGGCGGCTCCGACTACATCATGCTGCGCGAGCGCGACATCCACGCCGTGGCAGCGAGCCGCATCGAGGCCCAGACGGGGCTGTACCTCTGAGCGCGGCCGTGGCCGCTGCAGGGGAACCGTCGATGGGCGAGCGAGCTGGTCGATGAGCGAGCCGCACAGCATGCGGATCCGGCCGTCGTTCGAGCACTTCTGCGAGCTCGCCCGTGCGCACACGGTGGTGCCGGTGTGGACCGAGGTGCTGGCCGACACCGAGACGCCCGTGTCGGCGTTCCTGAAGCTCGTCGGCGTCGGCGAGGGATTCCTGCTCGAGTCGGTCGAGCACGGCGAGCGGTGGAGTCGCTTCAGCTTCGTGGGTCACGATCCCGTGGCAACGCTCGAGTTGCGCGACGGCGCCATCGCCGTCACCGGGCAGTACCTCAGCGCGAATCCGCCGCTCGACAGGGGAATGCTGGCGGCGCTCGACGCGCTCGTTGCCGCCTACCGGTCGCCGGTGATACCCGAGCTGCCGCCGCTGCAGGGCGGCCTTGTCGGGTTCCTCGGCTACGACATCGTCCGCGAGGTCGAACACCTCCCCGACGTGCCGGTCGACGACCGCTGCTTCCCCGACGCGGTGGTCAGCGTGATCGGATCGCTGGCCGCATTCGACCACTGGCGCCAGCGCGTGTACCTGATCGAGAGCGTGCCGGTCCTCGGCCTCGACCACGACGGACTCGAGCGCGAGTACGCAGCGGCATCGGCCCGAGTGCAGCGCTCAGTGGCTGCGCTGGCCGAACCGCTGCGGCTGCCGGTGGTGGAGCCGCCCGAGCCCGCCGAGGCGCCGCCCGCCGTCCGCAGCTCCATGCCCGACGGCGCCTACGAGCGTGCCGTCGAGGTGGCTCGAGAGCACATCCTCGCCGGCGACATCTTCCAGGTGGTGCTCTCGCAGCGGTTCGACGTCGACCTCGATGCCGATCCCTTCGACATGTACCGCGTGCTGCGCCAGGTGAACCCGAGCCCATACATGTACTTCCTGCGCCACTCGGCCATCACCATCGTCGGCTCGTCGCCCGAGCCGCTGGTGAAGGTGGAGGGCCGCAGGGTGGTGAGCAGGCC
Organism: Ilumatobacteraceae bacterium; assembly: GCA_046076025.1. Lineage (GTDB taxonomy): Bacteria > Actinomycetota > Acidimicrobiia > Acidimicrobiales > Ilumatobacteraceae > UBA668. The sequence goes on from JBJTRF010000043.1 coordinate 3,894, forward strand.
GATACCGGCACGCGCCGCCGCGGCCGCACCGACGAGGATGACCGCCGACTGGCAGCCGAACTGCAGGAGCACCCGAAGGAGCGTGCCGAGCACGTGATGCTCGTCGACCTCGCCCGCAACGACGTGGGGCGCGTGGCCAGATTCGGCTCGGTGCACGTCGACCAACTGATGTCGCTCGAGCGGTACAGCCACGTGATGCACCTCACCAGCCAGGTGAGCGGCGAGCTGGTCGCGGGGCTCACGCCGAGCGACGTGCTGCGGGCCACGCTGCCGGCTGGCACGGTGTCGGGCGCGCCGAAGGTGCGCGCGATGGAGATCATCGACGAACTCGAGCCGTCCAAGCGCGGTCCGTATGCCGGCGTGGTGGGCTATGTCGACTTCAGCGGCAATCTCGACACGGCCATCGCGATCCGCACGATGTTCGTCGGCGAGACCGGTGCCAGCGTGCAGGCCGGTGCCGGCATCGTGGCCGACTCGGTAGCCGCCGACGAGGCCCTCGAATGCCGCAACAAGGCCGCAGCACTGCTGGCAGCGGTACCGGCAGCGAGGCGGATGACAGCAACTCGGCGACAGCCGTGAGGTCAGGGAGCGCGCCCCGCATGGCGGCGGCGCGGTGCCGTGCGGCACACTGCTGACGTGTTCAGGGTGCGGATCGAGCGAGACGGCATCGCCGTGACCGGTGCCGACGCGGCTCGCTATCTGCAGTCGCAGTTGTCGCAGGAGATCGCGTCGATGGGCGTCGGGTCGAGCGCATGGTCGTTCGTGCTGTCGCCCACGGGCAAGGTGGATTCGCTCGTCCGCGTGCAGCGGACCGCTGAGGACTCATTCATCCTCGACACCGATGCCGGTTTCGGCGACGGCCTCATGAGCCGGCTGCTGCGGTTCCGCATCCGCGTGGCAGTGGAGATGGCGCCGGTCGAGCGGCCGATTGCGGCATTCCGCGGCGCCGGCCTTCCGCTGATGCCAGAGGGCGCGCTCGTCGCGTGGGGCGACGGCTTTGACCTCGATGCCGGCCATACGGCGATTGCCGCCGCCGGCTTCGATGCGGTGCCAGCGGGTACCGACGATGACCTGACGCGGGCGCGCATCGACGCCTGCTGGCCGGCGATGGGCGCCGAGATCGTGCCGGGAGAGACGGTGCCGGCCGAGACCGGGGTGATGCCGCTGGCGGTCAGCTTCACCAAGGGCTGCTACCCGGGGCAGGAACTCGTCGAGCGCATGGACAGCCGCGGTGCTGCGGCACCGTGGCGACTCGAGGCGGTCGACGTCGGTGCCGGCGCCGCGCAGGGCGATGCGCTCGAGCGGGACGGGGCAGTCGTCGGCACCCTCACCTCGGTACTGGGCACTCGCGCCATCGCGCGGATCCGCCGCAGCGCCTGACGCAACTGCCGACGGCGGTCAGGCGACGATTCGCTCGAACTCGCGGTCGCCTCGGAGCGACGCGAACTCGGGCGCACTGTCGACGGCGGCGCGCAGGGCGAATCCGTCTGCGTACTGGGCGGCGGTCGACAGCCAGGCGATGGCGGTGGCCCGATCGCCGAGTGCCGCTGCGGCGCGCGCCACCGAGACCGCCATCAGCGGCACGCGTTGCTGCCGGTAGCACTCCGCTGCCGCGAGCCCAGCCTCGCGGTAGTCGCCCGTGCGCATCAGGACGTCGCATAGCGCGTGCATGCTGAACACACGCCCCTGCGGCACGGGCCGAGGCAGCAGTGCCGCCACCTGGCGAAGTGCCTCACGCGGGGCTGCGGTCGGCGGCGACCAGTCGGCCGACCCGGCGTCGGCGAGGTCGGCGAGGAGGATGTCGCGGGCGATGTCGGCCTGGCTGGCCCGCAGTTGCTGCCAGGCACGGAACCACGGTGACGGCACGTGGGACGTGCGGGCGAACCCGCTGAGGTCGTCAGCCCGCCACGCGGCAGCCTCGGCGTCCGTCTCCGCGGCACGCTGCGCGATCGCGCGGCCTCGCTCGCGGTCGGCGGTGATCATCTGCACCACGGTGATCAGCGGGACGACGGCGAAGATCGCCAGCGGCCGCCACGCCGGACTGGCGACCATGAGGGCGATGGTGAGTCCCGACACCCCCAGCGTGATGCCGTACATGATGGTTCTCGCTCGCCGCGGGGCAACCCACTCGATCATCACCTGCAGCACGTGGCCTCCGTCGAAGGGCAGGATCGGGATCAGGTTGAACACGCCGATCACCGGCCCCGCCCACAGGGCGGCGAACTGCGCCGGCGAGTCGCTCTCGAGCGGCCAGCCCATGGCCCCGCCGACGGCGACGAAGACCGCGAGGCCTGCTGCGATCTGCACCACCGGACCAGCGAGCGAGATGCCGATGCGCTCCCAGCCGCGCAGCGGCCTCGAGGGCACGAACGACGCATAGCCGGCGAGGAAGTCGAGCGAGATCTCGGCCCGGCAGCCCGCGGCGCGCGCCGCCAGCGCGTGGCCCAACTCGTGCAGCAGCGTGAATGCGGCCATCAGCGCCGCGAGCCACAGGCCGAACAGCAGGGTCTCGCCGTTGAGCAGCACCACGAGCAGCATGAACAGCAGGAATCCAGGCCGCACGTGCAGCGGGAATCCGGCGATGCGGAGGGACTGCTGCCGGCGGGGTCCGCCGGTCGCGGGCAGCGGGGGAGGCACGAGCCGAGCCTACGAGGGAATCGCCTGCGGACGCCGATGCGGGGCAGGCGCACGCCATAGACTCGCCAGCCGTGTCATACGTCTACGCCTTCGACCACAAGCACCGTCGTCCGCCGATGGAGATGAAGGATCTCCTTGGAGGCAAGGGCGCAAATCTTGCCGAGATGACCAGCGTGCTGCAACTGCCCGTTCCGCCCGGCTTCACGATCTCCACCGACGCCTGCCGTGCGTACATGAAGGGCGGGTGGCCCGCCGGCCTCGACGACGAGATCGCCCGCCACGTGGCGAAGCTCGAGAAGGCAATGCGGCGCAAGCTCGGCGACCCCAGGGACCCGCTGCTCGTGAGCGTCCGCTCGGGCGCCAAGTTCTCGATGCCGGGCATGATGGACACCGTCCTCAACCTCGGGCTCAACGACGAGAGCGTCGTCGGCCTGGCCACGGCGACGGGCGACGAGCGCTTCGCCTACGACAGCTATCGCCGCTTCATCAGCATGTACGGCCGCATCGTGCTGGGCATCGACGGCGCGCTCTTCGAGCACCCGCTCGAGGCGGCCAAGCACGCCGCCGGCGTCCGCACCGACGCCGAGCTGAACGCTGCCGCGCTGAAGAAGCTGTGCACCCAGTACAAGGCGGTGGTCAAGCAGGCCACGAAGAAGCCGTTCCCGCAGAAGCCGCGCGAGCAGCTCCGCGGCGCCATCGAGGCCGTGTTCAGGAGTTGGAACGGCGCCCGCGCAGTCGCCTACCGGGTGCGCGAGAAGATCAGCCACGACCTAGGCACCGCCGTGAACGTGCAGACGATGGTGTTCGGCAACCGCGACGACAACTCGGGCACGGGCGTCGGCTTCACGCGCAATGCCGCCACCGGCGAGAACGTGCCGTATGGCGACTTCCTCGTGAATGCCCAGGGCGAGGACGTGGTGGCGGGCATCCGCAACACCGAGGACCTCGACCACATGAAGAAGCACTTTCCCGTCATCCACAAGGAGCTGATGGGAATCTTCGACCGCCTCGAGCGCCACTACCGCGACATGTGCGACACGGAGTTCACCATCGAGCAGGGCAAGCTCTGGATGCTGCAGACCCGCGTGGGCAAGCGCACCGGCGCCGCCGCGCTGCGGATGGCCGTCGAGATGACCAAGGGCACCGGCACCGGCAAGGCGCGGTGGTCGATCTCGAAGGACGAGGCCCTGATGCGCATCACGGCCGACCACCTCGATTCGGTGTTGCACCCGCAGTTCGCCAACAAGGGCAAGGCGCTCGCCAAGGGCCTCGCCGCATCGCCCGGCGCCGCCGTCGGCAAGGTGTACTTCACCGCCGATGATGCCGTTGCCGCACACGCGAAGGGCGAGAAGGTCATCCTGGTCCGCAACGAGACCAGTCCCGAGGACATCCACGGCATGCAGGTGGCCCAGGGCATCCTCACTGCCCGCGGCGGCCTCGTGAGCCACGCGGCAGTCGTCGCTCGCGGCTGGGGCATCCCGGCCATCGTGGGCGCCGACGCGGTGCGCATCGAGGGTGCGAAGTTCTCCGTCGGCGCGACGGTCGTCAAGCAGGGCGATGTCATCAGCATCGACGGCACCACGGGCGACATCATGGCGGGCGCTCTCAGGCTCACCAGTGCCAAGCCGCCGGCCGAGTTCGACACCGTGCTGACGTGGGCCGACCAGGTGCGCAAGGGCAAGATGGCCGTGCGCGCCAACGCCGACAACGGCGCCGATGCGACGAACGCCCGCGAGAAGGGGGCAGAGGGCATCGGCCTGTGCCGCACCGAGCACATGTTCCTCGAGAAGGACCGCCTGCCCGTGGTGCGCGAGATGATCCTCGCCAACACGCCCGCCGAGGAGGAAGCGGCGCTCGAGCGGCTCCGCGCCGTCCAGCAGGCCGACTTCGAGGAGATCCTGCTGGCGATGGACGGCCTGCCGGTCACGGTGCGCCTGCTCGACCCGCCGCTGCACGAGTTCCTGCCGAGTGTGAAGGAACTCGAGATCAAGAAGGCCACGAAGGGTCTCAGCAAGCGCGAGGCGGCCGAACTGAAGGCGGCCGAGGAGTGGTCGGAGCACAACCCGATGATCGGCACGCGCGGCGTTCGCCTCGGCGTGGTGAAGCCCGGCCTGTACGGCATGCAGGTCCGCGCGCTGCTCGCGGCGGCTGCCGCGCTGCGCAAGAAGGGCAAGAACCCCATCGTCGAGGTGATGATCCCGCTCACCGTCACCCGCGACGAGTTGGCGCTGGCGCGCAGTTGGGTGCAGGCCGAGATCGACCGCGCGACCAAGGGAATGAAGAAGCCCCCGAAGGTCACCATCGGCACGATGATCGAGACGCCGCGCGCAGCGGTGTGCGCCGATGAGATTGCCGAGGAGGCCGATTTCTTCAGCTTCGGCACCAACGACCTCACGCAGATGACGTTCGGATTCAGCCGCGACGACGTCGAGAGCCGGATGATGCCGGCCTATCTCGAGCAGGGCCTGCTGAAGCGCAACCCGTTCGAGACCATCGACCGCGACGGCGTCGGCGCCCTCGTGAAGGACGCCTCCCGCAAGGGCCGTGCTGCGCGCAAGGGCCTGAAGCTCGGCGTGTGCGGCGAGCACGGCGGCGATCCCGAGAGCATCCAGCTGTTCTACGAGGCCGGTCTCGACTACGTGAGCTGCAGCCCGTTCCGCGTGCCCATCGCCCGCCTGGCGGCGGCGCAGGCCATCATCGGCGGCAGCAAGGCCGACACCAAGTGACCGGCGCCAGTTGACCGGCTCGGTCGCCGCAGTGCTGGCGGCAGGCGGCTCCTCGGCGTCGTTCATCGACATCGATGTCTCGCCGTGGTGGTGGGCCGTCCTGCTGGCCGTCATCGTGGCACTGCTGCTCGTCGACCTTCTGGTGGTCCACCGTGAGGGTCACGAGGTGCATACCCGCGAGGCGGCCATCGAGTCGGCGGCGTGGATCGGCACCGGCCTGGCCTTCGGGCTGGTCGTGTGGTGGGGGTTCGGCGGCGGCGCTGCCGGCGAGTACTACTCGGGCTACCTCATCGAGAAGAGCCTCAGCATCGACAATGTCTTCGTCTGGGCGCTGATCCTCAGCTACTTCCGGGTGCCGCCGAGATATCAGCACCGGGTGCTCTTCTGGGGCATCTTCGGGGCGCTGGTGATGCGGGCAGCGTTCATCTTCGCCGGCGTTGCGATCATCGAGAACTTCGCCTGGACCCTCTACGTCTTCGGCGCCTTCCTGCTGTACACGGCGGGCAAGCTCGTCCTCAGCGGCGACGAGCATGTCGACCCGAGCCGCAGCCGGTTCCTGAAGGCCATCCACCGGGTGGTGCCGATGACCGACGAGCTCGACGGCCAGCGCCTCTTCACCCGGGTCGGCGGCGTTCGGATGGCCACGCCCCTGTTCGCCGTGCTGCTGCTGATCGAACTCACCGACGTGCTGTTCGCCGTCGACTCGGTGCCGGCTGTGCTGGCGGTGAGCCGCGAGCAGTTCATCGTGTTCTCGTCGAACGCCTTCGCCATTCTTGGGCTGCGGGCGCTGTACTTCCTGCTGGCCGACATGCACGCCAGGTTCGGCTACCTGCAGCAGGGCCTCGCCATCATCCTCGCGTTCGTCGGGGTGAAGATGATCATCCACGACTGGTACCAGATCCCCACCTGGCTGTCGCTCACCGTCATTGCGCTCGTGCTGATGGCGTCAATCGGATTCTCCCTGCAGGCCGGCGACCGGCCGGACACGATCGAGATACACGAGGAGCCGCCCCCTCCGCAGGAGCGCTGAGGCGCCGGGGGCGGGCCATTCGGCCGTGACGGCCGACCGGCGGGCTTGGGTATGGTGCGGGCGGTATGGCGATCGTCGACGAAGACCTCGAGCGTCTGCGCTCGGTTGCCGTGATCTCCGACGTCGTACAGCAGTACGTGGCGCTCCGGCGCGTCGGGCGAAACTGGGTGGGCCTGTGCCCGTTCCATGCGGAGAAGACCGGCTCGTTCAACGTGCGCGACGAGATGGGGCGCTACCGCTGCTACGGCTGCGGGGCATCGGGCGACGTGTTCAAGTTCGTGCAGGAGATCGAGCACGTCGACTTCGTGGCCGCCGTCGAGAAGCTGGCGGCGGCGAACGGCGTGCAGCTTCGCTACACGTCGGGTGGCGAGGGGCGCGACCGACAGCGTCGCAAGCAGCTGGTCGAGGCGATGGAACAGGCGGTCGACTGGTATCACCGCCGGCTGCTCGAGGATCCGGCGGCGCGGCCCGCCCGCGACTACCTGCGCCGACGTGGACTCGCGGGCGAGGTGGCCCGCACCTTCCGGCTCGGGTGGGCGCCCGACGACTGGGACGCCCTGGTCCGCGACCTGCGCCTCCCGGCCGAGGTGGCGCGAGATACGGGTCTCGCGTTCACCAACAAGGCCGGCCGCATGCAGGACTCGTTCCGCGGCAGGGTGATGTTCCCGATCTACACCGACAACGGCGAGCCGGTGGCATTCGGCGGACGGGTGCTGCCTGGCAGCACCGATCCAGCCAAGTACAAGAACTCGAGCGAGACGGCGATCTACGCCAAGTCGAAGACGCTCTATGGCCTGAACTGGGTGAAGAATCAGGTCGTCGCTGCCGATCAGGTAGTCGTGTGCGAGGGCTACACCGACGTCATCGGCTTCCACCGGGCCGGCGTGCCGCTCGCCGTTGCCACCTGCGGCACGGCGCTCACCGAGGACCACGTGCGCCTGCTGAAGCGGTTCGCCTCCAGCGTCGTGCTGGCCTTCGACGCCGATGCGGCGGGACAGGGCGCAGCACAGCGCTTCTACGAGTGGGAGGAGCGATACAAACTGCAGGTGCGCGTGGCCCACTTCCCCGACGGGAAGGATCCCGGCGACCTCAGCGTCTCCGATCCCGACGCGCTGCGCGAGGCCGTCGACCGCGCCGAGCCGTTCCTCGGCTTCCGGCTCGGCCGCGTGCTCAACGCCCGGCCGCTGCGCTCGCCCGAGGACAGGGCGCGGGTCGCCGGCGACGCAATGGCGATCGTCAACGAGCATCCCAACCAGAACGTGCGCACCCTCTACGCCGGGCAGGTCGCTGCCCACGTCGGGCTGCCGGTCGCCGATCTCGTGTCGCTGGCGGCGAAGGGGGTCAGGGCCCCCGTGGTGAGCGTGGCGCCGTCGCGTCGTGCCGGAACGCGCGAGAACGCCGAGTTCGCGGCGATCGTGCTGCTCCTCCAGGACTGGAACTCGATCGCCGACTGGCTGCTCGAGTCGCTGTTCGTCGACGACGTGGCACGCCGGGCGTTCGTGGCGGTGTCGTCGGCGAACGGGAACGTCGATGCCTCGCTTGAGGCCGCCGACCCCGAGGCCCGCGAGTACATCGAGCGCGCAGCGGTCGCCGACCTCGACGTGGTCACCGAGATCGAGGCCCGCAACCTCATCGCCGCAGCGGCGCGCCGCGAACTAGCGCGTCATCGCACCAACCTGTCGGAGGAGCAACTCCTCGACCTGCGCGACGCGCGGGTGCTGCTCGAGCAACTCGACGAGCCGGCAATCGCTCAGGGCGCGGCCGAGCAGTTGCTACTGTGGCTCGGGGACATCGCCGGGGAGAATGGTGAACCGCACGACTGACGCACAACCGATTCTCTCGCCGTATCCGACGGTCGGCGACGCAGAGTGGCATGCGCTCATCACCCGGGGCCGCGACCTCGGCGTGCTGCACGCCGAGGAGATCCTGCAGGTGCTCTGCGACGTCGAGCTCACCGGCGACGCCCTCAACGACCTGCACGTCGCGCTGGGCGGGCACGGCATCGCGATCGAGACCGGCGAGGACGAGCTGTTCGACATCACGCCGCCAGCCGGGATCCCCAAGGCGGCTGAAGTCGACGTGGAGGCGGCGGAGGGCCTGCTGCGCCGCCGTGCCCGCCGCCGCTCGGAGCGCACCGCTGCCGAGCGGACGGCAGAGGGCTCGTCGGCCGACACCGTGCGCATGTACCTGAAGGAGATCGGTCGCGTCGACCTGCTGTCGCCCGACGACGAGCGTCGCCTCGCCCAGTCGATCGTGCAGGGCAACGACGCAGCGGCCTCACTCGACGCGCTGCACGCAGCAGGGCCGGTCGACCGGGGCGAGCAGCGTCGCCTCATCCGCATCGTGCAGGTCGGCCAGCACGCCAAGAGCGAGCTCATCCAGGCGAACCTGCGGCTCGTGGTGAGCATCGCCAAGCGGTACAGCGGCCGCGGGATGCAGTTCCTCGACCTCATCCAGGAGGGCAACCTCGGCCTGATGCGCGCGGTCGAGAAGTTCGACCACACGAAG
>JBJTRF010000044.1:0-2931 GCA_046076025.1 Ilumatobacteraceae bacterium
GTCGAGGGCGTCGCCACCACCATCCCGGCCGATCTCGCCATCCTCCGCCACGCCGACTTTCAGTCGATGCAGCACAGCACGAAGTGGGTCGAGGAGCGACTCGACCTCTCTGCAATCACCCCGCCAGCACCGCCGGCCGCCTCCGCCGACGCGGACGGCGCGCCCCTCGTACAGCGCGCCACCACCGTCGAGGTGAACGGCAAGCGGTTCGCCGTCACGATGTGGGTGCCCGACACGCCGTCAGTCGCCGCACCGGCGGCAAAGGCCGGGGCGCGCAAGCCGGCGCGCAGCGGCGGCGGATCCTCCGGCGCCGTCGGCAGCAGCAGCGGCGAGGTGACGGTGCCGATGCAGGGCACGATCGTGAAGGTGCTTGTCGAGGTCGGACAGGCGGTCGAGGCCGGCCAGGCAGTGGTCGTGCTCGAGGCGATGAAGATGGAGAACCAGATCGAGGCCGACAAGTCGGGCACGATCAAGGCCATCAACGTGAAGCCCGGTGACACCGTGGGCGCCGGCGACGTGGTGGCCGTCATCGGCTGACGGCCGGTCGGCTACTCGGCGGCCTCGGCGAGCGCCTCGGCGAGGGCCGGGTGCACGAGCAGGCTCTCGACGATGTCGGTGACCCGCAGGTTGGCCGTCACGGCCAGCGCGATCACGCTGATGAGCTCGGCGGCATGCCGCCCGACGATCGAGCCGCCCAGCACCACGCCGGTGGCCGGATCGCTGATGATCTTCACGAAGCCCCGCGGGTCGTTGTTGATGAGCGCCTTCGGCGTGGCACTGAACGGCACCTTGGTGACGCGAATCTTGCGGCCCTCGGCGAATGCCTCTGCCTCGGCGAGCCCGACATCGGCGATCTCGGGCTCGGTGAAGATGGCGCTCGCGGCCTTGTCGTAGTCGAGTGCTCGGTGGGTGCTGCCGTTTCGACCCATCACGTGCTCGGCCACCTTGCGGCCCTGCACGCTGGCCACGCTGCTGAGCGGCAGCTTGCCGCTCACGTCGCCGGCCGCATAGATGTGCGGAATCGAACTCTGACAGGCACCGTTGATCGCGACGTAGCCATTGCGGTCGAGTTCGACGCCAACGTCGGCGAGGCCGAGCCCGTCGGTGTTGGGCACCGACCCGATCGCCAGCACGGCATGGCTGCTGCGCACCACGCGGCCGTCGTCGCAGCGGACCACCACCTCGTCGCCCTCGCGCTCGATGGTGGTGGCGCGGGCACCCTTCAGCAGCCGCACGCCACGGCGGAGGAAGTCGTCTTCCAGCACGGCCGCCACCTCGGGATCCTTCTGCGGCAGCACCTGCTGGCGGCTGACGACCAGCGTGACCTCGGAGCCGAAGCTGGAGAACATGTGCACGAACTCGACGCCGGTGACGCCCGACCCGATCACGGTGATGCTCGAGGGGAAGATGCGCGGCGGGTAGCAGTGCCGGGTGGTGAGGATCCGCTCGCCGTCGGGATGGCACCAGTCGGGCACCCGCGGGCTCGTGCCGGTGGCGATGAGGATGGCGTCGGCCTCGAGCACCCGGGTGCCGCCGGCAGTTGCCACCTCGACGTGGTGCGGGTCGACGAGCCGGGCCGATCCGCTGAGCAGCTCGACGCCCTGGCTGGCGAGCAGCTGGGTGGTGTTCGAGCTGAGGTGCTCCTTGATGTCCTCGATGCGGGACGTGAGCGCGTCGACGTCGACCTCGGCGCGCTGCTGCTCGAGCCCCATGCCGCGGAGCCGGCGGGTGAAACTCATCGCCCCGCCGGTGGCGATCATCGTCTTCGAGGGAATGCAGTCCCACAGGTGCGCTGCGCCGCCGATGACATCGCGCTCGACGAGCGTGACCTGCGCCCCAAAGCGAGCCGCGTGGGTGGCGGCGGTGTTGCCGGCGGGCCCGCCGCCGATGATGACCAGTCGTGTCGTCACGGCCCGCAGGCTACCGCTGGCACCCCTATTCGTGGATGAGGCCGTCGTCGGCGTAGAGCTCGGCGCGCGGATCGAATCCGGCGGGCGCCAGCGCAGCGGTGCCCGCCGGCAGCACCGGATTGGGGCAGTACTTCGAGTCGTACTGGAAGGTGTGCCGCGGCTCGCCCACCCACTCGAAGTGCATCCCGTCGGGCCTGAGGTAGTTGCCGCCCCACGAGAAGCCGTAGCGGCGGAACACCTGCACGATCCGGCAGTCGAACTGGGGCACGCAGCCCTGGCAGTTGTCGACGGTGCTCATGTCGATCGCCTGGCCCCACGAGTGCCGCGAGATCGTCCCCACCGAGGCCCCGTCGCGCGAGAACCGCGCCTGGCCGATCGAGCAGCCCCCGTACGAGTTGGTGTTCGCCACGTCGATGCCGGTGGGACGGGAGTTCACGAGCTGCGGCAGCAGCGTGGCGATCTCGTTGAGCGCGCCGAACATCGCGTCGCGGATCACCTTGTGGCATCGGGCACGAATCCCCGTGGGATAGGTCTCGCGCTCCGCCGGCAGATTCGCGTCGCGCCACACGGGATCAATCTGCGTCCAGCCGTCGACGGTGAGGTTGGCGTAGTCGATGTCGAACTCACCGAGCGCCTGCTTGGTCTCGATGAGGCTGAGCGTCGAGTCGGGATCGAAGTCGTCCCACGTGGTGCGCACCCGGACGAGCGGGTCGTTGCTGATGCCGTGCGCGAGGAATGCGAGCTGGAGCCGGAAACGGTCGAACGGCGGCATCACCACCACCCTGGTGTCGGCATTTGCCCCGAGCCGCCGTGCCTGGTCGACGGTCATCAGCACCTCGGTGCCGCCGATCTCGGCATCGGGTACGACCGCCGAGATGACGAAACGGGTGATCGCCGAGTTGATCCCGAAGTCGATGGTGTCGCCGGCCTCGACCCCGTGAAACGCCGCCGAGCTCTCGCCCATCACCACGAGCTCGCCGCCGACAAGGGCTGCCATGCCGCGCCCCATCAGGCCGCGGAC
>JBJTRF010000045.1:0-10132 GCA_046076025.1 Ilumatobacteraceae bacterium
TCGAGGTCGGGGAGCTGGAACTCGGCGCCCTCAGAGGTGGTGGGCGCCGTGCTGACGCTGGCGGTCTGGTCGGGCCGCGGCTCGCGCAGTTCGCGCCCGTCGCTCCTGCACCCGGCCACGACGAGTGCTGCGGCAAGCGCCAACAGCGCGGCAGTGGCGCCGGCCACGGGACGGCCGGCGGCGGAGGGCGTGCGGGACGGGCGAATCACGCCGCCAGCCTAGGTGGCGGCCCCTTCGGCGGGCGTGCGCGTCGGTATCGTGCAGGACGTGGCTGACTCCCCCCTGTGCCTGCTGACGGTGCACGCCCATCCCGACGACGAGGCATCGAAGGGCGCGCCCACCCTGGCCCGCTATCACGCCGAGGGCGTGCGCACCGTGCTCGTGTGCTGCACCGGTGGCGAGGAGGGCGACCTGCAGAATCCCACGCTGCGCGAGCCCGGGCAGGCGTTCCACGGGCTGTCCGCCGAGCAGGAGAAGGAACTGCTGGCGGCAATCCGGCCCTCCGAACTGGCGCGTTCGGCTGAGATCATCGGCTTCGACGACGTAGTGATGCTCGGCTACCGCGACTCGGGCATGAAGGACTCGCCCGCCAATGCAAACCCGGAGTGCTTCCACATGGCCGACCTCGACGAGGCGGCCGGGCGACTGGTGGCGGCCATCCGCCGCGAGCGCCCCCAGGTGATCATCACCTACGGCGACGACCAGCGCGGCTACCCGCACCCCGACCACGTGCGCGTGCACGAGGTGTCGGTGGTGGCGTTCGAGCGGGCAGGCGATCCGGCCTGGTACCCGGAGGCAGGCGAGCCGTGGCAGCCGCTGAAGCTCTACTACTCGATCTGGTCGCGGGCGCGGCTGCTGGCGCTGCACGAGGGGATGATCCGCCATCGCGGCGAGTCGCCATTCGACCAGGACTGGCTCGACCGGCCCGGCCAGGACGACCGCATCACCACCCGTGTCGAGATCAGCGCCTTCCTGTGGGCGCGCAGCGGCTCGCTGCGGGCGCACGCCACGCAGGTCGACCCGAACGAGCCGTGGTGGTTCGGCCTCACCGACGAGCAGCTCGCCGAGGTGTATCCGTGGGAGGACTGGATCCTCGCCCGCTCGCTGGTCGGCAGGCCGGCGCAGGGCGATCTCGAGGACGACCTCTTCGCCGGCATCCGCAGCGGCGTGCTGTCGAGCACCGAGCGGCTGGCGCGATGACCGCGATCCAGTACCGGGTGGCGTTCGGCAAGAACGACGAGGCCGTCGACGGCCCCGACGATGCCGAGGTGGTGGTCACCGTCGCCCGCGCCGACGCCGCGACCGACCCGTCGGTGGCGTTCATGACCGGCAAGCTGAAGAGCACTGGCCCGACGCGCCCGCTGCTCGATGCCCTCGCCGACGGATCGGCCGCGGCGGCACTGGCTCGCATCCTCGCGTCGCGGGCCTGACCGCGCCCGAGGCGGTGGCCGCCGGCGTCGGTGCTCAGCCGGACGCGCCGGCGCGCATGGCGTCGCGCAGGTGCCGGTAGCCGATGCGCACGGCACCCGACTCGTCGAGCAGCGAGCGCAGTTGCGCGTCGCCGGTGACGAGCTCGAAGTCGTCGATCCACAGCGGTGCCGACGGGGTGAGGGCACGCACCTCGGGCGAGTCGATCACCGGCTGCACGTGCACCTCGGTGACGCCCGGCTGCAGCGAGCGGATCGCGTCGTAGACGCGTTCGCGGCTGCCGGCGCGCCAGTCGTGGTCGAAGTGGTCGGGGAACAGCACGCCCTCGTCGTCGGCGAGGCGGCGGAACGGGAAGCCGGCCTGCTGGGCGGAGATCGTGCTCGGCAGGCGGATCGGCAGGGCGAAGTCGGCGGCCAGCTCGAGGTAGATGCCGAAGAATTCGGGTCGCAGCATGATGGGCGACAGGTGCGGGGCGAGATGCGTGACGTCGACCCCCCATGCGAGCGCCCGCTCGATCTGGGCGCGGCACTCGCGGAGCACCTCGGCGGGATCGGCGTGCTCCCACAGGTCGTCGAGCGTGCGCGGGAACCCGCCCTCGCCCGACAGCAGGCTCGGCGACTGGGTGATCGGGCCGAAGCGGTAGTGCTCGTACTCGCAGTTGAGGGTGAGGTGCACGCCGATGTCGTCGCCGGGCTGCAGGCGGGATGCGGCGTCGTGGGCCCACGGTGCCGGCACCATCAGGCTGGCGCAGGTGGCCACGCCGTCGCGCAGCGAGCGCAGCACGCCCTCGTTGGCGGCATGGCTGGCGCCGAGGTCGTCGCACGAGATGATGACGAGCCGCGCGTCGGGCGAATGGCCGAGGCGTTCGGCGAGTGTCGGCATGCGCGCACGCTATCCGGTGCAGGCCGCCCACAGGCCGAGCGACTGTGACTGCGCTGTGGCCGCAGCACTGGCGAACTCGCCCGCGTGCGCGGTGTTCGGCTCGAAGGGCAGCGGACGGGCGAATCCGCCGGCGACGAGCTGCAGGTTGACGAACGTGCCGTCGGCGGCGCGGTAGACGTAGGCCAGCAGTCGGCCGTAGGCGTCGCGCGGCTCGACGTCGCGTTCGAGCCGCACCGGGGTCGCCTCGGGCAGCAAGTCCGCCGCGCGGGCGGTGGCCTCCGGGCCGTAGCACTCGACCGGGGTGTCGGGCTTCAGGGTCTCCGGCGTGTCGATGCCGATGAGGCGCACCCGTTCGCGCCGGCCGTCGACGTCGACGTCGATCGTGTCGCCGTCGACGACGCCGACGACCAGGGCGTTCGGCGCCATCACCGTGTCGACGGGGCGGGACTCGGGACCGACATCGCGGCCCCGCAACGCCCCGCAGCCGGTGAGCGCCATCGCCGCGAGCGCGATGACGGCAATGGCCGACCCCGTGGACGAGCCCGCAGGCGGGTCGGCGGCACGGCGAACGGGCACGAGTGCCCTTCTATCGCCGCGGCGGCGTCTAGAGCCGCTCGATCAGCGTCCCGGTGCCCAGTCCGCCGCCGCAGCACATCGTGACCAGCGCGTACCTGCCGCCGATCCGCTCGAGTTCGTGCAGCGCCTTGGTCATGAGGAACGCGCCGGTGCCTCCAAGGGGATGGCCGAGGGCGATCGCCCCGCCATTGGGGTTGGCGCGCTCGGGATCGGCACCGACCTCCTTCATCCACGCCAGCACCACCGACGCGAAGGCCTCGTTCACCTCGAACACGTCGATGTCGTCGATGGTGAGGCCATTGCGGCGCAGGATGTGCTGGGTGGCGTCGATCGGACCGGTGAGCATCAGCACCGGGTCGACGCCCACGTTGCAGGTGTCGACGATGCGCGCCCGTGCCCGCACGCCGAGCTCGGCAGCGCGCTGCTCGGTCATCATCAGCACGGCAGCAGCACCGTCGCTGATCTGGCTGGAGTTACCCGCCGTGTGCACGCCGTTCTCGCGGGCGACCGGCTTCAGCATCGCCAGCTGCTCGAGCGACGTGTCGCGCAGGCCCTCGTCGCGGCGCACGGTGTGCGTGCTGCCGGTGGGCGAGCCGCTCTCGTCGAGATCGGGCGCCTCGACGGTGACGTACTGGCCGGCGAAGCGGTCCTCGGCCCATGCCCGAGCGGCGCGCTGCTGGCTGAGGAGGCCGAATCGGTCGGTGTCGTCGCGGGTGATGCCCCACTTCTCGGCGATCCGCTCGGCACCCTCGAACTGCGACGTCATCTCGTACCGGTCGAAGTACGTGCGAGGAATCGGGACGCCGAGGCCGAGCTTCTTGTTGCTGTTGCTGCCGATCGGGATGCGGCTCATCGCCTCGACGCCGCATGCCATGGCGACGTCGACGACATCGGCGCCGACGAGGGCCGTGGCCAGGTTGGTGGCCTGCTGGCTCGAGCCGCACTGCGCATCGACCGTGGTGGCGGCGACGCTGAGCGGACCGCCCATCGCCAGCCACGCCGTCCGCGTGACGTTGAACGACTGCTCGCCCACCTGGCTGACGCATCCGCCGACCAGCTGGCCGACCTGTGCCGGATCGATGCCGGCGCGCTCGACCGCCGCCTTCTGCACGACGCCCAGCAACTCGGCGGGGTGAAGGGTGGACAGCCCGCCGTTGCGCTTGCCGATAGGCGTGCGGACGGCATCGACGATGACGACAGTGCTCATGGCGGCACTCTACGGTGGCCGCCGTGACCACCTTCAACCCGGCCATGCAGCCGCCGGCACCGGGAGCCGACGGGCATTCCCACCGCTTCATCCACGTGGTCGGCGCCTCGGTGTTCGTCGACGACCGACGGGCCGACGACGGGTGGCACGCCCACTTCCTCGGCACGATCGACGGCCCCGACGGGGCCGTTGCGTGCTGGGGTGTCGACGTGCCGCGAGGGCAGGATCCCTCCGACGGGGCGGCCGTCGACCTGTACTCGTACTTCGTCCGGGCCAGCGAACTCGACTGGCTGGTGGCCGGGCGCGCCGTGCAACTGGTCGAGTGGGCGCGGACTCACCGCCACTGCGGGCGCTGCGGTGCCGAGACCGAGGCGCAGGATGCCGAGCGCGCCATGCGCTGCCCGGCGTGCGGGCTGCTGGCATTTCCCCGCCTGGCGCCGGCGATGATCACCCTGGTGACGCGCGGCGAGCCCGGGCCCGACCAAGAGGCGCTGCTCGCCCGTGGCGTCGCGTTCAGGGCACCCGTGTACTCGTGCCTCGCCGGGTTCGTCGAGCCCGGCGAGTCGCTCGAGCAGGCGGTCGTGCGCGAGGTGCGCGAGGAGGTGGGAGTCGACGTCGACGACGTGCGCTACTGGGGCAGCCAGCCGTGGCCGTTCCCGCACAGCCTGATGATCGGCTTCACGGCCCGCTGGGCCGGCGGCGACATCCGCTGCGACCCGTCCGAGATCGTCGATGCGCAGTGGTTCACGCGCGATGCGCTGCCGCCGCTGCCTCCACACATCTCGATCGCGCGCAAGATCATCGACGGCTGGGCTCGCGGCTGACCCGCCGCGCGTTCAGCGCGCTGCGAGGTGCTCGGCGAAGAAGTCGAGGATGATCTCGGCACGCATCCGGCGGTGCACCGGCGATCCGCTGCGCGAGAGCTCGTGGCTCTCGCCGGGAAACCGGTAGAACACCACCGACTTGCCGAGCAGGCGCATCGCCACGAACAGCTCCTCGGCCTGGCTGACGGGGCAGCGGAGGTCGTCCTCGCTGTGGATGATCAGCATCGGGCAGGTGATGTCGCGCACGAGGTGGATCGGCGAGCGGCGCACGTACTCGTCGGGATCATCGAGATACGTGGGCCCCTGCTCGGAGCGGAAGCCGGTGGCGATGTCTGATGTGAACTCCTCGGTGAGCAGGTTGTTCACCGACCGCTCGCTGCAGATGGCTCGGAAGCGCCCGCTGAATCGGCCGGCGAGGATCGTGGCCATGTAGCCGCCGTAACTGCCGCCCTGCATGCCGACGCGGGCGGCATCGCAGAAGGGGTAGCGCGCCAGCGCGGCGTCGAGCACCGTCATCACGTCGTCGGTGTCGACCGAGCCCCAGCCGGCACCCGGCTTCTTCGGATGCTTCGGGCCCATGATCGCCTGGCCCCAGCGCTCCTCGCGGCCCGATGAGCCACGAGGGTTGCACATGACGACCACGAAGCCGGCCGCGGCCTGCAGTTGCGCCTCGTCGAAGAACGTCTCGCCGTACTGCGTGTGCGGCCCGCCGTGCACGTTGAGCATCACCGGATACGTGGCCGATGGATCGAAGTGGGACGGCCGCATGATCCATGCATCGATCTCGCCGCTGCCATCGGCGCACGCAACGGTGAAGTGCTCCCAGCCAACGGGGCGGGCGGCCTCTCGATAGCGGTCGGCGAAATCAGTCAGCCTGCGGGCGCCGCCGCCTACGGCGCCGTCGAGCACGAAGACATCGGCAACCGAGTCGACCGCGGCGGCCACGAATGCGGTGGTGCCGCCGCTCGCGTCGAATGCCTTGACGGCAATGCGGCCGTCGGTGAGGCGCACGGGCGGCGTGCCGTCGGCGTGCACCCGGTAGAGGTGCGTGGTGCCACGGTCCTCGGCCGTCGCATGCAGCGCGTCATCGACCCACACCGGCGTCGCCGTGCCCGCCGTGGTCTCGAAGGTGCGGTCGAGGGCGTCGCTGATCCAGCGGTGCGCGCCGCCCGCAGCGGGCATCAGTCCCACCTTGACGTTCTGCGGGTACACCTCCGGGTCGTCGCTGCCGAGGAACGCGATCTGGTCGCCGCTCGCTGCCGGTACGAAGTAGTGGCCGCCCCCGTTCGTCAGCCGCGTCACCTCGCCGGCGAGCGACACGCGATAGAGGTCGGAGAACAGGTCGAGGTCCCATGTGTCGTGCCGCTTCGCGCCGACGATGATGCTGCGCGAGTCGGGAGCCCACGCAGGGTCGTCGTGCTGGAACTCGCCGGGCGTGAGGTTGCGCGGCGGGCCCGAGCCGTCGAGCGGGGCGACGTAGAGGTGCGACGGGCGGTCGAACACCCAGCCCTCGCTGTCGAGCCGGGTGAAGAAGCGGTCGATGCGCCGGGGCGACTGCCAGCTCGTGTCGCCGTCCTCGGCACCCGGCACCGAGTAGCGCTCGTCGGGCGTCCTGCTGATGAAGGCCACCCAGCGGCCATCGGGGCTGACGGTGGGCGACGACACGCCGTCCTTCATCGCGGCGAGGGTGCGCGTCTCGCCGGGAGCGTCGACGGCGATGGCGTGCAGCGTGGTGTCGGCCTTTCGCTCGGCGCGCCGGCTGGTGAACACCAGCGTGCGGCCGTCGGGGCTCCATGCCGGCGAGCCGTCGCGGTCGCCCGACGTGAGCGGCCGCGGCGCGCTGGTGCCGTCGGCGGCGGCAAGCCAGATGCCCGACCGATAGCGGTTCGCCTCGATGTCGACGCGCTGTACGACGAAGGCGACCCAGCGGCCATCGGGCGACACGGCGGGCGACGACGCCTGGGCGATGCTGCCGATGATCCGCTCGGCGATGGCGCGGTGCGGCGAGGGGCCTGTTGATGCCGCACCGGTCGACGAGGTCTGTGCTGTCGTACTCATGTCGCGTGACGGTATCCGCTGTGACGTGGTCTACGTTCACCCCGTGGATTCGCCGACATCGAGTACGTCCGAGACGGGCTCCGCCGACTCGATCGATCTCACGGCGGCACTGCGCGCTGAGGGTGCTGCGCTGCTCGCCGCTGGCCGCCGTGCCGGCACCGACGCCGCCGTCAGCTCATGCGGCACGTGGTCGGTGGGCGACCTTGTGTGGCATCTCACCGAGGTGTACTCGCTGTTCGGGCAGGTCGTCGCCGGGGGCCTGCTCTCGGCCGATGACGTCGTGCGCGGCCAGCGGCCGGCAGACGGCGACCTGTTCGACGGATGCGCCGCGGCCCTCGCAGCACTCGCAGTTGCGCTCGACGGCGCCGACGACAGCACGCCGGCCTGGACGTTCACCGCCGATCGCACGGTGGGATTCATCCGCCGGCGGATGGTCGTCGAGACTGCCGTGCACCGCTGGGATACGCAGCGCACGGCCGGGCTCGACGCGGGCATCGACGGCCCGCTCGCCAGCGCGGGCATCGACGAGTTCCTCCACCACTTCGTGCACCGGCGCCATCGCGATGCGGAGGCCGTCGGCGGCTCGGTGCACGTGCACTGCGGCGACGTGCCGGGAGAGTGGACCCTGCGACCCGATGCGTCGACCGGCGAGTGGGTCACCACACGCGAGCACGCCAAGGGTGACTGCGCATTGCGCGGCACTGCGAGCGACCTGCTGCTCGCGCTGTGGCGACGCGTGCCGCTGTCGGCTGTCGACGTCGTCGGCGACGCGGGCGTTGCCGCCCGGTTCGTCGCGTCGACGCGCCTGTAGCGCTGCCGCTACTCGTCGGCCTGGGGGCTCGGCCGGCCGCGGCGGCGAAGGCCCACCGAGACGATCGTCGCCGGCACGAAGAACGCCCGCGCCGGGACGCTGACCTCGCTCCATGGCCGGCGGGTCAGCGGTGCGTCCCATGCGCGAATCCGGTAGACGAGGAACACGGCGATGGCGCCGTGCAGGGCCATCACCGCGACGGGGTAGCCGTTCGAGTCGAGCGTGTCCATGAACGCCGATGCGATAAAGGGTCCGACGAGCGCGCCGATCCCGTACAGCAGGACGAGTTGCGATGCCGCTGCCTCGAGTCGGTCGGCATCGATCCAGTCGTTGGTGTACGCGCAGCAGATCGCGTAAAGCGGCGAGCTGGTCATCCCGATGCCGAGCATTGCCGGTATCGCCCACGGGCCGGCGATGTCGACGGAGGCGAACAGGCCCGCCATGCCCATCGTGCCGAGGGCGATGATGACGCCGACGATCCGCCGGTCGATGTCGTCGGATGCGGCGTTCACCGGCCAGTTCGAGATCATCCCGCCGATTCCGAGGCCGGCGACAAACACGCCGGTGCGGGCGAGGCTCAGGCCCTCGCGTGTCGCGTGAGTGACGGCGAGGCCCATCGTCGAACCGTGCGCGAACCCGACCAGCAGCATGGCGCCCGCCCCGGTCGGCACCACCCGCGCCAGTTCGCGCAGCGACATGCCGGCAGGGGTGCTGCTGGCCGGGGCGCTCGCCTGCACCGACAGCGCCACGGGCACGACCGCCAGCGATGCGATCGCGCCGGCGATGGCAAATCCGGTGGGCGATGCCGCGTCGAAGGCGAACACGCTCGACTGCCCGATGCCGAACGAGCCGATGACGACCACCGAGTAGAGCGCGAGCAGCCGGCCGCGGAACGAGTTGTCGGCAAGGCCGTTCAGCCAGCTCTCGGCAACGACGTACATTCCGGCGAAGCACAGCCCGGTGACGACGCGCAGCAGCATCCACGCAACGGGAGAGCTGCTGATGCCGGTGAACACCACGGCGGCACCGAGGATCGACGACAGGGCGGCGAACGTCCTGATGTGGCCGACGAGCGTGAGCGCCCGGAGCGCAAGGCGCGTGCCGAGGAGGAATCCGAGGTAGTAGGCAGCCGTGAGCGCTGCGCTGACCGCGGTGGGCAGCCCTCGCTCCTCTGCTCTCGCGCCGAGCAGCGTGCTGGAGAGCCCGCCCGACCCGAGCACGAGCGCAAGGGCGGCGAAGAGCCCCCACGTTGCCAGGGCCACGCCTCGGCGGGCACTGGAGGGAAGATGGTCGTCGAGTGCGGCGTTCACGCGGGCGCCGGCGGCGTGCCGCTACTCGGCGAGGCCGACGGGCTGGCCGTCGATGATCTGGTCGAGGTACTCGCTCATGCCGTAGCCGGTGCGGCCCTCGAACGGTCCCGACTCGACGTGCCACCGCGTCATGCCCTCGCTGATACGGGTCATCAGCCAGTTGCCGTCGGGGTCCTGGCGGCGGTTGCGCAGCGGGATGAGGTCGACGACCTCGCCGCGGAACCGCCACTCGCGCCCTGACCTCGACGATCGCATCACGCCCTCGATCTGCTCGTGGTACGACTCGTCGCCGCGAGTCTGCGTGGCGATGCGGACGTCGTCGCAGTAGTGCATCACGCCCTGCTCCCAGACGAAGCCGCCGCGGGTGCCCGGTCCATCGCGTCGCGCCACGCGGCTGGCCATGAAGCCGAAATCGCGGTCGACGTTGGCGGTGAGCCACCGGTAGTACCACGGCGACTGCCAGTACCGCGGTCCCCACGAGTGGTCGCGGAGGCCGCAGCCGCGCACCTGCCACTCGGCATCGCCGACGCGGATGGTGCCGGTGGCCTCGACCAGCTGCTCGTAGTGGCCCTTGGCGAACTCCTCGCCGGTGGGCTCGTGGGGCGTGTCGGGCTCGCCGCCGAACATGCTGGGCCGTCCCTGGCCGGTGAAGGTGAGGCGCACCTCGCACTCGGCGTAGGGGTTGTCGCGGAATGCCTGCCGGGGGTCGGCCATCTGCTCGGGCTCGTCGAGCAACACCACCTTGCCGACGTAGTCGACGCGCAGTTCCTCGAACGGCGTCACCATCGTCCAGGTGAGGCCGCCGGCATCGAGCCGGTCGTTCGAGGTGATCTCGGGCCGACGGTACATGAAGGCGACCCGCCGTCGTGCGCCCGGCGAGGCGGGCGGCAGGTACAGGCACACCGTCATCTCGGCGTAGCCCTCATTGGCGCGATTGCCCATCCTGAACCAGCCGCCAAGCTCCTGCTCGGGGTCGAAGCAGTTGATGTACATGCTCTCGTTGAAGTTCTGCTCGGGTCCGAGCGGATGCATGTAC
>JBJTRF010000046.1:0-3574 GCA_046076025.1 Ilumatobacteraceae bacterium
CCGGGACCTTCTTCGCCGGGACCTTCTTCGCCGGGACCTTCTTCGCCGGGACCTTCTTCGCCGGGACCTTCTTCGCCGGGACCTTCTTGGAGGGCGCCTTCTTCGCCGGGACCTTCTTGGAGGGCGCCTTCTTCGCCGGGACCTTCTTGGAGGGCGCCTTCTTCGCCGGGGCCTTCTTCGCCGGGACCTTCTTGGCGGGCGCCTTCTTCGCCGGGGCCTTCTTCGCCGGGGCCTTCTTTGCTGCCACTGGCTTCTTCTTCGCCGTCGCCATCTCCACGCACCTCCAGGGGTCGGATTGGGGATCGGATGCTACCGGCGCCCCTCCGCCACGAGACGCCGAAGGGCACGCCGCTCGGCGACCGTTCGGGGGTGGGCGCGCGGGCGCCGCTACCCGACCCGCTCGACCGACACGTGAATCGGCTCGCCCTCGAGCTCTGCGGTATCGGCACCCGAGCCCCACACGAGGTCGACCGTCAGCGTCGCATCGATCAGCAGCTGCTGGAAGGCCATCACGCGTCGGCGCACCGCCTCGGGCACGCCGAGCGTGAGTCGAATCCGGTCGCTGACCCGAAGGCCGGCGTCCTTGCGGGCGTCCTGCACGACGCGGATGAGATCGCGGGTGAGGCCCTCCGCCTCGAGCTCTGGGGTCAGCGCCGTGTCGAGCGACACCACTCCGTGCGACGCGCCGAGCACGCCACTCGCGCCGTCGCCCACCGTCACGAGGCGGAGCACGTACTCGCCCTCCAGCAGGGGGATGCCTCCGGCCACCACGCCGTCCGGACCGTGCTGCCAGTCGCCCGCCCGAACCGCCTTGATGACCGCCTGCGTGGCCCCGCCAAGCCGCCTGCCGAAGGCGGCGGGGATCAGTTCGATGTCGGTTCCCGCCACGCTCGCCACGTCGTCGGAGAGCACCACCGACTTCACGTTCACCTCATCGGCGATGAGGGACGTGAACGGCTCGAGGATCGATGCGTTCTCGACGGCGACCGTGAGCGTTGCCAGCGGCTGGCGAACGCGCAACTGGTGGTCCTTGCGAACTCGCTGCGCGACGCTGCACACGTCGCGGACGAGGTCCATCGACTCGACGAGCGAGTCGTCGGCAGGAATCGACGCCGCGTCGGGCCACTCGGCAAGGTGCACGCTGCGGGAGCCGGTGAGCCCGCGGTATACGTGCTCGGTGAGGAGCGGCAGCAGCGGTGCCAGTGATCGGCACACGAGTGTCAGCACGGTGTGCAGCGTGTCGATGGCGTCCTGGTCGCCGGCCCAGAAGCGCTCGCGGCTGCGACGGACGTACCAGTTGGTGAGCACGTCGAGATAGCCGCGGACCGATCCGCAGGCGGCGAACAGGTCGTACTCGTCCATGGTGGCCGTGAGGTCGGCAACGAGGTCGTGGGTCTTGGCGAGCACGTAGCGATCGAGCACGTCCGGGCTGTCGGTGCGGAACGATCCACCAGTGCCGGCGGCGTTCGCGTAGAGCGAGAGGAAGTACCAGGTGTTCCAGATCGGGAGGAGTACCTGCCGCACGGTCTCGCGGAGCCCGTCATCGGTCACCATCAGGTCGTTGCCGCGGAGGATCGGCGAGCCGAGCAGGTACCACCGCATCGCATCACTGCCGTGTGTGTCGAAGACCACGACCGGATCGGGATAGTTCATCAGGCTCTTCGACATCTTCCGGCCGTCGTTGCCGAGGACGATGCCGTGGCTCACGCAGGTGGTGAAGCTCGGCCGGTCGAAGAGCGCCGTCGCCAGCACGTGCAGTGTGTAGAACCAGCCGCGCGTCTGCCCGATGTACTCGACGATGAAGTCGCCTGGATAGTGCGACTCGAACCACTCGCGGTTCTCGAACGGATAGTGCACCTGGGCGAACGGCATGCTGCCGCTCTCGAACCAGCAGTCGAGCACCTCGGGCACGCGCCGCATCATCGACCGGCCCGTCGGATCGTCGGGGTTGGGCCGGACGAGATGGTCGATATGCGGCCGGTGGAGGTCGGCGACCGTGGTGCCGAAGTCGCGCTCGAGCTCGGCGATGCTGGCGTAGACGTCGACGCGCGGGTATGCCGGGTCGTCGCTCTTCCACACGGGGATGGGCGAGCCCCAGAAGCGGTTGCGGCTGATGCTCCAGTCGCGTGCGTTCTCGAGCCACTTGCCGAATTGCCCGTCCTTGATGTGCTCGGGCACCCAGCGGATCTGCTGGTTGAGCTCGACCATCCGCTGCTTGACGGCCGTCACCTCGACGAACCACGAGCTGATGGCCCGGTACACGAGCGGCTTGCTGCACCGCCAGCAGTGGGGATATGAGTGCACGTACGAGTCGTGCCGGAGCAGGGCGCCTCGGCTGCGCAGTTCGCGGATGACCTCTGGATTCGCATCGAAGACCTGCACGCCTGCCCAGGGTGCGATCTCGTCGGTGTAGCAGCCCTTCTCGTCCATCGGGCAGACCGTGGGGATTCCGACCGCTGCACATGTCGCCTGGTCGTCCTCGCCGAATCCGGGGGCGAGGTGCACCACGCCGGTGCCGTCGTCGGTGCTGACGAACTCGGCGGCGAGCACGTGGAATGCGTTCGACGTATCGGCGAAGAAGTCGAATAGCGGCGTGTAGCCGCGGCCCACCAGATCCGAGCCGCGCATCGAGCCCAGGTGCACGGCGCCCTCGAGCTCGCGCTCGTACGCCGCACGGCGGGCCTCGGCCAGGATCACCCGCTGTCCACCTGGCATCTCGAGCAGTGCGTACTCGATCTCGGCTCCCACTGCGAGGGCGAGGTTGCTGGGAAGCGTCCACGGCGTCGTGGTCCACGCGAGGATGTCCTCGCCGGTGTCGAGCCGGAATCGCACGGTGACGGCCGGGTCCTGTCGGTCCTGGTAGACGTCGTCCATCCTGGTCTCGGTGTTGCTGAGCGGCGTCTCGCAACGCCAGCAGTACGCCAGCACGCGGTATCCCTCGTACACGAGGCCCTTGTCCCAAAGGGTCTTGAATGCCCACATGACACTCTCCATGTAGGGCGTGTCGAGGGTCTTGTAGTCGTTGTCGAAGTCGACCCACCGCGCCTGGCGAGTCACGTATCGGTGCCAGTCGTCGGTGAAGCGGAGCACGCTCGACCGGCAGGCGTCGTTGAAGCGGTCGATGCCGAAGGCAGTGATCTCGGGGTGCCCGCTGATGCCGAGCTCCTTCTCGGCAACCACCTCGGCCGGCAGGCCATGGCAGTCCCAGCCGAACCGGCGGTGCACCTGCTGGCCGCGCATCGTCCGGTACCTCGGCACGGCGTCCTTGACGAAACCGGTGAGCAGGTGGCCGTAGTGCGGCAGCCCGTTGGCGAACGGCGGGCCGTCGTAGAACACGTACTCGTCGGCACCGTCCCGCCACTCGACCGACGCCTTGAAGGTGCCGTCAGCCGCCCAGTGGTCGAGGACCTCACGCTCGAGTTCGGGGAATGAGGGCTGCGCGGGCACGTCGGGGTAGGTCACGAAAGGCTCCTGAGATCGCTGCGATGCTACCGGTGCGCCGTCTGGCAGGCGGAGGACGGCTCAGTGCAGTTCGTCGCCGGCGATGCGGAACGACCCGTCGTCGCCGGCAAGG
>JBJTRF010000047.1:0-15080 GCA_046076025.1 Ilumatobacteraceae bacterium
CGTCGAGGCCGACGGCGTGGCGATACGGACGCTCGCCGACCTCAGCCCCGTCATCGCCGAGCAGTCGCCCGGCGACACGATCACGCTCGTCATCCAGCGCGGCGATGAGACGGTGAGCGCCGAGGTCGAGTTGATCGCTGCTCCCGACGAGCCCGAGCGAACCATCATCGGCTTCATGCCCGTCGACACGACCACCCTGCGGATGCCCGACGGCGTGACGGTCGACTTCGACACCGGTGGCATCGGGGGGCCGTCGGCCGGCCTCGCGTTCACGCTGTCGCTGCTGGACGCGGTGACGGCTGGCGATCTCACTGGGGGCATCGAGATTGCCGTGACCGGCGCAATCGATCCCGACGGCAATGTCGGGGCGATCGGCGGACTCTCGGCCAAGGCGGAGGCCGTGCGCCAGATGGGCGTGCGCTACTTCCTCGTGCCGGCGTCGCAGCCCGCCGAGGGCTTCGACAGCATTGCGGCTGCGCAGGCGGCGGTCGGCGACGAGGTGCAGCTGATCCCCGTGGCGACGCTCGACGAGGCGCTGCAGGTGCTCGAAGAACTCGGCGGTGACGCACTCACCGATGGCGTGGGCTGATCCGCCGATCACACCGAGGGCCGATCGTCCTCAGCGGGGCTCGTCGTCGGTCGGGCCACTCGCCCCAGTTGCGGGCCGCTGGGATGCTGGCACCGGGAATCCGATTGCCACCCTTTCCAGGACGGGCTGCTTTACCATTTCGGTGCAATGGCGCTTTCCTTCTCGCGTCCTGACCCCTCGCAGCCCTCTGCGGTGTCGTCAGCATCGTTCTCGCTGACGCGACGCGGGTTCGATCAGGCCGAGGTCAGGGATTTCCTGCGAATGGTGGCGGCCGAGCTGGCCCGGCTGCAGGAACGCGAGCGCTTCCTCGAGCACGAACTCCGATCCGCCCAGCGGTCCGGCCCGTCGCCGGTCGCTGCCCTCGACGAGGAGGTGGTCACCCGACTGCTCGGCGAGGAGGCGGCGCGGATCCTCCAGACCGCCCGAGACGGAGCAGCCACCATCCGCCAGCGAGCCGAGGATCATGCTGTTCGGCTGCTGCGCGAGGCCACCGACGAGGCCCACCGCATCGTGCACGACGCCGAGAACGAGGCACACCGCACTCGCCAGGACGCGTCCACCGACGCCGAATCCGAACTGGCGATGGCCAAGCAGCACGGCCGGGAGATGGTCACCGAGGTGCGCGCCTACCGCGAGCGCGTACTGGCCGAACTGGCCCGCCGACGCGAACTGGCACGAGAGCAGATCGAGCAGCTCGTCCATGGCCGCGAACGCCTGGTGCAGGCCTTCGAGCGGGCGCGAATCGCCGCCGTCGACGTGCTCGGCGACCTGGCGCCGCTGATCGAGCCCGACGAATACGTCAATCTGTCGCCCACCACGGGGCCGGTGCCGCTGATGGTGCCCAACACCCCGCCGCCACCGCAGCGACGCGGCCCCGCGTTCGTGGGCGACGACGCAGCGGCTGCGGGCGACGTCGACGCCGCTGCACCCGAGGCAACTGCCCCCGCCGTCACCCCTGCGGCGACGGAGGTGCCCGACGCTCCCGCCGTGCGGACGGACAGCGCCGTGCGGACGGACAGTGCCGAGCAGGCATCGACGAGTGCTCGCGGCAGCGCAGCGGCCGCGGCCACTGCGGCGACCGGCAACGACGCAGCGTCGACCGCCGACGCAGGCGCCGCGCGTATCTTCGATGTCGAGGTCGACGATCCCGAACTGGCCTCGACGGCCGACGAACCGGCCCGCGACGTCACCGAGCGGCCGGCCCGGCGAGTGCCCGGCGTGATCGACCGTGCCGCCGAGCCCGAGCAGGTCGACGAGGTACCCCCCACAACGTCGGCCGAGACTGTCACTGCACCGGCAGCGTCGGACGTCGAGGCGAGAACGCAGGCGACGTCGACGGCGCCGACGACGCCTTCACCGGCCACGGGTGCCCCCGCCGAGCCGACTCGCCCGGCGTCGCGGACGAAGGGTTCCAGCGGCTCTCGTCAGCGCGCGGCCGAGCACTCGCCTGACCCGTCGGACTCGGCTGACCCGATCGACCCGCCGGTCGCTGCGCAGCGTATGCCGCGAACCGACGCTGGCAAGGGCGCGGCGCCGCAGCGGGATCGCACGGCGGCCACCTACGGCGCGAGCACCGACTCGGCGGCGCCCGCCCGTGCTGCACGGAGCAAGAAGTCGGCGCCGCTGCCTGGCGAGACGGTTGTCGAGCGGCCGAGCACCGGCGCCCGCGCCACCGCAGCCGACTCGGGTGCGACGGCTCCCGCCGATGCTGCGGACGACGACCGCCCGCTGGCCCCGGTGGTGTCGCTGTTCAGCAGCCCCGCCTCGTCGAGTGCGGTGTCGTCGAGTGCCGCTTCGTCGTCGGCTCCGGAGGCTGCCGGCGACGTGCCGCCCCCGCCAGCGGCACCGAACCCTCCGAAGTCGACAGTCGACGACCTCTTCGCCAAGCTTCGCGCGGCGCGCACCGACAACGTGGCCGAGTCGGTCAGCGTGGTTCCAGAGCCGTCGCATCCGTCGCACGGCGATGCCGCATCCACGTCGCCGACCGATGCCGAGTCGCACGCGGCCGAGCCGCGAGTCGAGCAGCGAGGCGAGCCCGGCAACCGCCGGCCGGCGCGCACGGCGCCGCGTGTTCCGGCGATCTTCCAGGCATCGCAGCCCGAGCCCGCTCCTGCAGAGCAGGTCGACGCGGTGCCCGCCGACGACTCGCTCTTCGTCCGTCGCGAGGCGGCCGTCGCGCCGCTCATCGTCACGGCATCGCGATCGCTGAAGCGAGTCCTCGCCGACGAGCAGAACGACGTGCTGGCCGTGCTGCGGCGCCGCGAGCCGGTTCGATCGCTCGACGCGCTTGTCCCCGCATCGGCCGAGCACATCGCCCGATACATCGACGCCATCTCGACCGAACTGCTCGAGGCGGCGGTGGCAGGCGCAGCGAGCGTCGAGCCGGCTCGGCGCCCCGCGCTCGAGAAGGCGGTGGCTGCCGGTGGCTCGGTGCAGCGAGCCGCCGAGATGCTGGCCAACCAGCTGATCGATCCGCTGCGCGAGCGAATCGACCGCCTCGTTGCTGATGCTGGCGGTGCCAACGCCGAACTTGCGGCGTCGCTGCGCGAGCTCTACCGCGAGTGGAAGACGCGGCACATCGATCGGCATGTCGACGAGGCAGTGCGAGTGGCGTTTGGCCACGGCGCACTGGCGGGTGTGGCGCCGGGTACGAAGGTGTGCTGGCTGGTGGATCCCAGCGGACCGCCGTGCGCCGATGCCGATGACAATGCGCTCGGCGGGCCGGTCTCGGCGGGTCAGCCGTTCCCCACCGATCATCTCTGCGCGCCGGCACATGCCGGCTGCCGCTGCATGTTGACAAAGGCCGACCGCTAGCCTCGGCGCGGTGGCCCCCCGCAACGTCTCTGAACGAGCAGTCGGCCAGCGTGGCCGCATTGCCCTTATCGCCGTCGTCGCCATCGTGGCGATCCTTCTCATCGGCATCCGGTTTGTCTCTGGATACTGGGTCGACTATCTGTGGTTCGACTCGGTCGGCCGCACCGACGTGTTCTGGACCGAACTCACCTCGAAGCTGTCGCTGTTCTTCATATTCGGTGTCGTCTTTGCCCTGCTCGCCGTGCTCAACCTGGTCATTGCCGACCGCCTCGCCCCCACCACGTTTGCCGCCAACACGCATCCGGTGGTCGAGCAGTTCCACGAGTTCTTCGGTGCACGGCTGCGGTCGCTGCGGCTTGGCCTGGCACTGGTGTTCGGCGTGCTCTTCGCCCTGCCGGCGATCGCCCAGTGGCAGAACTGGCTGCAGTTCCGCAACAGCACGCCGTTCGGCATCGACGATGCGCAGTTCGGCAACGACGTGGGCTTCTACGTGTTCCGGCTGCCGTTCATCGCCTTCGTCATGGACTGGCTGTTCGCAGCGATGGTCTTCGTGCTGGTGCTCGTGGTCTTCACCCACGTGCTGTCGGGTGGCATCGTGCTGCAGCCGCCCCGGCCGAAGTTCCGTCGTGCCACGAAGGCACATGTGGCAGTGCTGCTCGGGGTGCTGGCCTTCCTGAAGGCCGGCGACTACTGGCTGCTGCGCTACGAGCTCACGACCGCGAACCGCGGTGCGGTGCGTGGCATCACGTACGCGGTCGACAACGCGCAGTTGCCCGCCGTGCTGCTGCTGGCGCTCATCTCGGTGCTCACCGGGTTGCTCTACCTCAGCACGTTGAAGACCGACAAGTGGCGGCCGGCCATTGTGGCGTCGGCGCTGTGGGCGGTCGTCGCCATCGTGGGCGGCGTGGTGTACCCGGCGGCGGTGCAAAGTCTCATCGTCAAGCCGAATCAGCGCGACAGGGAAGCCAGGTACATCGACTACAACCTCGAGGCCACCCGGTTCGCGCTCGGCATCGACTCGGTCGAGGTGCGCTCGGTCGAGTTTGGGTCGCTCGACAGCGGAAGCGTCGACGACAACCTCGACGCACTCCGCGACATCAGGCTCGTCAAGCCCGATCTCGAGATGGAAGACCTCTTCCGCAACCAGCAGGGCGATCCCGGCCGCACCATCGTCGACCTCGACCCCGATCGCTACGACGTCGACGGCATCACCCGGCAGGTCATCATCGGCGCCCGCGAGCTCGATCTCGACCAGGTCGGCAACAAGTCGTGGCAGGGCATCCACCTCATCAACACCCACGGCTGCGGCCTGCAGGTGGCGGTTGCCGGGCAGATGACGTCCACCGGCAACCCGGTGTACCGCGACGACGTGATCGATCTGTCGGCGCCGCAGCTGTACTTCAGCCCGTCGCTCGGCGGCTATGCGGTGGTGCGCACGAGCGTTGCCGAGCAGGGCTGCGAGGGCTCGAACGAGCCCTATGCCGGCGAGGCCGGCGTCGAGTTGTCGAGCGTTGCCCGACGCGTGGCGCACGCCCTTCAGCTCTGGGACTACAACCTGCTGGGCTCGAGCGCCATCAACAGCGACTCGCGGATCCTTACCGTGCGCGATGTCGAGGAGCGGGCCCGCAAGGTGGCGCCGTTCCTCGTGTTCGACGGCGACCCGTATCCCGTGGCCGTCGATGGGCGGGTGCAGTGGGTGATCGATGCCTACACCACCAGCGATCGGTTCCCGTACGGCGAGTTCGGTGATGTCACCCAGCTCGACGCGGGTGCAGGCCTGGCCCGGCCGTTCAACTACGTGCGCAACAGCGTGAAGGTCACCGTTGATGCCTACGACGGAAACGTCACGCTGTACGCAGTCGACGAGACCGACCCGATCCTGCGCGTGTGGGAGTCGGTCTTCCCCGACATGTTCACCATCCAGAGCCAGATGCCCGACGATCTGCGCGACAACCTCCGCTACCCCGAAGAGTTGTTCCGGGTGCAGACGGCTGCCTATTCGAAGTATCGGCTCGAGGCCACGCAGTTCTTCGACCGCGAGGGCGCATGGAGCGTCGGCCTCGCCCCGCCGAACACCCGTGGCGCGGTGACTGCCTCTGCCACGGCCACTGGCGATCCAGCGACGGCCGGGGCCAGCGTGAGCGACTTCGCCGTCGAGGCTGGCGCGCCGCGCTTCGAGCCCTACTACGCGATGTTCCATGCCGAGGGCGGGCCCGAGTCGCAGTTCGCGCTCTTCCGTCCGTTTCAGCCGTTCAGCGCATCGAACGAGCGCAAGGAACTCTCGGGCTACATGCTCGCCCTCCGCGGCCCCGGCGACGGCAACGGACGGCTCGTCGTGTACGAGCTCGCCGGCACCGAGGAGGGGCCGTTCACCGTCGGCGCCCAGATGTTCGCCGACCCCGATGTGTCGGCCGATATCACCGTGTTCAACCAGCAGCGATCGGTGGTGAGCTTCGGCGACCTGCAGATGGTGCCGGTCGCCGGCGGCGTGCTGTGGACGATCCCGATGTACGTCGAGTCCGAGCAGACCGGCGTGCCGCAGATCCGCCGCGTGATCGCCTATCACAACGGCACGGTCGGATACGGCGACTCGCTATCGGAGGCGGTGGGCGAGATCTTCCCCGGCCTTACCGGCGAACTCACCGATGTGGTCGGCGACACGGGCAATGATCCTGACGAGCCGACCGAGCCCCCGACACCGCCGGCTACCGATGCGACAGCCGCTGAGTTGCTGGCCGAGGCCGAGGCCCTGTTCGCCGAGGCCGACGAAGCACTGCGCGACAGCGACCTTGCGACCTATGCCGCGAAGGTGGAGGCGGCCCGCGACCTGGTGGCTCGGGCACTCGAGCTGCTGGGCGACTGAGTCGTCGAGCGAGCGCTGACGATCAGCCGCGGGCGGCGCGGCGGATCTGCTCGGCCAGCGCGGCGAGATCCTCTCGGAAGGCGATCTCGTAGCGCGCCTGCTCGCTTGCGAGCCGAACCTGTGCCGAGCGGAGCGCGTCGAGCACCTCGTCGCTGAGGGTGCTGATCGAGCCGGGCTCTGAGCCGCCGGCCGTCGAACCGGCTGGCAGCGAGGCGAGCGCATCGATGTCGCTGCCGAGTTCGTTGATCTGGTTGGCGAGCTCGATGCTCACCGACGTGATGCGCTGCTCGAGTGCGCCGAGTTGCTCTGTGTTGGCGCGCACGGCTGCGTCGTTCGCTGTGAGCCGCTCGGCCAACTGGGCGATGTCGGCCATACCTGCGGCAGCCTGGGCGGTGGACTGCTCGATCACCATCACCTTGCCGGTGAGCGAGTCGAGTCGGCTCACCAGCGCAGGATCGGGTGGCGGGGCGGGCTTCTGCGCCAGTTGGCGGGTGGTGGAGTCGAGCTCGGCAAGGCGCGCCTCGAGCGTCCGCTTGGCGGTTTCGGCGGTGTCGAGGCGCTCGCGGAGAGCGGCAAGCTCGGCCTGCAGCGAGTCGAGATCCTGCTGCTTGGCGGTCTTGGTGAAGATTCCCACGGAAGTCCTTGCGGTGGCGTGCTCGTTGCGACGTGGCCGGCGGTGCCGTGCTGACGGCACACGGTATCCGACCGGCGACTCGTGCTCGGGCCTCTCAGGGCTGACGCAGGCGAAAGCGCTGCACCTTGCCGGTGGCGGTCTTCGGCAGCTCGCCGACGAACACCACCGACCGCGGATACTTGAAGGGGGCAATGGTGCCCTTTACGTGCTCCTGCAATCGGGCAGCGGTGGCATCGTCGGCTAGGACACCCTCTGCGAGCACGACGTGGGCCTGCACGATCTGGCCGCGGGCGTCGTCGGGTACGCCGACGACGGCGCATTCGCGGACATCGGGATGGCTCAGCAGTGCTGCCTCGACCTCAGGCCCGGCGATGTTGTAGCCGGAGGAGATGATCATGTCGTCGCTGCGTGCCGCGAAGTGGAAGAAGCCCTGCTCGTCCTGGGTGAATGAGTCACCGGTGAGATTCCATCCGTCGCGCACGTAGTTGCGCTGGCGTCGATCGGCGAGATAGCGACACCCGGTGGGGCCCCGCACCGCCAGTCGGCCGACCTCGCCACGAGGCACCTCGTTCATGTTGTCGTCGACGATCTTTGCCTCGTAGCCCGAGACGGGGCGGCCGGTGCATGCGGGCTGGGCATCGGGAAAGCGATTGGTGATGAAGATGTGCAGCAGCTCTGTGGCGCCGATGCCGTCGAGCATCGGGATGCCGGTCTGCGAGGTCCACGCCTCGTACACCGGGCCCGGAAGAGTCTCGCCGGCGGAGACGGCCACCCGCAGCGTGCTGAGATCGGCCCCCTCGGCCATGGCGTTGAGCATCGCCCGGTAGGCGGTGGGCGCCGTGAAGCACACCGTCGCCCGATAGTGCTGGATGTGCTCGACGAGGTTGGGTGGGGTG
The DNA here is from genome assembly GCA_046076025.1 of Ilumatobacteraceae bacterium. GTDB lineage: Bacteria > Actinomycetota > Acidimicrobiia > Acidimicrobiales > Ilumatobacteraceae > UBA668. The sequence continues at coordinate 7,797 of JBJTRF010000047.1, forward strand.
GCGTTCTCGAGCAGCGTTGCGGCAGCACCGAAGCGCAGCGGGAAGACGGCGAGGCCGCCGAGCCCAAACGTGAAGGCGAGCGGCGGCGAGCCGATGAACACGTCATCGGGAGTGACGTTGAGCACCTCCTTGGCATACCCGTCGGCGATAACGAGCACGTCGCGGTGAAAGTGCATGGTCGCCTTCGGCTCGCCGGTTGTTCCCGAGGTGAACCCGAGCAGGGCTACGTCGTCGCGGCCGGTCTGCACAGCGCTGTACCTCACCGGCTTGTGCAGGGCGATGCGGTCGAGTTCGGCGTCGTGGTTGGCGGTGCCGTCGAAGCCGACGACCTTCCCGAGGTGAGCGCTGTCCTTTGCGCAGGCGACGAGCTCATCCATCAGGCGGGTGTCGCACAAGGCGAGCGTGATCTCCGCCTTGTCGACGATCTTCGACAGTTCGCCGGCACGGAGCATCGGCATGGTGTTCACCACGACCGCACCGGCCTTCGTGGCAGCGAGCCAGCACGCCACCATCGCCGGGTTGTTGGCCGAGCGGATCAGCACGCGGTTCCCGGGCCTGACGCCGTAATCGTCGACCAGCGCGTGGGCGAGCCGGTTCGTCCAGTCCGTCAGCTCCTTGTAGGTGCGTCGCCGCCCGTTTCCGATTAGGGCGGTGTGGTCGCCGAAGCCGCGCTCGACCATGCGGTCGGTGAGTTCGACGGCGCAGTTGAGGTAGTCCGGATAGTCGAACCCGTCGAGGAGAAGGTCGGGCCACTCGTCGAACGGGGGCAGGTTGTCGCGGGCGAAGGTGTCGACATGGCCGGTGGGTCCGAGCGTTGTCACGATGTTCCCTCTCTGATGCTGCGCACTGTCACGGTGGTCGCCCTCGCTGTGTGCCGTCACGGTGCAGGGTCCGGGACGACGGCGGTGGCCTCGATCTCGACCTTGGCCCGCTGCTCGACGAGTGCCACTACCTGGACGAGGGTCATCGCGGGGAAGTGCCGCCCGATCACCTCGCGGTAGGCGGTGCCGAGACCTTCGAGACTGTCGAGGTACTCGTTGCGCGACGTGACGTACCAGGTGAGGCGCACCAGGTGCTCGGGCCCTGCGCCGTCCTCGGCCAGCACCTCGACGATGCTGCGGAGGGCCTGGCGCACCTGGTGGACGAAGTCGTCAGACTCGAATTCCTGCTGGGCATTCCAGCCGATCATGCCGCCGAGATACAGCGTGCGGCCGCGTGCGCTGATGCCGTTGGCGTAGCCGCGTGCCGGCTTCCAGGTCGCGGGGTGGAGGAAGTGGTGCGGGGACTGGCTCATGGGTGTGTGTCACTCGCCCGTGAAGACGGGCTTCTCCTTGGCCACGAACGCCCGGTAGGCGATGTCGAAGTCGGCCGTCTGCATGCAGATGGCCTGCGCCTGAGCCTCGGCCTCGATGGCCTGCTCGAGGCTCATGCTCCACTCCTGGTTGAGCTGTGTCTTGGTGATGCCGTGGGCGAATGTCGGCCCCGCTTCGAGCCGCCGGGCGAGTCGCAGCGCTGCCTCGTCGAGCTCGGCCGCCGGATGCAGCGAGTTGAAGAAGCCCCACCGTTCACCTTCGTCGGCCGACATCGACCTGCCGGTGTACAGCAGTTCGGCAGCGCGTCCCTGCCCGATCAGCCGGGGCAGGATGGCGCACGCCCCCATGTCGCATCCCGCCAGGCCCACACGCGTGAAGAGGAACGCCGTGCTGGCCTCCGGGGTGGCGAGGCGCAGGTCGGCGGCCATGGCGATGATGGCCCCGGCGCCGACGCACACGCCGTCGACGGCAGCAATGACGGGCTTGCCGCAGCCGATGATGGCCTTCACGAGGTCGCCGGTCATGCGGGTGAACTGGAGGAGGCGCTTCATGTCCATCTGCACCAGTGGCCCGATGATGTCGTGCACGTCGCCACCCGAGCAGAAGTTGCCGCCATTCGACGCGAACACGACCACGTCGACGTCGTCGGCGTAGACGAGGTCGCGGAAGGTGTCGCGCAGCTCGGCGTAACTGTCGAACGTGAGCGGATTCTTGCGGTCGGGTCGGTTGAGGCGGATGGTGGCGATGCGGTCGGTCACCTCCCAGAGAAAGTGCTGCGGTCGGAGCGTGGCCATCGAGGTCATGTGCGGGCCTTTCGTGGTGACAGTCGCTGAAGAAGGTCGTCGAGCTGGCGAAGCTCGGCATCAGTGATGCCGGCGAACAGCGAGTCGACCCGCTGCTCGTGGTCGGCGGCCAGCTGCTCGAAGTGCCGTCGGCCGCGGCCGGTGAGCTCGACCATCACGACGCGCCGGTCGCTGTCGGCCGTGGAGCGGCGCACGAGGCCGTCGGCATGGAGTCTGGCGACGACGGTGGTGGTGTTGCCGTTCGAGACGAGCAGCTGGCGGGAAAGCTCGGTCATGCTGAGGGGTGCATCGGCACGATGCAGGGCGGCCAGTACGTCGAAGCGGGGCAGCGTGGTGCCGTGCTCGGTGCGAATGAACTCGCTGAGCTCCTTCTCGGCACTGCGGGTGACGAGCAGCAGGCGGATCCATAGGCGCAGCCGCTGCTTGGAGACGCTCTCGCTCACCACTCGCTCCCGTCGATCTCGATGGCGGCGCCGTTGACGTGCTCGCGCCCGGGCATGCAGAGGGCGAGCGCTACCCGCGTGACCTCGTCGGGATCGATGAGCCGGCCCTGCGGATTGTCGGCGGCGAGCGCGTCGATTGCCTGCTGGCGTGTGCGGCCCGTGGTGGCGACGATGTTGTCGAGGGTGCGGTCGGTCATCTCGGTGTCGAGGTAGCCGGGGCACAGCGCATTGGCGGTGATCCCTGAGCCCTGCACCTCTGCGGCGATGGCGCGGGTGAGGCCGACCGCGCAGTGCTTTGCGGCCGTGTAGGCGGACACGTAGGCGTAGCCGCGCAGCCCAGCCGTAGAGGCGATGGTGATGAGGCGGCCCCACTCGGCGCCACGGAGCTGTGCATAGCCGTCGCGGAGGGCGAGGAAGGCACCGGTGAGGTTGGCGCCGATCATCTCGTGCCACAGTTCGAGCGAGGTGCGGTGCAAGGGCGCGCTGCGTGCTGCGCCGGCGTTCGCCACCACAATGTCGACGCGACCGGCGTCGCGATAGAGCGCAGCCACTTGCGCTGCATCGGTGACGTCGGCGGTGATGGCGCGCACGCCGGGGGTGGCCGCAGCGAGGGCATCGAGCGGGTCGGGCCGGCGCCCGCACACGATCACCTCGGCGCCAGCGGCGGCAAGCCCGCGGGCCAGCGACGCGCCGAGCCCGGTGCCCCCGCCGGTGACGAGTGCCCGCCGGCCGGCGAGGCTCATGCGCGGATCGTCTCCTGCGTCCGCTGCGCGAGTCGGTTCGCCTGGTCGCGGCCCGGTAGGTAGGGGAGCGGCCACTCGACGCCGGTATCGCCGAGCTGCACGGCGGCGTGCAGGGTCCAGTACGGATCGGCGAGATGCGGCCGGGCGAGGCACACGAGGTCGGCCCGTCCGGCCATGAGGATGCCGTTGACGTGATCGGGCTCGTAGATGTTGCCGACGGCCATCGTGGCGATGCCGGCCTCGTTGCGGATCCGGTCGGCGAACGGGGTCTGGAACATGCGGCCGTAGACGGGACGGGCATCAGTGGATGTCTGTCCGGCCGAGACGTCGATGATGTCGGCGCCGGCCGTTTGGAACATGCGGGCGATCTGCACGGCGTCGTCGGGTGTGATGCCGTGATTGCCGATCCAGTCGGTGGCGCTGATGCGCACCGACATGGGGCGATCAGCCGGCCACACGGCGCGCATCGCGGCAAAGACCTCGAGCGGATACCGCATCCGGTTGTCGAGCGAGCCGCCATAGTCGTCGGTGCGGTCGTTCGACGCCGGCGAGATGAAGCTCGAGAGCAGGTAGCCGTGCGCTGCGTGCAACTCGACCATGTCGAAGCCAGCACGCAGCGCCATCTGGGTACTGGCGACGAACTGCGCGGCGACCATGTCCATTGCGGCGCGGTCCATCGGCGTGGGCACTGCATTGCGCGGCGACCACGGAATGGCCGATGCGGAAAGCAGCGGCCAGTTGCCGTCGACGAGCGGGACGTCGGCGTCCTCCCACCCAAGCTGGGTGCTGGCCTTGCGGCCGGCGTGGCCGATCTGGCAGCAGATCTTGGCGGAGGTCTCGCTATGGACGAAGTCGGTGATTCGCCGCCATGCGATCTCGTGCTCGGGTTCGTAGAGCCCGGTGCACCCGGGGGTGATGCGACCCTCGGGCGACACGCACGTCATCTCGACGGTGACAAGACCGGCGCCGCCCTTGGCGCGCTCGCCGTAATGCACGAGATGCCAGTCGGTGGGGCAGCCGTCGACGGCCCGGTACTGCGCCATCGGCGACACCACGACGCGATTGGCCAGTTCGAGTGAGCGGAGTCGGAACGGCGCGAACATCGGCGCGCGTCCCGGTGTGCCGCCGGCCTCGTGCTGGAACCAGTCCTCGGCGCTGCGCACCCAGTCGGGGTCGCGAAGCCGCAGGTTCTCGTGCGAGATCCGCTGCGAGCGGGTGAGCAGCGAGTACGCGAACTGCACGGGGTCGAGGTGCAGGTAGCGCTCGCACTGCTCGAACCACTCGAGGCTGTTGCGGGCAGCCGACTGCAGCCGCAGCACCTCGGTGCGCCGCTCGTCCTGGTAGCGCTCGAAGGCGCGGTCCATGGTGGGCTCACTGTGCAGGTACTCGGCGAGCGCGATGGCGCTGTCGAAGGCCAGCCTCGTGCCCGACCCGATCGAGAAGTGGCCGGTGGCCGCTGCGTCGCCCATCAGCACGACGTTGTCGTGGTACCAGCGCTCGCAGATCACACGCGGGAAGTTCATCCAGACCGCCGAGCCGCGGAGGTGATTGGCATTGGACATGAGGTGGTGGCCGCCGAGATGGTCGGCGAAGACCTGCTCGCACGCAGCGATGGTCTCCTCCTTGCTCATGTGCTCGAAGCCGCAAGCATCCCAGGTGTCCTTCGTGCACTCGACGATCACGGTGGCTGTGTTCTCGTCGAACTGGTAGGCGTGCGCCCACAGCCAGCCGTGCTCGGTCTGCTCGAAGATGAACGTGAAGGCGTCGTCAAACTTCTGGTGCGTGCCGAGCCAGATGAACTTGCAGAGGCGCAGGTCGATGTCGGGTATGAAGACGTGTTCGTACTCTCGTCGAACGAGAGAGTTGATGCCGTCGCACGCCACGACAAGGTCGTAGTCGTGGCGGTACTCCTCGGCGGCGCCGAACTCGTTCTGGAATCGCAGGTCGACGCCCAGCTCGCGGGCGCGCTCTTGCAGGATCAGCAGCATCTTCATGCGGCCGATGCCGGCAAATCCGTGGCCACCCGAGACGGTGCGCATGCCGTCGCGCACGACGGCGATGTCGTCCCAGTAGGCGAAGTTCGAGCGGATCGCGTCGGTGCTGGGCGGGTCGTTGCGCTGCAAGCGGCCGAGCGCGTCGTCGCTGAGCACGACACCCCAGCCGAACGTGTCGTCGCTGCGGTTGCGCTCGAGTACGACCACCTCATGGCGCGGATCGCGGACCTTCATCGAGATGGCGAAGTACAGCCCCGCCGGACCTCCCCCGAGGCACAGCACCCTCATTGCGTTCCCCTTGCCGGACCCGCATCGAGGCCCGGCGCGAGTGTCGCGCTGTCGACCAGATGTTTCAAGGTTGAAATGTTCTGGATGGCGCACGGCCTACCCGTGGCACCCTCCGCCGGCCGTTGCCGGACCGCCCGTAGTGTCGGCCCGTGCATCGTGGATCGGGCGACGGGTGGATTCGCTGCGCCGACGGGCGCGTGCGGTGGGGCGTGTTCGGTGCTGCGGGCGTGCTGTTCGCGTGGCGATCGGCGAGCGAGCTCGGGACGCTGGTGATGGTGCAGCGGCGGTCGGAGTGGGCCCACGTGGGCGGCACGTGGTCGGTGGCCGGGGGCGCGATCGACGAGGGCGAGTCGCCGCTGGAGGCCGCTCTGCGCGAGGCATCGGAAGAGGTTGGCCCGGCGCCCGCAGGCTGCCGGGTGGTCGGCGAGTACGTCTTCGCCCCGGCAGCCGACTGGCGATACACGACCATCGTGGTTGAGGTGCCCGAGCGGTTCGGCGGCTCGATCAACTTCGAGACCGACGCAGTGGAGTGGGCGCCGCTTGACGCGGTCGACGAACTGCCGAAGCACCCGGGGTTCGCCGCCGCGTGGCCGCATCTGCGCCGCATCGTCGAGTCGATGGACTGATCGCAGCGGCCGGCGGCGCGTCGTCGCGATGTGACGCATTCGGCTCTGCTGCGACGGGAGTGCCCCACTAGCCTCGTAGTTGCTGTGCGCAATCATCCGTTCGTCCCCCTCCGCCACCGGTCGGTGCGGTTGCTGTGGACAGCGGCAGTCGTCAGCGACGTCGGCACATGGGTGCAGCTGATCGTGGTGGGAACGCTGGTGGCGCGCGACACGGGCTCGGCACTGCAGACCGGCCTCGTCGCCCTTGCCACGTTCATGCCACAGGGCATTGCCTCGCCGATCGGCGGTCTCCTGGCAGATCGATTCGACCGGCGCAAGGTGTTCGGTTGGGCGCTGACTGCACAGGCAGCCGCAACCGCATCGCTCGCCGTGGTGCTGGCCGTCGGCGTTCGCACGCCGATGGTGCTGACTGCGCTGATCCTGCTCTCGGGCGTGATGGGGGCGATGGGCCAGCCCGCCTACTCGGCGATGCTGCCCGACTTGGTGCCGGCCGAGGAGTTGATGGCGATCCTGTCGCTCGGCATCTTCTCGTGGAATGGCGGCCGCATCGTCGGCCCGCTGCTGGCCTCGGTCCTGGCGCTCACTGTCGGGCCGGCGTGGACGGTGGCATTCAATGCGCTCACGTTCCTCGTGATGGCCGGCGCCGTCTCGATGGTGCGACGACCCTTCGCGCCTCTCGGCAGCGATGGCGGCATCGTCGAGCGACTGCGCGACGGGTGGCGGGCAATGCGCAGCACGCCGGGCTGCTGGTACGGAATCCGACTGCTGGTGCTCTACAACATCACGGCGGTCGGATTCATGGGCCTGGTGCCCTTCTATGCCACTGATGTGTTCAACGGCAGCACGGGCCTTGCCGGTGCGCTCGCCTCGGCGCAGGGCGTCGGAGCGATCCTCGGCGGCGTGGTGGTGACGGCACTGTTCGCCAGGTTCAAGCGCTCGTCGGTGCTGGTCGGGGTGATCATCGCCCTGACCATCTGGCTGACGCTGTTCGCACTGGCGCCGACACGGCTGACCGCGATGATCACCATCTTCATCCTTGGTGGATGCGCTACCGCGATGTTTCTCAGTACCACG
>JBJTRF010000048.1:0-5578 GCA_046076025.1 Ilumatobacteraceae bacterium
CGCTGCACTCGCCGAGCCGTGGCCATGCGCACGTGGTGACGCAGGCGTGGCAGCGGCTCGAGGACGTCTTCGTGGGCATGGGCTTCCAGGTGGCTGAGGGTCCCGAGGTCGAGACCGACTGGCACAACTTCGAGGCCCTGAACATGCCGCCGCTGCACCCTGCTCGGAGCATGCACGACACGTTCTACGTCGACCACGGGTCGCCGGGCAGCACAGTGCTGCGCACCCACACGTCACCGGTGCAGATCCGCGTGATGCAGACCATCGCCCCGCCGATCTACATGGTGATGCCCGGGCGCGTCTTCCGCAATGAGACGGCAGATGCAACGCACCTCGCCGTGTTCCACCAGATCGAGGGCCTGGTGATCGACAGGGGCATCACCCTCGCCGACCTCGCCGGCACCATCGAGCGCTTCACCCGGGCGTTCTTCGGGTCCGGCTTCACCAGCCGGCTTCGACCGAGCTACTTCCCGTTCACCGAGCCATCGGCCGAGTTCGACATCCGCACGCCGGCAGGCGACTGGCTCGAGCTCGGCGGCTGCGGGATGGTGCACCCGAACGTGCTGCGCGCCGGGCGACTCGACCCCGAGGAGTGGAGCGGCTTCGCATTCGGCTTCGGCATCGACCGGATGGCCAAGGAGCGCCACGGCATCGCCGACGTGCGCGAGATGTACACCAACGACCTCCGTTTCATCGGGCAGTTCTGAGGAGCAGCGATGAAGATCGTCCATTCCTGGCTCCTCGACCTTGCCCCGCTGCCCGACGACGTCGATGCGATCGCCGCAGCGCTGAGCGACCTCGGACTCGCCGTCGACAGCGTGGGCGCCGTCGGCGCCACGGTTCGCGGCGTCGTGACGGCGCGCGTGCTGCGCACCGAGCGACACCCTGACGCGGCGAAGGTGCACCGCGTGTTCGTCGACGCCGGCGACGGCGTCGAGCGGCATGTGTGGTGCGGCGCGTTCAACATGTCGGCCGGCGACGTGGTGCCGCTGGCCACTGCCGGGACGGTGATGCCCGATGGCCGGGTGATCGAGCCGAAGCCCATCCTGCAGATCCCGAGCCAGGGGATGCTGTGCTCGGCGCGCGAGCTCGGACTCGGCGACGACCACAGCGGCATCCTGCTGTTGCCGGGCGACACGCCCCTCGGCGTGCCGTACGGCCAGGCGCTCGGGCTCGTCGAGGAGGTCGTCTACGACATCGACGTGCTCCGCAACCGCCCGGACGCCTACGGCCACCTCGGTGTCGCCCGCGACCTCGCAGCCCGGTTCGGCGTCTCGCTGGCCTTCGCGCCGGCACCGGTCGAGCCTGCGGCGCCGTCCCGCTCTGCGTCCGTCGAGATCGTCGACGCAGCCCGATGCCCCCGATTCACCAGCGTGGTCATCAGCGGCGTCGCCGTCGGCCCGTCGCCCGAGTGGATGGCGAGGCGTCTCGCTGCAGCCGGGATGCGCCCGATCAACAATGTCGTCGACGTCAGCAACTACGTGATGCTCGAGACGAACCAGCCGACCCACGCCTACGACCTCGACACGCTGGGCGGAGGCGGATTCCGCGTCCGCCTCGCGCGCAGCGGCGAGACGCTGACGACACTCGACGGCGTCGACCGGACGCTGACAGCCGACGACCTGCTCATCTGCGACGCCGACGACAGGGCGATCGGACTGGCAGGAATCATGGGAGGCCTCAATACCGAGATCTCCGACACAACGACGTCGATCGCCCTCGAGGCTGCGTGGTTCGAACCGACGGCGATCATGCAGACGGTGCAGCGGCTCGGCCTGCGCAGCGAGGCATCGGCCCGATTCGAGCGGGGAGTCGACCCCTACGGCATGCCACAGTCGGCAGCGAGGTTCGCCGAGCTGCTGCGGCTGACCTGCCCCGACCTCGTCGTGCACGAGGGTGCTGTCGATGCGAGCACCACATACGTTCCGGTCCCGGCATCGATCGAGGTTCGCCCGCAGCGGGTGAGCGCCCTGCTCGGGTCGCCGTTCACGGGCGACGACATCGCCCGGCTCATCACCCCGATCGGCTTCCTCTGCCACGAGTCCGGCGGCACCGTGCAGGTGTCGGTGCCTGCGTGGCGCCCTGACTGCACGCTCGAGATCGACATCGTCGAAGAGGTCGCACGTCACCACGGCTACGACCGGCTCGGCAAGACCGTGCCGAAGCCGTCGCAGCCAGGGGCGCTCTCGCCCGTGCAGCAGCGCCGCCGCCGCCTGCGCGAGGTTCTGCTCGGCCTCGGCCTCAGCGAGGCGATGCCGCATCCATTCCTCAGCGATGGCGACCTCGGACGAGCCGGCCTCGGGTCGTCGGCGGTGCGCCTCGTGAATCCGCTCGCCGCAGGCGACGACGTGCTGCGCACCTCACTGAGGCCGGGCCTGCTGAAGGCAGTGGTGTTCAACGAGTCGCACCGACTCACCGGCGCCTCGCTGTTCGAGATCGGCCACGTTTACCCGCCGTCGGACGACGTCCTGCCGGCCGAGTACGAGGCGCTTGGCGTCGTCATCGCCGGGCGTGACGCCACTGCGGCGGTCGAGGCCTGGCGCGAGATCGCCTCTGCGATGGGCTGGGGTGCGCGGCTCGATCAGGAACAGGTGCCGCACGGACTGCATCCCGGCCGGTCGGCCACGCTGTCACTCGGCAAGGACGTCGTCGGTGCAGTCGGAGAGGCGCACCCCGACGTGCTGGATGCCTACGGCATTTCCGAACGCGTCGCCGTGCTCGAACTGCACCTCGGCATCCTCCTCGACATGACGCCGAAGGTGCCGCAGTGGAAGGCCACCAGCAGGTTCCCGTCCGGCGACTTCGACCTCGCCTTCGCGGTGCCCGATTCCGTCGCCGCTGAGCGCGTCGAGAAGGCGATCCGCCAGGGTGCCGGCAGCGCGCTCGTCGACATCGCCCTCTTCGACGTCTATCGCGGCAAGGGCGTCGACGACGGCGCACGGAGCCTCGCGTACCGGCTCCGCCTGCAACTCGCCGACAGGACGCTCACCGACGGCGACATCGCCGAGGTGCGTGCCAAGGTGGTGGCTGCAGTGGGCAAGCTGGGCGCCACCCTGCGTGCCTGAGCGCTAGTTCGCGCTGAGATCGTCCGGAGCCGCTGCGACCCAGCTGGTGCGGCCGCCCTGACGGGCGATGACGCGTCGCCACAGCGAGTCGGGATCGCCAGTGAAGACGTCGTCAATCGTCGCGTCGAACACCATCCACGAGCCCTCAGCGAGCTCGCGGTCGAGTTGGCCGGCCGACCATCCGGAGTAGCCGCGGAACAGGCGTGCGGTCACCAGTCGCTCGGCGATCGACGCCGGTGACTCCGTCAAGTCGACAGAACCGAGCGCGGCACTCGCGGGAGCGCCTGGCCACACCGGAGTTCCGTCGGGTGCTGCGAGTTCGTTCCATCCCTCGTCGGCGGGCCGCACGGCAAGCGCCAGTCCGATGAGCGCGGCGCGCTCGACTGGCCCTCCGGTGAAGACCGTTGCAGGAGACTGCAGGTGCGTCCCCCACGCAGCGATCTCGTCGGGGCACCCCTCGTCGGTGCACTGGTTGACGACGACGCCGATGGCGCCGGCATCGCCGTGCTCGAGGACGAACACCACGCTGCGGTCGAAGTGCGGATCGTCGAGCGGCGGCGTGGCCACGAGCAGGTGTCCACGGCACGAGTGCGTCGGACGGTGTCGGTGGTCGGTCGCCACGCTGGCATTGTGGCCCACCTTGGGCGGGCGTCGCTGCCCGGGCAGGCGCAGGCGAACCGCCGAGAACAGGTGCATTGTCATGCATCATCAGGTATGTTCATTCGCCATGTCGGGAGGGTCGAGCCGTCTCCGTGTCGCCGTGGTCGGGGCATCGGGCTACACGGGCGCGGAAACCCTGCGCCTGTGCGCCCAGCACCCGCGCCTCGAGGTGGTGGCGGCGACCGGCGATTCGCAGGCCGGGGTCCGAGCCGCCGACCTCTACCCGAGCCTCGCAGTGCGGTATCCCGACCTCGTCATCGGCGAGTTCGACCCCGACGCCATCGCCGGCGTCGACCTCGTCGTGCTCGGCCTTCCCCACGAGGCCAGTCTCGCCATCGTGCCGGCACTGCGGGGGCAGGTCGGCTGCATCATCGACCTGTCGGCAGCCTTCCGGCTGAAGGACGCAGCGCTCTATCCGACCTGGTACCGATTCGAGCACGACCAGCCCGATCTCCTCGCCGCTGCCGTGTACGGACTGCCCGAACGGCACCGGTCAGCGCTCCGCAGTGCCACCCTCGTGGCAACTCCCGGATGCCACGTGACAGCGGCCACGCTCGCGTTGGCGCCCCTCGTCGACGCGGGGCTCATCGACCGGCGCGGCGTGATCGTCAACAGCATCACGGGGGTCAGCGGCGCCGGCCGACAGCTCAAGCACGCCTCGCAGTTCTGCACTGTCGACGAGGACGTGCAGGCGTACGGACTGCTCGACCATCGCCACACGCCGGAGATCGAGCAGGAGACTGGTGCCGAGGTGCTGTTCACCCCGCATCTCGCCCCGATGAACCGCGGGATCCTCGCCACGTGCTACGCCCGCCCCAGCGGTTCGTCGGCGCTCGGCACCGAGCGGCTGCAGGCAGCGCTGCGCGAGGCGTATGCCGGCGAGCCGTTCGTCGCCGTCGTCGACACTCCGCCCTCCACCAAGGCGACGCTCGGCAGCAATGCCGCCCACCTCACGGCGCGCTTCGACGAGCGCACCGGCACGGTCATCGCGATGTGCGCCATCGACAACCTCGCCAAGGGGGCTGCTGGCGGAGCCCTGCAGGCGGCCAACGTCGCGCTCGGTCTGCCAGAGGACATGGGCCTCACGACAGTTGGGATGTTCCCGTGAGCCCGTCCGCATCGGCATCCGCAGCGTCCGCTCCCGGTCAGCATGCGCTCGACCGTGCCTCGGTGCTCGTCGAGGCGCTGCCGTACATCCGCCGCTTCTCGGGGCAGACCATCGTCGTCAAGTACGGCGGCAACGCCCTTGCCGGCTCGTCGGACGACGATGCCCTGTCGCTGTTCGCAGAGGACATCGTCCTCATGCACCAGGTCGGCATGCGGCCCGTCGTCGTGCACGGCGGCGGCCCGCAGATCAGCAACCTGATGGCGCGGCTCGGCAAGACCGCCGAGTTCAGGGACGGACTGCGCGTCACCGATGGCGATACCGTCGACATCGCCCGAATGGTGCTCGTCGGACAGGTGAACCCGCAGCTCGTGGCCGCCATCAACGTGCACGGCCCGCTGGCAGTGGGCGTCAGCGGCGAGGATGCCGGCCTGATCCGCGCCGTAGCCCGCCAGCCCGAGCTGGGCTTCGTCGGCGACGTCGAGCGCATCGACCCGTCGATCCTGCAGAATCTCGTCGCCGATGGCTTCATCCCGGTCGTTGCCACCATCGGTGCCGACGAACGCGGGCAGGCCTACAACATCAACGCCGACACGGTTGCTGGCGCGATCGCCGAGGCACTCGACGCAGAGAAGCTCGTGTACCTCACCGACATCGACGGACTGCGTCGCGCGGTCGACGATCCGACCAGCCTCATCCGCCAGTCGACTCCCGACGAACTCGACGAACTCATGGCCGACGGCACGAT
>JBJTRF010000049.1:0-6255 GCA_046076025.1 Ilumatobacteraceae bacterium
TCGGCGGTGTCGCCGGTGTCGGGTCCGACGTCGGGCGGGACGCTGGTGACGGTCACCGGGACGGGGTTCGTGACGGGTGCGTCGGTGGCCTTCGACGGGCTGGCGCCGGTGGCGGCGACGGTGGTGTCGCCGACGGAGCTGTCGGTGGTGTCGCCGGCGACGGTGACGCCCGGGAAGGTTGACGTGCCGGTGACCTCCACCGGCGGCACGTCGGTGGTCTCGGCAACCGACAGCGACGACTTCACGTACACGGCGCCCCGGCCCACGATCACCGGCCTCTCGCCGAACTACGGACTCCTCGCCGGCGGTGGCACGGTCACGATCACCGGCACTGGCTTCGTCACCGGTTCCACGGTCACGTTCGGCGACGTGAGTGGTCTCACGCCGCTTGTCGCGTCGCCGACGTCCATCACCGTCACGGTGCCCGCTGCAGCGAGCAGGGGAGCGGTCGATGTCGTCGTCGCCACCGTTGCCGCCCTGCCGTCGGCCACGTCGTCGGCCTCGAGGTACACCTACGTCACGACGCCGTCGGTGCTGACTGTCAATCCGATCTCTGGCACCGTCGACGGGGGCACCGAGGTGACCATCACCGGCACCGACTTCTACGACGTCACCGCCGTGCGCTTCGGCTCGAGCGCCGCAACCACCTTCACCGTCGTCTCGCCGACGGAGATCCGTGCGACGACGGCCTCGACCAACACCGCGTCGACAGTCGACGTGACCGTCACCGCACTCGGCGGCACGTCGTCGACCGCAGGCACGGGCAACGATTTCACCTTCACCGTGGCGGCTCCGACGATCACCAACCTGTTGCCTGACAACGCGATGATCTTCGGCAACACCCCGATCACCATCACTGGCACCAACTTCGTCAACCCTGCCACGGTGTCATTCGAGGGCGTGGCTGCGACCAATGTGGTCGTGGTCTCGCGCACGCAGATCACGGCGACGATCCCGTCGGCGCTCGTCTCGGGCCCCGTCGACGTGTCGGTCACCACCCCTGGCGGCACCTCGGCCGACACCGCCGCAGACGACTTCACGTATGCGGCGCCGCCTGCGGTCACGTCGGTAGCCCCCGACAAGGGCAGCGTCACGGGCGGCACCACCATCGTCATCAACGGCACCGACTTCGTCGGCGTCACGGCGGTGACGATCGGCGGCGTCGCCGCATCCTCGTACACCGTCAACTCGGCCACGAAGATCACGGCTGTCACGCCCGCCCGCGCCACGCCGGGAACGGTGCAGGTGCAGGTGACCGCGGTGGCGGGAATCTCCGACATCGAGACGACGGGCAACGAGTTCACCTACTACTCGGTCCCGGTCGTCTCGTCGCTCTCGCCCGTGCGCAGCTCGCTCGCCGGCACGACGGTGACCATCACCGGCGAGCACCTGCTCGAGGCCAGCAGCGTCACGTTCGGCGGCGTTGCCGCCACCGTGCTGCCCGGCGGCACGGCGACCGAGCTCACCGTCACTGCGCCGGCACGCGAGGCTGGCGGCACGGTCGACGTCGTGGTCACCACCCCCGGCGGGCCCTCGGCCAACACGGTCGCCGACAACTTCCGCTATGTCGCCGCTCCAACGGTCACCTCGCTGTCGCGGACGGCAGGCCTGCTGACCGGCAACCAGTCGATCACGATCACCGGCACCGACTTCGTCGACGTCACGGGCGTGATGTTCGGCGAGACGCCGGCCACCGGCGTGACGGTGCAGTCCGAGACGCAGATCACCGCCACCATCCCGGCCGGCGCCGAGGGCACGGTCCAGGTCACGGTCGCGGCGCTCGGCGGCACCTCGTCGACGGCCGGCACCGGCAACGACTACCGCTACGTGGCCGCCCCGACGGTCACGCAGGTTGCGCCCAGCAGCGGCCGCATCGCCGGCGGGCAGCTGGTCACCCTCACCGGCACCAACCTCGTTGGCGTCACCACGGTGCGCTTCGGCACGGCCGAGGCAACGGTCCAGGCCGGTGGCACCGAGGCCTCGATCACCGTACTCACGCCGGCCAGTGCGGCCGGTCCGGTCGACGTCTCGGTCGTCGCCGCCGGCGGCGAGTCGACCATCGACACGAGCGGCAACGAGTTCACCTACTACGCAGTGCCGGTCGTCACCTCGCTGTCGCCCGTGCGCAGCGCCCTCGGCGGCACGGTGGTCACGATCACCGGCGAGAACCTCCTCGGCGTCACCGGCGTGAGCTTCGGCAGCGTGCTCGTCACGACGTTCAGCGCTGCCTCCGACACCTCGATCACTGTCACCGCTCCGGCACGCGACGCCGCTGCCACGGTGCGAGTGTCGGTCACCACGCCCGGCGGCACCTCGTCGACGGTCTCGTCGAGCACCGAGTTCCGCTATGTCGCACGCCCGGTCGTCGACTCGGTGTCGCCGGCGGCCGGCCCGGTCGCCGGCGGCACGCCGGTCACCATCACCGGCTCGAACTTCGTCGACGTCAGTGTTGCCACGGGCGTGACATTCGGCGGCGTGGCTGCGACGAACGTCGTCGTGACGTCGGAGACCCAGATCACCGCCACCGTGCCGGCCTCGATCGCCGGCGCCGCAATCGTCGACGTCGTAGTCACCGGCATCGGAGGCGCCTCGCTCACCGCCGGAACGCTCGACGACTACCGCTACTACGCCGTGCCCGTCGTCGCTTCGCTGGCACCCAACGCTGGTCCCACCGCAGCCGGCACCGAGGTGTCGATCACCGGCCAGAACCTGCTCGGTGTCACCTCGGTCACGTTCGGCGCCGCTGCGGCAACCATCCTGGCGGGCGGCACCGACACCCTGCTTCGGGTCACTGCGCCGGCGGGCACCGCGGGCAGCGTGCCGGTCACGGTGATCACGCCGGGCGGCGAGTCGGCGTCCGGCGCCGGGGCGACGTACACCTACGTTGCAGCACCGGTCGTGACGTCGCTCTCGTCGACCAGGGGTCCGCTGGCGGGCGGCACCTCGATCACCATCACCGGCGCCAACTTCACCGGTGCGACGTCGGTGACGTTCGGCACCGAGTCGGCCACCTTCACCGTCGACAACCCGACGACGATCACCGCCACCGTGCCGGCCGGCACCGCTGGCACGGTCGAGGTCGTGGTCACCACCGTCGGCGGACCGTCGTCGACCGGCCTTACCACGAACGACTATCGCTACGTTGGGGCGCCCACGGTGCTCACCGTCACCCCGGCGGCAGGCCCGATCGCCGGCGGCACGCCGATCACGATCACCGGCACGAACTTCGTCGACGTCAGCGCAGCGACCGGCGTCACGGTAAACGGCGTGTTGGCAACCAGCGTGGTGATCGTCGACGAGTCGACCATCACCGCCGTCACGCCGGCCAACCCCTTGGGCAGCTTCGACGTCGTGGTTGCGGCGCTCGGCGGCACCTCGTCGATCGTCGGTATCGGCAACGACTTCCGCTACTTCGCCATCCCCGCTGTCTCGTCGATCGCCCCGGCGGCAGGCCCCACCGGCGGCGGCCAGACCGTGGTGATCAGCGGCGAGAACCTCCTCGGGGCCACGTCGGTCATGTTCGGCAGCGCCGCGGCCACGGTGGTGCTATCGAGCGAGACCTCGCTCACCGTCACCACGCCAGCTGGCACGATCGGCACCGTGAACGTGGTTGTCACGACGCCGGGCGGCGCAGCGTCGCTCGACGGCACCGACGACTACCGCTACTACGCGCCGCCCACGGTCACGTCGCTGAACCCGGCGTTCACCGGCCTTGCCGGTGGCCAGGTGATCATCACCGGCACGAACTTCGTCGGCGCCTCGGCGGTTACCTTCGGCGCGCTGCCGGCGCTGTTCACGGTGAACTCCGACACCTCGATCACCGCCACCGCACCGGCGGCATCGGCCGGCCCCGTGCAGGTGACGGTCACCACGCCGGGCGGCACCAGTTCGACAGCCGGTACCGGCAACGACTTCACCTACTGGGACGTGCCCACGGTTACCCAGGTGGCGCCGGCGTCGGGCCCGATCGCCGGTGGCACGCTCGTGACCATCACCGGCTCGGGCTTCAACGACGTCACCGCCGTCACGTTCAACGGCACGCCGGGCACCGACCTGGTGGTCGCCACTGCAACGTCGCTGTCGGTGCGTACGCCCATCGGTGTCGTCGGCCTCGCTGATGTCGTGGTCGCCGCCACCGGCGGCCTCTCGTCGACGGCCGGCACCGGCAACGAGTTCCGCTACTTCGCCGTGCCCGTGGTCGCGTCACTGTCGGTCGCCGTCGGCCCGACCACCGGCGGCACGACCGTGGTCATCGACGGCAGCAACCTCGACGGCGCCACTGCGGTGCGGTTTGGCTCGGTGGCAGCGACGTCGTTCACGGTGCTGTCCGACTCGTCGATCTCGGCAGTCTCGCCGGCCGGCAGTGCCGGCACGATCAGCGTGTCGGTGGTGACGCCCGGCGGCACGAGCTCGACTGATGCGCTGGCGGACGATTTCACGTACTACGCGGCGCCGTCGGTGTCGGCGCTGTCGCCGGCGAAGTCGGCGCTGGCGGGTACGACGGTGACGGTGACGGGCGCGAACTTCGTGTCGGGTCTGACGTCGGTGTCGTTCGGGGCGAATGCGGGCACGGGCGTGAACGTGCTGTCGGCGACGTCGCTGTCGGTGGTGGCGCCGGCGGGGTCGGCGGGCACGGTGGACGTGACGGTGACGACGGCGGGCGGGACGAGCTCGACGGCGGGGGCGGGGAACGACTTCACGTATTGGGCGGCGCCGACGGTGACGTCGGTGGCGCCGGCGGGCGGTCCGCTGACGTCGGGGACGTCGGTGGTGCTCACGGGTACCGGGTTCGACGGGGTGTCGGGTGCGTCGGCGGTGCAGTTCGGCGGGGTGAACGCGGTGTCGTACACGGTGAACTCGGTGACGCAGATCACGGCGGTGGCGCCGGCGCGTGCGTCGGCGGCCACGGTGGAGGTGACGGTGACGGGCACGGGTGGCACGAACGCCACCGCGGGCACCGGCAACGACTACACCTACTACGCGGTACCGGCGATCAGCTCGCTGTCGCCGACCTCCGGCCCCGGCCAGGGCGGCACGCCTGTGGTGATCACCGGCACGGGCCTGCTTGGCGCGACGGCGGTGCGCTTCGGCGCCACGAATGCCGCGTCGTTCACCGTCAACAGCGACACGCAGATCACCGCCATCTCACCCAGTGGCATGGGCAACACCAGTCCGACGGTCACCGTGATCACGCCCGGTGGCACCTCGAACGGACTGACGTTCACCACCGCCAACAACGTCCGCCCGACCGTGACAGGGCTGTCGCCCTCGACGGGCACTACGGCCGGCGGCACGGCTGTCACCGTGACAGGCACGAACTTCACGGTGAACATGTCGTTCACGTTCACCATCGGGGGCGTGGCGTATGCGGCGACGTCGGTGGTGGTCGGTTCCTCGACGTCGGCGACGCTGGTGACCCCGGCGGTGGTGGCCACGGGCACTGCGGTGGTGTCGGCCACCAACTCGGCGCTCGCCTCGCAGACGAACGGCAGCTTCGCCTACACGGCAGCGGTGCCGACGGTCACCGGCGTGTCGCCGTCGACCGGCCCGACGTCGGGCGGCACGTCGGTGACGATCACTGGCACCGGGTTCATCACGGGTGCGACGGTGAAGTTCGGGTCGCTGTCGGCGACCGGCGTGGTGGTGAACTCGCCAACGTCGATCACGGCGGTGTCGCCCGCCACGATCACGCCGGGCCTCGTCGCCGTGACGGTGACCACCTCAGGCGGCTCGTCCACTCCTGCCGGCGCCCAGGGCGCAGCGGCAGACGACTTCACCTATCAGGCAGTCGCGCCGACGGTGGCGTCCATTGCGCCCGCCACGGGCGGCTCGGCCGGTGGCACGTCGGTGGCGATCACCGGCACCGGCTTCATCACCGGCTCCACCGTGTCGTTCGGCGGCCTCGCCGCCACCGTGGTGTCGATCACCCCCACGGTGATCACGGTTACCTCACCGGCCACCACGGCGCTCGGGACGGTGGACGTCGTCGTCACGAACTCGGTGGCCTCGAGCGACGCGTCGGGCACGGCCGACGACTTCACGTACACGGCGTCGGTGCCGGCGGTGTCGTCGCTGTCGCCGTCGACTGGTCCGGTGACGGGCGGTACCGAGGTGACGGTGACGGGTACCGGGTTCGTGACGGGTGCGTCGGTGACGGTGGGCGGCCTTGCGGTGCCGTCGGCGTCGGTGACGGTGGTGTCGGCGACGTCGATCACGATCGTGACGCCGGCGACGGTGGCGGTCGGGGTGGCGAAC
>JBJTRF010000050.1:0-8118 GCA_046076025.1 Ilumatobacteraceae bacterium
GCGACTGGCTGCGCGGCCAGCAGGGCCTGGCGAAGCTGCCGCTCGGCTACTTCGGCGCCAGCACCGGTGCCGCCGCCGCGCTCGCAGCCGCCGCCGAGTGGAGCGAGCACGTCGGCGCAATCGTGTCGCGCGGCGGCCGCCCCGACCTCGCCGGCGACTGGCTGGGCGATGTCGACGCGCCGACCCTGTTCGTCGTCGGCGAACTTGACGCGACGGTGCTGGATCTCACCCGACGGGCCCAGCGCGGGATGGTGTGCGAGACCGACCTGCTGGTGATCCCCGGCGCAGGCCACCTGTTCGAGGAGCCCGGCTCGCTCGACCAGGTGGCGCAAGCGGCACGCGACTGGTTCGTGCACCACCTGCCGCGGCCCGGGCGGTGGGCGGCGGGCTGACTGCCGTCGGGCGGCACCGCAGCGCCGGCCAACGATCCGACTGCGTCGTCAGGCCGTCTTGGTGCGCAGCGCCAGCGCAACCGCCACGCCGCCCAGCGTGGCCAGCAGCATCGCAACCACGGTGCGATCCTTCGACGTGTCGCCGGCCTCGGGCAGCACCGAACCCGACGCGGCGTCGGTGGTGGTGGTCTCGATCGCCGGCACGGTGGTGGCGGGCGCTGTGGTGGACGGCGCCGTGGTCGATGGTGCGACGGTGGTGGGCGGCGGGTCGCCGACGGTGATCGTGCCGCCCTCGAGACCGGCATGCGGCTCGTCGCTGCCGTGCAGGTTCTGCACCACCACCGAGTAGGTGCAGACGCCCGACGAGAGGCCCGACACGGAGAACTCACGCGTGTACGAGGCGGGCCCCGCCTCCTCGAAGCGGAACACGACGCTGAGGGGGCTGATCGTGATGCCGTCGCATCCGTCGCCGGGAACGATCGACAGCTGCAGCAGCGGATTCGTGCTCGAGAACTCGCGAGTGGCGGTGAGCTCGAACACCGCGGTGCCGCCCACGTCGACCGAGTCAGGGCCGTCGTGGGTGACGGTGACGAGCACCGCAGGCGCAGCCTCGGCCACGCCGGCGAACAGCGGAGCCGACGCGGCCATGAGCGCAACCCCGGTAATGGCAAGTAGGCGACGGATCACCGTGAAACCCCCGATAGCACAGACGCGACCGAATGCCGCGGATGCACTCTCGCGCGCCGCAGGCCGGCGGAAGAAACCGAAGGTCCCGGCACCACCACGGCGCCGCCCGGCGGGGTATCTCCGGTCGTTACGGGCGGTAGCGCACCACGAGCGGGGCGTGGTCCGACCACCGCTCGGCATATGACGGCGCACGGTCGACGACTGCATCGACCGCTGTCGCCGCCAGGGCCGGATCGGCGATGTGGTAGTCGATCCGCCAGCCGGCATCGGTGTCGAAGGCCTTCCCGCGCCACGACCACCACGTGTACGGGCCCGGGCCCTCGCCCCCGAGTTCGCGTCCGACGTCCACCCAGCCGCGCCCGTACAGGCGGTCGAACCACGACCGCTCGACCGGCAGGAACCCAGCGCGAGTGAGGTTGCCCTTCCAGTTCTTGATGTCCACCTCGCGGTGCGCCACGTTGAGATCGCCGGTGAGCAGCACCATCCGCCCCTCGGCGCGCAGCTGGTCGAGGCGCGCACCCGCCCCGTCGAGGAAGGCGAGCTTCTCGGCCATCCGAGACTCGGAGTCGGCGTCGCCGGTGTGCACATACGCCGACACCACGGTGAGGATGCCTGCATTGACCTCGATGTCGGCCTCGCACCAGCGGCCCGATCCGTCGACGCCTGCGGGCAGGCCGCGAAGCCCGAAGCGCGCCGCGGCAATCGGACGACGCGATGCCACGGCAACGCCGGCGCGGCCCTTCGAGGTGCTCTCGTCGTGTGCGACATCCCAGCCGCGGCCGGCGATCTCGTGCACCAGTCCGTGCACCATGTCGTCGGGAGCGCGCACCTCCTGCATGGTGATCACGTCGGGCTTCCGGGCGCGCACCCAGTCGCCCATGCCGTTGGCACGAGCGGCTCGGAGTCCGTTCACGTTGACGGTGGCGATTGACAGTGGCTTGGCCCGGCGAGCGGGCGGCGTCGCGGGTGATGGCGCCGGCATGTCAGGCGAACGCAGCGCGCAGCAGCGCGGCCGCGCGCGCCTGCGCGTCGGCAGCAGCGGGAATGGCAACGGGGAGGTTGTAGAAGGCGTGGATCTGCCCGTCGAACCGCCGGTGCTCGACGTGCACGCCGAGCGAGGCGAGCCGCGCTGCGTACGCCTCGCCCTCGTCGCGCAGCGGATCGAACTCGCACGTGATGACATGCGCGGGCGGTGTAGCCGCCAGTCGTTCATCGGTGGCATAGATCGGCGAGATGCTCGGGTCGGCCGGGTCGATGCCGGTGGTTCCGAGGTAGTGGCCCACGAACCACTGCATGCCGGCCTTGGTGAGCAGGTAGCCCTCGGCGTTCTCGTCGATCGAGGGATGCGACAGCGTGAGGTCGGTGACCGGGTACACGAGCACCTGGTACCGCAGGCGGGGGCCGTGCTCGAGCGCCACCAGTGCTGCGAGATTGCCGCCCGCCGAGTCGCCCCCGACCGCCACGCGACCGGCGTCGCCGCCGATCTCGGCTGCGTACTCGAGCACCCATTCGGCGACGGCGAGGCAGTCATCGAGCGCTGCGGGCGCGCGGTGCTCGGGCGCGAGGCGGTAGTCGACCGACACCACCACGCAGCCCGCCTCGGCGGCGAGGCGCGAGCACGTCGGGATCGACTCCTCGGCCGAGCCGATCACCCAGCCGCCGCCGTGGATCCAGACCACCACCGGCCACGGCCCGGGGCCGTGGGGCGTGACGACGACGCACGGCACGCCAGCGATCGGCCGGCGATCGACGGAGGCCACGTCGGGAGCCTCACCCGACAGCATGGCCATGCCAGCGAAGGCGGTGCGCGCCGCCTCGGGTGTCTGCTCGTGCAGGGGCGGGCCGCCGGCAGCAGCCAGCAGGTCGAGCACGTTCTGTGCTGCGGGTTCGACGGACATCGATCCTCCTCGGGTCGGGAGCATCATCGCGCAGCGGAATGGCTCAGCGTCCCGCTGCCTCGAGTTCGAACATCGGCACGCCGTGGCGCGGCACCCACATGCCGGCACCGACCTGTCGGAAGTGTGCCTCGAGCCGCCGCCGGTACCAGGCACCAGTTCGACGGTGGGCGACGAGGTCGGTGCGGTCGGGGTCGACGATGTCGCGCAGGTCGGCGGCGGTGGGCAGTTCGAGATACAGCAGGTGGCGCGTGGCTGCAGCGAGGTGCTCGATCGCCCGCTCGACGCGTTCATCGGTGACGTAGTGCAGCACGCCGTGGCAGACCACGAGGTCGAACGGCCGCGGCGGCCGCCACTCGGCGATGTCGCGGCGCTGGTGGCCCCAGGTGGCGCACGCGTACTCGCTGACGTCTATCGACGTCACGCGCACGGCGGGATGGGCATGCCGGTACCAGTCGCGCCACAGACCGGTGCCGGCCCCGACGTCGAGCATCGAGCGAATGCGGATGCCCCACCACGCGGCCAGTTCGTGCACGCCGGCGGCGAGGTGGCCGATGCGGGCCGCATCGTGCACGCCCTGGCGACCGTAGAAGCGGCGGTAGTACGCCGCGTCGAAGCGGTCGGGATCATGCGGTGCTGGTCGGAGCTGGCCCATCCGCCCCAGCATGGCGGCTCGCCCGCGTCCCGTCGGGTATCGCCGAGCGGTCGGTCGCACGACTGACCAGGTGATGAGCCGCCACCGGCTCGGTCACCTGTCCGTGCCGGGGCGGCGTCACGCGGGACTCGGGCCAGTGCGTCCAGCCATCATGACCAACGCAACTGCCTTCCTCCCGTCCCTCACCCACGCCGCGATCGGCTCGCCGATCACCAGCGGCGGTGTCTCCCTCTTCCCGGTGTACCTGCCCGGCGGACCCGTGCCGGCCTCACCCGTGATCACCGGCCCCGGTGCCGGCGTCGAGATCGCCGAGCAGCCCCATGCCACGGTGCCCACGCTCCGTGCCACCAACCACTCGGGCCAGCCGGTGCTGCTCGTCGAGGGCCAGGTGGTCCGCGGCGGCCAGCAGGACCGGGTACTCAACGTCAGCATCGTGGTGCCGGCCGGCCAGTCGATCGACATCCCCGTCAGCTGCGTCGAGCAGGGCCGCTGGAGCCGAGGCGGCCACTTCGACGACGGCCGCTCGTTCGCCACCCGACGGGTGCGCCGGGCCAAGACCCACGGCGTCAGCGAGAGCGTGCGACAGCGTGGTGACCGCCACTCGAACCAGGGCCTCGTCTGGCAGTCGGTGGACCTCGAGATGGACCGCCTCGGCATCAGGCACGAGTCGCAGTCGCTGCTGGCGATCGACGATGTCGCCCGCGGCGAGGCCGAGCGTCCCGCCGGGCGCGAGCCGCAGCGCGAGTCGCACTTCGACGTGATCATGGGCGCCATCGACGAGCTGACCACGTGCGGGCCGCTGCCCGGCCAGTGCGGCGTCGTCGTCGCCCACGGCGGCCGCCCAGTGAGCCTCGAGTGCTTCGCGACCCCCTCGCTACTGGCAGCGCACTGGCCGGCACTCGTGCGCAGCATCATGCTCGACGCCCCCGACCGCCCGGTGTCGCGTCCGTCGGCCACGCGGGCGCTCAAGTTCGTGCGCGATGCCGCCTCGCGTCGTGCGGATGCCACTTCCGGTGTCGGCCTCGGCACTGAGCTGCACATCCGCTCCAGCCGCCTCGTCGGCCAAGCCGTGGTCGTGGACGACTGCGTGCTGCACGCATCGGCCTTCGCGCTGGCAGCATGACGTCTAGCTGGCAGCGTCGCCGGCTCGCCCCCGACTGGACAGCCGCATGAGCAGCGACGAATCAGGCATCGACGACGATGACGACGTCTCGATCGACGAGCTCGAGATTGATGCCCGTCGCGCCATGCGCTCCGGCGACCTCGAGACCGAGATCGAGCTTCGGGCCGTCGCCGCGCAGTTCCACATCGAGGAGGGCGAGCCTGGCCGCGCCGTCGAGCACTGCGAGCGGCTGATCGAGATCCACACCGGGGCTCAGGGCCCGCGCAGCGACGACGCCATGGTGTGGCGCGGCTTCCTCGGCCGTGCGTACACCGAGGCGCGTCTCTACGACAGGGCCGAGGAGGTGCTGCGCCAGCTGCTGCTCGACCGCACCGCGGTGCTCGGCCCCGACCATCCGTTGACATTCGTCATGCGCGGCAACCTTGCCCGTGCCATCGGCAGGGGTGGCCGCCCGACGGAGGCGCTCGAGATCGCCGAACAGCTGCTCGCCGACCGGCTGCGCGTGCTCGGCCCCGACCATCCGTCCACGCTCGACTCGCGTGGCCACGTCGCCCAGCTGCACGACCTCGCTGGCGATCCGGTCACCGCCCTGCGCATGCTGCGCGAGCTGCTCGACGATCGACTGCGGCTGCTGCCGGCCGACGACCCGGCCATCCTCTCCACGCAGCACAACATCGCCGTGGTCTCGGCGGTCGTCGACGGCACCGACCGCGGCATCTTCGAGCTCGACGCCAATGTCGCCCGTCTCGAGGAAGAGCTCGGCGACGATCATCCCGACACCCTCCTCGCCCGATCGCTGCGATGCGAGCACCTCATGCGACTCGGCTGGCACGCTGCCGCAGCAAACGAGCTGGTCGAGGTGCTAAGCGCACGCGTGCGCGTCCTGGGCGAGTTCTCGCCGGCGACGATCCTCAGCCACCGGATGTACCTCGACTGCCTCGTGCACCTCGGCCGGGCCGCCGAGGCACTGCCGCAGTTGCGTGCCTGCGAGCGCGCCGCCACGGCAGTGCTGGGCGACGACTCGCTCGACACCGCTGCGGTGCGGCGGGTGCTCGTGCGGGCGCTCGTGGCGTGCGGCGAGCACGCCGAGGCCGAGCGCCTGTGGGGTCAGCTGCCCGAGGGCAGCGACGGCCGCCCGCTCGACGAGTAGTCGCTGCCGACCAGCCGGCGTGCCCCGTCGGGCCGGCCGTCAGGCGGGTGCGGGCGCGAGCGGCTCGATGCGCCAGCCGGGGCACTCGTCGCGCAGCAGGTTGCGGACGCGTCCCCATTCGCTCTGGTCCATCGACAGGCCCCAGCGAGCCTTGATCGCCACCCAGTCGCCCAGGTACGTGCACCAGAACGTGCGCAGCGGCGGCATCCAGTTGCTCGGGTCGGCATCCGACTTCGACTGGTTCACGTTGTCGGTGACGGCCCGCAGGCTGCGCGGGTCGGTGAGGTCGTTGGCGAATGCCCTCCGCCGTGCGCTGTCCCACGCCCAGGCGCCCGAGTCCCACGCCTCTTTCAAGGCGACGACGTGGTCGATGTCGACGTCGCTCGGGTCCGACCAGCGCCCGCCGTCGTAGGGGCTCAGCCAGTCACCGGCGACGACGGTGCAGCCGTAGGCATCAACCTGCGGGAACGACAGCGAGTCGCGGATGAGCACCGACTCGCGGGTGGTGCAGCCGTTGCGCGTGATCCAGTGGTCGAACAGGTCGCGGTCGTAGCCGGCACCCTGCTCGAGATCGATGGGGATGAGCGCCAGCACGTCGAGTGCCAGTGGCCGCTGGTCGACTGCGGTGGCGGGCGGTGCTGTCGTAGCCGGGACGGTGGTGGCGGGGGTCGACGATGCCGGCACCGTGGTGGCGCGGCCAGTGGTCGATGGCGACACCGCTGACGTCGACGTGACGGCGAGGTTCGTCGTGCCGGCGGCAGCGTTCGACGTCGTGACATCGGCGAGCGCTGCGGTGTCGTCGCCCGCGCTGTCGGGCTCGATGGTGCACTCGGCAGCAAGCCCGATTGCCGCCATTGCAACGAGTGCGCGCGCGGTTCGGCGCATCGGATGTCCTGCCATGCGGCGATGGTACCGACGGCACGCCGACGGTGCCGTGCTGTCACGCGAAACGGTGTGTTGTCCGTAAGGGCTGCACAACATCACTCGACATCACGAAAGGAACAGACATGTCGAATCACAGCAAGCATCACACCACGGTGTTCTTCGCACCTGGCTACAACACCGAGCGGATCCGTCTCGAGACCGTCAACAAGGCCGTGCACATCGCGGCGAGTCTGCGGCACCGGCTGATCAGCGGCGTCATCATCAAGGTGCCCGAGGCCCTCACCGAGGACGAGGTGGCTGCGGTGCACGATCGCGACTACATCACGGCCGTCCGCGACGGCGAGCCCAGCGGGCTTGCCGGCTCGGGCATCGGCCGGTGGCACCCCGACATCTTCAAGTGCGTCACCCTGTCGAACGGTGGCGTGGTGGCTGCGGTGCTCGAGGCGATGCACACCGGTCGCAATGCCGGCTCCCTGTCGTCGGGGCTGCACCATGCCCGGGCTGGCTCGGGTGCCGGGTTCTGCACCTTCAAAGGCCTGGCGATCGCAGCACGACGTGTGGTCCAGGAGGGTGCGACCCGGGTGCTGATCATCGACTTCTACGCGCACTTCGGCGGCGGCACGGCCAGCATCATCGACGGCGATCCGGCGATCGAGCAGATTGACGTCTCGGTGGCGAACTACGACTCGTACCGGGGCGTGCCCAATGCCCGGGCCACCCTGGCCGAGCACGGCCGGTACCTCGAGACGATCGAGGAGTTTCTGGCGGCAGTTGCCGATCCGGGCTCGATCGATGTCGTGATCTACAACGCAGGCATGGATCCGCACCAGTTCTGCAGCACCGGCGGCCGCAGCGACATCACCACCGAGGTGCTGGCGGCCCGCGAGGAGGTGGTGTTCTCGTGGGCCCGTTCCCACGGACTGCCCGTGGCATGGGTGCTGGCCGGCGGCTACATGTCGGAGCGTCTCGACATGGACGGCATCGTCGACCTGCACCGGCTCACCATCGAGGCCTCGGCCCGTCACTCGGCCTGACGGCCGGGTGACGTGCGAACGGCGGCATCCATGCACGGATGGGGCATCACGGTGCAGTGGCCGCAGCCGACGACACATGTCGGCTGCGGCCCAGCTGCGAGCGGCGCTCGAGCCGGAGCGGCCAGACGCTGCGAGCGCAGCGGTAGTTCACCTGGACCGGCGAGCGGCGTGAGCGCCCGCTCAGCAGGGGGGCTGGATGTCGTCGTCGCCGAAGTAGGCGGCGATTGCGAAGCCGCGCTCGTCGCGGATGCGGCGCAGCGCACGGTTGTAGATGCGCGAGACGGTCTCGCGGGCGAG
>JBJTRF010000051.1:0-2042 GCA_046076025.1 Ilumatobacteraceae bacterium
ACGCCGCGTAGAGCTTCCGGTAGTCGTGGCCGCCGCGGGGCAGGGTCTGCAGGTCGTGGTCGGTGAGGTGGGCGACCATCTGGCGCAGACGCGGGTCGGGGCCGAAGAAGTTGTCGCGGATGTACTGGCCGTCCTCGGTGGCGAAACGCTGGAACTCGCCGTCGACGGTGGTGTTCATCGTGTTGAGCAGCACGCCGTCTTTGTCCATGGTGAGCAGCTCGTCCCAGCGCGAGCCCCAGATCACCTTGATGACGTTCCAGCCCGCGCCGCGGAATACGGCCTCGAGCTCTTGGATGATCTTGCCGTTGCCGCGCACCGGGCCGTCGAGGCGCTGCAGGTTGCAGTTGACGACGAAGATCAGGTTGTCGAGGCGCTCGCGGCTGGCCAGCGTGAGCGCGCCGAGGGTCTCGGGTTCATCGCACTCGCCGTCGCCGATGAATGCCCAGACGCGGCTGGCACTGGTGTCGTCGAGCTCGCGGTTCAGCAGGTATCGGTTGAAGCGGGCGTGGTAGAGCGCCGTGAGCGGGCCGAGGCCCATCGACACGGTGGGGAACTCCCAGAAGTCGGGCATCAGCCGCGGGTGCGGATAGCTCGACAGGCCGCGACTGCCGCGGCCGATCTCGCGGCGGAAGTGGTCGAGGTCGTCGGCGTCGAGCCGGCGCTCGAGGAAGGCGCGGGCATAGACGCCGGGCGCAGCATGGCCCTGGATGTAGACGTGATCGCCCGCAGTGCCGTCGTCCTTGCCGCGGAAGAAGTGGTTGAAGCCGAGCTCGTAGAGGCTCGCTGAGCTGGCGAAGGTGCTGAGGTGGCCGCCGATGCCCTCGGCCGCCTTGTTGGCGCGCACGACCATCATCGCCGCGTTCCAGCGAACGAAGCTGCGGATGCGCCGCTCGAGGTGCTCGTCGCCCGGGAACCACGGCTCGGCATCGCGCGGGATGGTGTTGACGTACGGGGTGCTGACGGTGGCGGGGAAGCTGACCTGCGACTCGCGGGCACGCTCGAGCAGCCGACTGAGGAGGTACTGGGCGCGGGTCTTGCCGTGGACGTCGATGACGGCGCCAAGGCTGTCGAGCCACTCGGCGGTCTCGACCGGGTCGGTGTCGGGAAGCTGGTTGACGTACCCGTCGAAGATCATGCACTGAGTCTGCCATCGACCCGTCGCGAGTGCGCGGCCCGTAGTCTCGCCGCGTGACTGCACAGCCAGACCAAGGGCCCTCCGCGGCCCGCCAGCCGACGGTCGTGTACACCGACGGTGCCTGCTCGGGCAATCCGGGCCCTGGCGGATGGGCGTGGGCAGTGTCGCCAGAGGGCGTGCCGAGCGGTTCGGGTGGCGAGCGCTCGACGACCAATCAGCGGATGGAGCTCCGTGCGGTCATTGAGGCGGTGCAGTCGCTCGACGGGCCGCTCGTCGTGGTGAGCGACAGCACCTACGTGGTGCACTGCTTCCGCGACCGCTGGTGGGTGCGCTGGAAGGCGAACGGCTGGAAGAACTCCAAGCGCGAGCCGGTGGCGAACACCGACCTGTGGATGCCGCTGGTCGAGTTGGTCGCCGAGCGCCAACCCGAGTTCCGGTGGGTGAAGGGGCACAGCGGCGACCGGATGAACGACCTCGTCGACCGCCTCGCCGTGGCGGCGGCGCAGGGGGCGTGATCGGCCGCCCGGCTTGGTGATGCTGGGCGTCCGGGGCATAGGGTCGCGGCATGGACATCAACGGTGCAGTCGCAATCGTCACGGGCGGAGCCTCCGGCATCGGCGCCGCCTCCGCCCGCCTCCTCGCCGCGAGGGGCGCCAAGGTCGTCGTCGCCGACCTGGCTCACCAGTCGGAGAAGGGCCAGGCGCTCGCCGCTGAGATCGGCGGAGCGTTCTGTGCCGTCGACGTCACGAACACCGACGACATCATGAACGCCGTCGAGATGGCCAAGAGCATGGGCCCGCTCCGCGTGCTCGTGAACTCGGCCGGCATCGGGTGGGCGCAGCGCACCGTCGGCAAGGACGGCACCTACGAGTCGGCGGCCAACCTCGACGCCTTCAAGAAGGTGATC
>JBJTRF010000052.1:0-11632 GCA_046076025.1 Ilumatobacteraceae bacterium
GCGCGTGGCGGTTGCCCGCGCGCTGGCGAGCCAGCCGACGATCATCTTCGCCGACGAGCCCACGGGCAACCTCGACAGCCGCACGGGTGCCGAGATCCTCACCTTCATGCGCCGCGCCGTCAGCGACCTCGGCCAGACCATCGTCATGGTGACGCATGATCCCGGGGCAGCGAGCTACTCAGACCGGGTGGTGTTCCTCGCCGACGGCCGGATCGTCGACGAGATGCACGAGCCCACTGCCGAGCGGGTGCTCGACAAGATGAAGCACCTCGGAGAGTGATCCCGTGTTCCGTCTCAGCCTGAGGAACGTCTGGAGCCGCAAGGGTCGCCTCGTCATCACTGCGATCGCGGTGGTGGCCGGCACTGCCTTCCTGAACGGGGTGTTCGTGCTCACGGGCACGATCCGCCAGTCGCTCTCGCAGGTCTTCGCCGACGCCTATGCCGACACTGATGCCTTCGTGCGGTCGGCGCGCGTCATCGAGGGCGACTTCGGCGAGGAGGCGCGTGACCGCGTGCCGGTGTCGATCGTCGACACCGTGCGGTCGGCTGAGGGCGTGCTCGAGGCCGACGGGTACGTGACCGGCGTTGCCGTGGTCACGTTCGAGGGAACGCCGCTCGGTGTCGACGGCCCGCCCAAGTTCGGGGCGTCATGGGTGGGCGGTGAGGTGTCGCCGTGGGACATCGACGAGGGCGAGCCGCCGGTCGAGCCGGACGATGTCGTCATCGACAGGGCGTCGGCGCGCTTCGGCGGGGTCGAGATCGGCGACACCGTGACCATCACCGCCGCCACCGGGTCGCGCGACTTCACCGTGGTTGGTATCGCCACCTTCGCCGGTGCCGACAGCTTCGGCGGCGTGAACTGGTCGTTCTTCGAGTTGTCGGTCGCCCAGCAGTTGCTCACCGGTGCGACCGATGCGCTCGATGCGGTGCTGGTGGCGGGTGACGACGGCGTCGACGAGGTGGTGCTTGCCGACAGCATTGCCAGCGTCGTCGGCGACCCCGAGGTGGAGGTGCTCACCGGCACCGAGATCACCGAGGAGAGCCAGTCGGCCATCCAGCGGGCGCTTGGGTTCATCACCATCTTCCTCTCGGTGTTCGCCCTCATCTCGCTCTTCGTCGGCAGCTTCATCATCTTCAACGTGTTCTCGATCAGCGCTGCCCAGCGCCAGCGCGAGAACGCCCTGCTGCGCGCCATCGGTGCCACTCGCGGCCAGGTGACGCGCTCGCTCTTCGTCGAGGCTGCCGTGGTGGGCTTCAGCGGCTCGCTCGTGGGGGCCACCGCCGGAGTCGGCCTGGCGTGGGCGCTGCTCGCGCTCCTGAACGCCATCGGCTTCGGGCCCGGCTCCACCGATCTCGTCGTCGGGGTGCAGGGATTCGTCGGCACGATGCTGGTGGGCATCGGCGTGACGCTGGCGTGCGCCCTGGTGCCGGCGCTGCGTGCCGGCAGGGTGCCGCCGCTGGCGGCCATGCGCGATGTGGCCGTCGACCGCTCGGCAGCGTCGCGCCGGCGTCTCGTCATCGGCGGCATCGCCCTCGCCCTCGGCGTGCTGTCGGTTGCCGGCGGCTTCTCGGGGTCGTCGATGCTGCTCGGGCTGGGCGTTGCCCTCGTGTTCATCTCGATGGTGATCGTCGGCCCGTTCATTGCCGCCCCCGTGGCCCGATCGACCTCGCCGGTGCTCACCCGGCTCCGCGGGGCGGCCGGCACGATGTCGGCCCGCAACGCGGCCCGCAACCCCAAGCGCACGGCGGTGACGGCCATGGCGCTGGCAGTCGGACTGTCGCTGATGATCGCCGTTGCCACGCTCGGCGCCTCGGCGAAGGCCAGCGCCCGCGTCATCATCGGCGAGGCGTTCACCGCCGACTACGTGGTGTCCGAGAAGCTGCAGAGCGGATTCGGCCTGCCGACGGCAGTGGCCGACGCGCTCGACGGCGCCGGTGTCGGTGACGCGGTCGGATTCGCCGGCGCGCAGTTGCAGCTGAACGAACAGGACGACAGCGGCACGCGCGACTGGAAGGCCAAGGCAGTCATCGCCGTGTCGCCCCAGAATGCTGCGGCCGTGCTCGAGCTCGGCTTCGTCGACGGCGGCTTCGGCGACCTCACCCGTGAGGGCATCCTGTACGCCAGCGACAAGGCCGAGCGCGACGGATTGAGCCTCGGCGACACCGTGCGCGCCAAGTTGCTCGACGGCACCGAGCTCGACCTCACCGTGCAGGGCATCTACAGCGACGACACCTTCGGCAACCTCATGGTCGACCGTGCGCTCTTCGACGGCCAGGCCTTCCCGCTGTTCGACTTTGCCGTGTTTGCCCGCACGGAGGGTGGCGTGAGCCCGGAGAACACCGCTGCGCTGCAGGCCGTGCTCGACGACTATCCATCGGCCAAGCTGCAGAGCCGCGACGAGTTCATCGATGCCCAGGACGATCAGGTCGACGGCTTTCTCAACTTCATCTACGGCCTGCTCGGCATGTCGATCTTCATCGCCGTGATCGGCATCGTCATCACGCTGTGGCTGGCGGTCTACGAACGGCGCCGCGAGTTGGGCCTGCTGCGCGCCGTTGGCATGACGCGCAAGCAGGTGCGCACGAGCGTGCTCTGGGAGAGCCTCATCACGGGTGCCGTGGGCGTGGTGTTCGGCCTCGTGCTCGGCACGTCGCTGGGGTGGATCATCGTGCGGTCGTTCCGCGACGAGGGCCTTCGCGAGTTCGCCCTTCCGGCGTCGACGATCGCCACGGCGTCGATTGCGGTGCTGGTATTCGCAGCGCTGGCAGCCTTCCTGCCGGCGCGCAAGGCGGCGAAGTCGGACATGCTCGACGCCATTGCCACCACGTGAGTGAGCCCGAGATGAACCAGCCGGTCGACCGCGTGGTGCTGTCGGATGCACTGCGCGGATTCCTCGCCGAGCGGCACCTGGCCACGCTGGTCACCATGCGGGCCGACGGTTCGCCGCATGCCGTTCCCGTCGGATTCACGTGGTCGGATGCCGGCGATGGGGTGGTGCTGCGCGTCATCACCTTTGCCGGCTCGGTCAAGGCGGCGAATGCGGGGCGTGGCGGACGCGCCGCCTTGATGCAGGCCGATGGCGGCAGGTGGGTGACCTTCGAGGGGACGGCTGGCCTGCGGCGCGACGACGCGTCGGTGGCCGGTGCCGTCGCCGCCTATGCAGCGAGGTACCGGCCACCGAAGGAGCGTGCCGACCGAGTCGTCGTCGAGCTACGCGTCGACCGCGTGATGTGCAGTTCGTCGCTGCGCTGAGCGGTTGCAAGTCGCCGGCTGCCGTCTGCCGGTTGGCGGGCGGCAGTCAGCAGCCGGCGCTCACGGCGCGAGGCTCACTTCGGCTGCGGCAGCACCCGCAGGTACGGCTTCACCGTCTTCCAGCCCTGCGGGAACAGCTGCTTGGCCTCGTCGTCGCTCACGGCAGCGCCGATGATCACGTCGCCGCCGCTCTCCCAGTTGGCCGGGGTGGCGACCTTGAACTTGGCGGTGAGCTGGAGGCTGTCGATCACGCGCAGGATCTCGTCGAAGTTGCGGCCGGTGCTGGCGGGGTAGGTGATGGTGAGCTTCACCTTCTTGTCGGGTCCGATGACGAACACCGAGCGCACGGTGAGCGTGTCGTTGGCGTTGGGGTGGATCATGTCGTAGAGGTCGGCGACCGTGCGGTCGGGGTCGCCGATCATCGGGAAGTTCACGGCCGTTCCCTGCGTCTCCTCGATGTCGCCCTCCCACTTGACGTGGCTGTCGACCGGGTCGACGCTGAGGCCGATCACCTTCACGTTGCGCTTGTCGAACTCGGGCTTGACCTTGGCCACGTAGCCGAGCTCGGTGGTGCACACCGGGGTGAAGTCCTTCGGGTGGCTGAACAGCACGCCCCACGAGTCGCCGAGCCACTCGTGGAAGCGGATCTCGCCCTGGGTGGTGGGGGCGGTGAAGTCGGGTGCGGTGTCGCCGAGGCGGACGGCCATGGTGTCTCCTTGTCGCTGGGCCGCCGGCGGGTCGCACGGCGGCAGGTGACGCGAGGCTACCGGTAAAGCCGACCAAACGAGTCGGGAATATCGGCGGTCGGTGCGGCCGACGGGCGGGGCCGGCATCTGTGCTATCCCGTGGGGTGCAGCGACACGAAGGGCAGCACATGAGCATCATCGTCGGCATCCCCGAACTGGCCTCGGCCGTGGCCCAGCGCCCCTGGGGCTACCTGCTCACGGTGGGGCCCGACCTGCGAGTGCACGCCCTGGCCGTCGCCACCGCCCTCGACGACGGCGTGTTCCGGATTGCCGCCGGTCGCAGCACCTGCTCGAACGCCGCCGAGCGCCCCGAGGTCACCGTGGTGTTCCCGCCGCTCGAGGACGGCGGCATGAGCCTCATTGTCGATGGCACGGCCGACGTCGAGGGCACCGTCGTGTGCGTGCGGCCGACCGGCGCGGTGCTGCACCGGGCCGCACCCGTGTGACCCCCGCCTCGGTCACGAGGCAGCCGGTGCCGCCGGCGCGACATCGTCGAACCACACCGGATCGACATCGAATGCGCACGACACGCTGCGCGCCACGTCGCCGTCGGTGAGCATCACGTCGAGTAACTGCAGGCCCTGGGCCATGTGGGCCCTCCTGACGGCGCGGTACGCATCGCGGTGCTCGATCGTGGGCGTGCACGCCGCGGCCGTGGCCTCGAGCGAGACGAGCAGCGTCTGGCAGAACGGCGCCTCGAGGCCCGGCAGGCCAGCGCAGGCGGCGACGCCGACGAACAGCCCGAGCTCGGGCGGCGGGTCGAGCAGAAGCGCCGTGACGCGCCGGTGCTCGTCGAGCAGGGTCAGCGACTCGCGGCGGACGGCAAGGCTGGCGATCTCGGTGGCGAGCACCGAGGCCTCGCCGACGCCAGCGACGACGAGCGGATCGTCAGGATCGGGAAGGAAGATGCTCCACTGGTCGTGATGCCAGTCGAGTGCGAGGCGCGGACGCCGCCGGGGCAGTCGGAATCTCGTGAAGGGCATGATGCCTCCCAGTCGGGCCAGGTGTGACCGGGGGAAGCACGGCGGGTTCCCCGCGTGATGGTGCTGTGCACACCACGACGGACCGGGATGCAGTATGCGGCGCAGCGAGGCGCCGGGGCTCAGAGCAGCGCGGCGAGGCGCTCGGCGATCTGCTCGGGCGTGGTCATCGGCTCGAAGCGCTCGATGACGGTGCCGTCGCGCCCGACGAGGAACTTCTCGAAGTTCCAGGTGATGTCGCCGCCACCGGTCGACTCGCGGAGCCAGCGGTAGAGGTCGCACGCACCGTCGCCGTTGACCTCGATCTTGGAGAACATCGGGAAGGTGACGCCGTACTTCGAGCTGGCGAACTCGAGGATCTCGGCATCGGTGCCGGGCTCCTGCGCGCCGAACTGGTTGCACGGAAAGGCGAGTACCGCGAATCCGTCAGCGGCGTGCTGTTCGTGGAGCGTACGCAGACCTGCGTACTGGCCGGTGAGGCCTCAATTGCTGGCGACGTTGACGATGAGGCACACCGTGCCCCGGTAGTCGCCGAGCGACACCTCATCGCCGGTGATCGACGTCATCGTGAGGTCGTGCATGCCTGCCATGAATGAGACCTTAGCCGTCGCCCCAGCGCCGGGCGACACGCGATCCGAGGGCGAGCAGCGGCCAGGCGATGGCGATGGCCGCCAGCGCAGTGGCGTAGGCCCGCGGGGTGGTCGCCGGCAGCTCGAACAGCGACCGGGCAGCGGGAATGGCGAATGCCAGCCCGAATCCGGACGCCATGGCGGCGACCAGCACGGCGCGCAGCCGGGTGAGCGGCATGGCCGTCCGGCAGAGGTTCATCAGTGCGATCGCCCCGGCGACCAGCACGGCGGCGGTGCGCGCCTCGTCGGGCTCGACGGACGGCTCGAGCTGCACGATGCCGAAGACGGCCATGGTGAGCGCGGCGATGACGAGCCCGGCCGGCACGGCCCGGCCGAGCACCCGACGAAGGAAGCCCGGCGCGACGCGCTGGTCGTTGGGCGCCAGTGCCAGGAAGAAGGCCGGCATGCCGATGGTGAACCAGCTGAGGATCGACAGGTGGATCGGCCGCAGGGGATAGGCGAGCGCGAACACGCCGGTGAGCACCGAGAGCACCACCGAGTAGGCGGTCTTGGCGAGGAACAGGCTGGCCACGCGCTCGATGTTGTTGATCACGCGCCGACCCTCGGCGACGACGGCGGGCAGCGCAGCGAAGTTCGAGTCGAGCAGCACCAGCTGGGCGACGGCGCGGGTTGCCTCGCTGCCGCTGGCCATTGCGATGCCACAGTCGGCGTGCTTGAGCGCCAGCACGTCGTTGACGCCGTCGCCGGTCATGGCCACGGTGTGCCCCCGGGCCTGCAGCGCGTCGACAAGGTCGCGCTTGTGGTGCGGCGTGACGCGGCCGAACACGGTGGTGCGCTCGGCGGCATCGGCGAAGTCGTCGGTTCCTGCCGGCGGCAGGTCGCTGGCATCGACGGCGACGTCGGCATCGCGCAGTCCGGCGCGGCGGGCGATGGCGGCGACGGTGACCGGGTTGTCACCGCTGATCACCTTCACTGTCACGTCCTGCCCGGCGAACCACGCCAGCGTGCCGGGGGCGTCAGCCCGGATCACGTCGTCGATCAGCACGAGCGCGCGTGGCCGCAGGCCTGCGGGAAGGATGTCGTCGAGTGCCGCCGACACCCCGGCATCGGCTGCCTCGGCGAGCACGAGGACGCGGCTCCCGAGTGCCGCGTGGCGCTCGATCTCGTCGCCAAGCCCGCTGCGCTGCGCGCCGAGCACTCGCTCGGGTGCGCCGAGCACCCACGTGCCGAGCGGATCGAGCGACATCGCGCTCCACTTGCGCTGCGACGAGAAGGGCACGCGGTCGACGAGCCGGACTGCATCGTCGGGATCGGGGGGAACGACCTCGGCAAGGGCCCGCGCCGTCGGGTTCGGGTCGGGGTCGAGACGGGCCATGGCGCCGAGCACGCGGCGCACGACCTGCGGCTCGGCATCGCCGATGGCGTCGATCGACGCAACGGCGAGTGCACCGGCGGTGATGGTGCCGGTCTTGTCGGCGCACAGCACGTCGACGCGTGCGAGCACCTCGATGGCCGGCAACTCCTGCACGAGGCATCGGCGTGCGGCGAGACGCACGACTCCGACGGCGAACGCGACGCTTGTGAGGAGCACGAGGCCCTCGGGCACCATGCCCACGAGCCCGGCGACCGTGCTGACCACGCTGGCCCGCCATCCGTCGTCGCGGCGGATGAACTGGCTGCTCGCCAGCAGGAGGCCGACAGGGATGATGGCAATGCCGACGGCGGTGACGATGCGGTTGATGTCGTTGCGCAGTTGCGAGTCGACGAGCGTGAAGCGGCGTGCCTCCTCGGCGAGTCGCGCCGCGTAGTGGTCGGCGCCGATGCGGGTGACGGTCATGCGGCCGGTGCCGGCAACCACGGCGCTGCCGCTGAGCACGCCATCACCAGTCGACTTCGGCACGGGGTCGGCCTCGCCGGTGAGCAGCGACTCGTCGAGCTCGAGCCGGTCATCGGCGACGATCTCGCCGTCGGCGACCACCTGGTCGCCGCTGCGCAACTCGATGATGTCGTCGAGGACGAGTTCGGTGGCGTGCAGGTCGACGATGTCGCCGTCGCGCACGACCCGGGCGCGTGGGGCGTTCAGCACGCTGAGCCGGTCGAGGACGCGCTTGGCGCGGAGTTCTTGGACGATGCCGATCGCGCTGTTGGCGACGATGACGCCGCTGAAGAGGGCGTCCTTCGGCGAGCCGGCCGCGATGACGAGCCCGGCGAGGACGGCGATGATGACGTTGACCGGGGTGACGACGTTGCCGCGCAGGATGCCGAGCACGGTGCGGGTGGGCGCGTCGGGCACGTCGTTGACGAGTCCGCGCGCCTGCCGGTCGGCGACGGCGGCGGCCGTGAGGCCGATGGCGGGGTCGGCATGGGCCACGG
This sequence comes from Ilumatobacteraceae bacterium, assembly GCA_046076025.1. Classification (GTDB taxonomy): domain Bacteria; phylum Actinomycetota; class Acidimicrobiia; order Acidimicrobiales; family Ilumatobacteraceae; genus UBA668. The sequence goes on from JBJTRF010000052.1 coordinate 7,943, forward strand.
GGCAACGCTAATTCCTTGCTCCGCCCGCTGGAGTCGACGTAGAGTGGTCGTATGACCACTCAAGAGAGTGCCTTCCTTCTCGAACCCGCCGCCCTCCTCTGGGACGGCTTCGACCGCCGCCAGTTCATGCGCCGCACCGCCCTGGCCCTCGGCGGGGCGATGGTGGGCGGCACCCTGCTGCGCTCGGCCCTCGCCCGGGCCGCGACGATCGTCGGCAACGGCCCGTACGGCCCGCTGTCGTCCACCCCCGATGCCAATGGCATCCACCTACCGGCGGGATTCTCGAGCCGCGTCCTGGCCCGCTCGGGCCAGGCGGTGCCCGGCACCGCCCACGTGTGGCACTACGCGCCCGACGGCGGGTGCTGCTTCCCGAGGGCTGGCGGCGGCTGGGTGTACGTGTCGAACGCCGAGATCTCGTCGGGCGGCGGTGGCGTGGGCGTGCTCCAGTTCGATGCGTCGGGCAGCGTCACCGGCGCCTACCGCATCCTCTCGGGCACCAGCCGCAACTGCGCCGGCGGGCCCACCGTCGCCGGCATGTGGCTGAGCTGCGAGGAGGTGCCGTCGGGCCAGGTGTACGAGTGCAACCCCCAGGCGGCCGGCCAGGGCGTGCTGCGCGCCGGCATGGGCACGTTCAACCACGAGGCGGCGATGGAAGACCCCGTGTCGCGGGCGGTGTTCCTCACCGAGGACTCCACCTCGGGCCGGCTGTACAAGTTCGTGCCCACGACGGCGGGCGACTTCTCGGCTGGGCAGCTGTATGCGGCGTCGGTGAGCGCCGGGGTGATCTCGTGGCTGCCGACCTCGTCGACGACCCCCGACCGCAGTGGTAGCACCACGGCGTTCAACGGCGGCGAGGGCCTCTGGATCGAGGGCCGCCGCATGTACTTCACCACCAAGGGCGACTCGAAGGTGTGGCTGGTGGATCTCGACACCAATGCCATCCGCGTGCTGTACGACGGGGTGGTCAGCAGTTCGGCGGCGCTCCGCGGCGTCGACAACGTCACCGTGCACCAGCCCTCGGGCGACGTGTTCGTGTGCGAGGACGGCGGCAACATGGAGATCTGCCTGCTGGCCGAGCAGGCGAACGGCGATGTCGAGGTGGCCCCGTTCCTGCGGGTGGCCAACCAGTCGTCGTCCGAACTGGCCGGTGTCGCCTTCTCGCCCGACCACACGCGCATGTACGTCTCGTCGCAGCGCGGCACCGACGGTGTCACGGGCATCACCTACGAGATCACCGGCCCGTTCCGCCGAGCGAGCTCCACCATTCCCGTCGTGATCGACGCGCATGTGCGCGACGGCCGGTCGGCCACCCGCAACTTCGGCACGGCCACCACGGTCGAGGTGCAGACCTCGAGCGCCGGCAACAACCGCTGGCTGTTCCTCAAGGTCGACACTGCCGCCCACGAGGGCACCGTGTCGTCGGCGATCCTGCGCCTGCAGCTGCAGGGCCGCAAGGGTGTCTCCACCGCGGTTGCGGCTTATGCCGTCGCATCGACGGCGTGGACCGAGACGGGCATCACGTGGGGCAACAAGCCGTCCCTTGGCGCCGAGCTCGACCGGGTCACGGTGGTGGGCGCCACGTCCGCCACGCACGACCTCGACCTCACCGACTACGTGGCTGCCGAGCGGGCCGACGGTCGGTCGGTGATCGCGGTGGCACTCTGCGCACCCGTCGCAGGGTCGCTGGTCACCGGCGTGTCGTCCGAGTCGACGACGATCTCGGCCCGGCCGCGGCTGCTGATCGAACGCTGACCGTCCTTGACCAACCGGCCCTATCGGCGCCCGAACGGGGCCGGTAGGCTCCGCCCAATGGACCTGCGCTGGCGAGTCGCTGCGCTCACAGTGGGCATCACCGGCGTGGTGGTGGCCTGCGGTGGCGGCGGCGGGGCATCGGGCCTGTCGGCACTGCCCGAGGGCATCTACATCGGTGTTGTGTCGCCCGCCGGCAGCGACCGGGTGACGGTGTCGCCGGGGGTGCCGCTGGTGGTGGCCCTGCAGGTGGACCCCCGCCTCATCGACACCAACTGCTCGATCGAGGTCACCATCGTCGTCAGCGACGATGCCGGCGAGTTCTCGCAGCGGCGCATCGCCGTGGTCGAGCCGCCGATCCGCACCGAACTGGTGCAGGTGTCGCTCGGCTTCACCGTCGACGACCCTGCGGCGCAGCCGACAGTCGGCGAGGAGCCCATCGAGGTACCGGTCGACGTGCGCAACCCGGGCGAGTTCCTCGGCCTGGTGAATGCCGGCATCGTCGCCCCAGAGGCCGACGACCCGGCCTCGAAGCTGTCGCAATACGAGGTGTGCCGCACCAAGCTCGGCCTGGCGCCCGGTGCCGCCGAGGGCCTCGAGGCCAGCCGCTCGTTCTCGCTGCTGATCGAGGGCGGCGAGGCCACCACCACCGACGTGGCCGACACCGACCCGGTCACCATCGACACCTCGTCGACGAGCTCGGACGAGGCGACCACGACGGATTACTCGGGCGGCGGATGGCCGCCGCGCACCACGGTGAAGGGCACCACCACCACGGTGAAGGGCCCGACCACCACGACGAAGCCGTCGACAACCACGACCACGATCTTCGTGCCGCCGCCCACCACGCCGCCGACGACAGTGGAGCCGCCGACAACCCCGCCTGTGGTGGGTTGAGCCTGGTCGGTGAGCCTGGGCGATGAGCCCGGACGGAACGTCGCCCCTGCAATGAGGCGATGACGCGACCAGTGCGATGACGCGACGAGGGGGCGGGCTGTGCGGCCCGCCCCCTCGATCGTGAGGCCGTGTGCGTGGTCAGCGTCGAACGCCCACCACGTCGGCGGCGGTCACACCGCCGTGTAGGTGGCGCAGTCGGTGCCGCCGAAGATCGACGTCAGCCAGGTGCCGTTCGCCAGCGTGAGCCCGGTGACGCAGAACCTGATCTGCGTGCCGGCCTTCACCTTCAGGGCGTTCGACGAGATCGTCGCCACGCCGTTCACGTTGGTGAGTGCCGACCTCGTCGACAGCGCCCTCGTGCCGTTGTAGAAGGTGCCGGTGACCGATGCGCCGCTCACCAGCGCCGAGTCGAGGTCGCGGATCGTGACGCTGGCCGTGACGGTGACACCCGCACGGGTGCGCACGCCGGAGGCCGACACGGCCGACACGTCGATCTTGCGCACCGGGGCGGTGACCACGATCGTGACCGACTTGGTGTTGCTGAGGTTGCGGTCGTCGGTGACTGTCAGGGCCGCCGTGTACGTGCCGGCAGCCGTGTAGGTGTAGCTCGGGTTGGTCTCGTTGGAGGTGTCGCCCGTGCCGAACGACCACGAGTAGCTCAGCGTGGCGCCCTCGGGGTCGCTCGAGCCCGAGCCGGTGAAGTTCACCGTCAGCGGGTACTCGCCGCTGGTCGACGAGACGCCGAGGACGGCGTTCGGGGCCTGGCCGTCGGGGCCGACGACCGTGCTGGTGAGGCGGTAGTTGCCGAGGCTGGCGTAGTCGGAGTAGCCGGTGCTCAGCGGATCGGCGCAGCCGACGCCGTCGATGAGGATCGTGTAGGTGCCGGCGGTGAGCGTGGTGCTGATCGATGCGCCGAGGCCTGTGGCACTGTCGCCGTTGGTCGAGCCGCAGGCCGGGTCGTCGCTGGCCACCAGGTCGCCGGCGCTGTTGCGCAGCTCCATCTTGATGTCGAGGTTCGGGCTCACCGGTGCCGGGATGGCGGTG
>JBJTRF010000053.1:0-10868 GCA_046076025.1 Ilumatobacteraceae bacterium
CGCCGAGGGCCGCCGCGGCTTCGCGTTCGGCATCACCGAGCCCAAGCACGGCTCGGACGCCACGCACATGGAGACCACCGCCGTCCGTGATGGCGACGAGTGGATCATCAACGGCGAGAAGATCTGGAACACCGGCGTGCACACTGCATCGCACGACCTGATCATGGCCCGCACCTCCGGCAAGGCCGGTGACGGTGACGGCATCACCGCGTTCCTCACGCCGATCAAGTCCCCCGGTTTCAAGATCGAGGAGTACCTCTGGACCTTCAACATGCCCACCGACCACGCACACGTGTCGTTCAAGGACGTTCGCGTGCCGCATTCGTCGATCTTCGGCGGCGAGGGCAAGGGCCTTCAGATCGTGCAGCACTTCTTCAACGAGAACCGCATCCGTCAGGCTGCGTCGTCGCTCGGTGCTGCGCAGTACTGCATCAACGAGAGCGTGAAGCACGCAATGGAGCGCAAGCCGTTCGGAAAGGCACTGTCCACCAACCAGGGCATCCAGTTCCCGCTCGTCGAACTGCAGACCCAGGCTGAGATGCTCCGTGCGTTCATCTACAAGACCGCGTGGCTCATGGACAAGTACGGCGCCTTCAGCCAGTCCGACAAGGTGTCGATGTGCAACTACTACGCCAACCGCTTCTGCTGCGAGGCCGCTGACCGCGCCATGCAGATCCATGGCGGTATGGGCTACAGCCGTCACAAGCAGTTCGAGCACATCTACCGTCACCACCGCCGCTACCGGATCACCGAGGGAGCCGAGGAGATCCAGATGCGGCGAGTCGCCGGCTACATGTTCGGCTTAATGGGACAGCGGGCCCCCAAGGGCGTGCAAGAGTGAGCGGGGTGCTGCGGGCGGAGTCCGGGCGCCGCTGAGCACGGGGAGGGGATGCGATGACGGCAGTCGATGCAGGGGCCTCGCCGAGCCCCTTTGTCACGGGCGTCGCCGCGATCAGCGCCACCGACGCCGAGATCGCCGCGCATGTCGAGTCGGCCGAGCTCGCTCCGCTGTTGCCGGCGCTGGCCTACCTGACCGGCGACATGTCGCTGCTTGTCGACGACCTGCGCCCCGATCCGCTGCTGCTCGGCCAGCCGTCGGCGGGCTATACGCATGAACAGCAGCGACGCATTCGCGCCATGGCGGCGGCCGCCATCGCCCGCTACCGCGACGGCGGGAGTCGGCCGGCGCCGGCACCCGCCGACGCCGACCTGCTGCGGATGATCGAGCATGCCGTCGGGACCGGTGGCCTCGACGCCTACCTGCCGCTCGTCGAGGAAGAGCTCGGCTTCATGGGCGAGGATCGCCGCGCGCCGTCGTGGCACCTCGCCGACATCGCGCCCGGCGCCGAACTCGACGCCGTGGTTATTGGGGCCGGCATGTCGGGAATCCTCGCCGCCCACCGGCTGCAGCAGGCCGGCGTGCGCGTCACGGTGCTCGACAAGAACGCCGACGTCGGCGGCACGTGGCTCGAGGCCGCCTATCCCGGCTGCCGCGTCGACAATCCGAACCACAACTACAGCTACTCGTTCGCCCAGCGGCACGACTGGCCGCGCCACTACAGCGACCAGCCAGTGCTGCTCGACTACTTCCAGCGCTGCGCCGAGGCATTCGACGTACGCCGGCATGTCCGGCTCGGCTGCACCGTGCTCGCCGCCACGTGGGACGAGGAGTCGGCGCAGTGGACGGTGCGCTATGCCGATGCCGACGGCGCCCAGCACTCGATCACCGCCCACCTGGTGGTGAGCGCCGTCGGGCAGCTCAACCGGCCGAAGTACCCGACCGAGATCGACGGATTCGGAACCTTCGCCGGCGACGCCTTCCACTCGGCAGCGTGGCGTGCCGATGTCGACCTCTCAGGCAAGCGCGTCGTGTGCATCGGCACCGGTGCGAGCGCGCTGCAGTTCCTGCCGCACGTGGCCGAGCAGGCGTCGCACCTCGTGGTGCTCCAGCGCACGCCGCCGTGGCTGGCGCCCACAGCCGACTACCACGATCCGGTGGCCGAGGGCCTGCGATGGCTCTACCAGCACGTGCCCGGCTACAGCGAGTTCAACCGGTTCTACATCTTCTGGCGGATGGGCGACGGAGCGCTCGCTGCCGTCGCCGTCGATCCTGCGTGGCAGGGCGATGGTGGATCGGTCAGCGCGATCAGCGAGTTCACGCGCCAGTTGCTGGCCGGCTACCTGCGCGAGCAGTTCGCCGACCGACCCGACCTGCTGGCGAAGGTGATGCCCGACTACCCGCCGGGGGCGAAGCGAATGGTTCGCGACAACGGGATCTGGGCGCGCACCCTGCAGTTGCCGACGGTCGAGCTGGTCACCGATCCGATAGCCCGCATCGTGTCCAACGGAGTGCAGATGGCCGACGGCACCGTGCAGGAGTGCGACGTGCTGCTGTACGGCACCGGCTACGAGGCGTCGCGGTTCCTCGTGCCGATGCAGGTGCAGGGGCGCGGCGGCATCGACCTGCACGCGCAGTGGGGAGGCGACGCCCGCGCCTATCTCGGCGTAGCGGTGCCGGGCTTCCCGAACTTCTTCTGCCTCTACGGGCCGAACACCAACATCGTCGTGAACGGCAGCATCATCTACTTCAGCGAGTGCGGCGTCAGGTACCTGCTGCACCTCGTCGAGCACATGGCGCGCACCGGCTCGCGCTCGATCGAGGTGCGGCGCGACGTGCACGATGCCTTCAACGAGCGGGTCGACGCAGGCAACCGTGCCATGGCGTGGGGCTGGAGCCCGGTGAGCAGCTGGTACAAGAACGACCTCGGACGCGTGGCGCAGAACTGGCCGTTCACGCTGCTCGAGTACTGGCAGCGCACGACGGCCGCCGACCCAGCCGAGTACGTGCTCGCTTGAGCCGGCCGGCCGGCGGGCGTGGCCCGACGTGGCCAGATCAGCCGGCGAAGGCCTCGGCGAGGAAGTCGACCATTGCCCGCCACGACCGCTGGTCGGTGCGCTCGTGATACCGGAAGCCATCGCGGTTCGCGTCCTTGTTGGTGAAGCTGTGCTCGGCCTGGCTGTAGAGGATCAGCTGCCAGTCGACGCCGCCGGCGGTCATCGAGTCCTCGAACTCGCGGCGCTGCTCGGGTGGGATCGACGGGTCGTCGGCACCGATGAGCACCAGCACCTTGGCGGTGATGTTGGCGGCGTCGGACGGATCGCTGTTCTGCAGGCCGCTGTGGAAGCCGACGATGCCCTGCAGCGGCACACCGGCCCGGCCGAGCTCGAGCGACATCGTGCCGCCGAAGCAGTAGCCGATCGATGCGACGCGCGAGCGGTCGGCACGGGGATGCTCTAGCAGCACGTCGAGGCCGGCGGTCGCCCGCTGGCGGGTGAGTGCCTTGTCGCCGCGCAGCTTCTCGAACGTCGGCCACAGGATGTCGGGTGGCAGCGGCTTGCCGTCGCCCCAGTAGTCGAGGGCGAACGCGACGTAGCCGAGCTCGTCGGCGATGCGCCGCGCCCTGCCTCGCGCGTGGTCGGTGAGCCCGGGTGCCTCGTGGCAGACGAGCACGGCAGGCCGCTGGTCGGTGCCGTCGGGCTCGGCCATGTGACCCACGTAGCGGACGCCGTCGATGTGGTACTCGATGTCGCTGCTCTTCATGGCCGCCAACCTAGACGAGCCCCTGTTGCTACGGTACGGCCCGATGACTGGGGCACCGCAGGGCGGTCGGGTCGACCTCGACGGGCTGTCGAAGTGGTACGGCGAGCAGCGGGTGCTCGACAGCGTGAGCCTGTCGATCGAGCCCGGCGAGTTCTTCTCGCTGCTCGGCCCCTCTGGCTGCGGCAAGACCACCACGCTGCGCCTGATCGGCGGGTTCGAGGAAGCCGACGAGGGCAGCGTGCGCATCGACGGGGCCGACATGGGCGGAGTGCCGCCTGAGCGCCGGCCGGTGAACACCGTGTTCCAGAGCTACGCCCTCTTCCCGCACCGCACCGTTGCCGAGAACGTCGGATTCGGCCTCCGCTTCGCCGACTGCACCAAGGCCGAGCAGGCTCGCCGAGTGGGCGAGGCCCTCGAATTGGTGCGCCTCGACGGGTACGAGGCGCGTCGGCCGCACCAGCTGTCGGGCGGCCAGCAGCAACGCGTGGCGCTGGCGCGGTCGCTGGTGCTGCGCCCGAAGGTGCTGCTGCTCGACGAGCCGCTCGGGGCGCTCGACGCCAAGCTGCGTCGCGTGCTGCAGCTCGAACTGCGCACCCTGCACCGCGAGGTGGGCATCACGTTCGTGTACGTCACCCACGACAAGGAAGAGGCGCTCACGATGAGCGACCGACTGGCGGTCATGGACCACGGCCGCATGGTGCAGGTGGGCGCGCCCGCCACCGTGTACGACGAGCCGGCGAGTGCCTACGTGGCCGACTTCCTCGGGCTGGCCAACCTGGTGCCGGCCGTGGCCACCGCCGACGGCGTCGACATGCTCGGTGCCAGGCTCGGCGCTGCCACCGGTGCCGTCCGCGGCGAGTGCACGGTGCTGGTGCGGCCCGAGCGACTGCGCGTCGTTGCCGACGGAGCGGGTGACCTGGCGGGCACCACGGCGCATGTGGTGTTCGCCGGCCCGTTCACGCATGTGCACGTCGAGGTCGGCGGCCTGACGCTGCAGGTCGTGGTGCCGAGCGATGGCACGCTCGGCGACGTCGCGCCCGGCAGCCGGGTCGGCATCGCCGTGCCGCCGGACGCCGTGCGGGTGCTGGCCGATCAGCCGGCGACTGCGTCGCGGTAGCGCTGCACGAAGTCGGCCACCAGCTGGTCCTTCGACGTGAGGACACCGTGGGTGAAGCGACGTGATGCAACGCCCTGCTGCACGAGCTCGCACACTGCGCCGTCCTGTGCCGCGACGAGCTCGTTGAAGTCGACGATCGGCTGCGGGTCGAAGTCGGGCTCGCCGAGCGCGGCGGGGTCGAAGAGGAAGTCCATCTCCATGCGGGTGCGGTGCGGCCCCTCCGGGTACAGCACCGAGACCACAACGCAGGCCGCCGTCGCGTCGACGAACGCATTGGGGAACACCGTGCCGCAGAAGTAGCCGTCGAGGTCACCGTCGGCGAGGCCCTCGATCGGCAGCACGCGGCCCGGCACGGTCGACAGCGTGGTGCCGCGCGCCAGGGTGACGCCGCCGTTCGGCCGGCCGGCATCCCACGTCCAGCCCGTGCCGAAGTGGGGGACCAGCTCGGCGAACTCGGGATGCACGTGGGCGCAGTGGAGGCACTCGAGGTAGTTCTCGACGACGACCTTCCAGTTGGCGGCGGTGACATTGGTGGCACGGGCACCCACGCGGAGCCGCCCGAAGCCGAAGCGCTGCAGCGCCACGAGCGCCGCAGCGTCGGCCTGCAGCCACTCCTCGAACGACGGTGGCTCGTCGGCGACGCACACGAAGACGAAGCCCTCCCATTCGCGGACGTGGTGCGGCCAGAGCGCGTGCTCGGCCCGGTCGACCTCGCCGGGTTCGAGACGGGGCGTGGCGATGAGCGAGCCGTCGAGCGCATATGTCCACTGGTGGTACGGGCACATCATCGAGCCCTGCCCGGTGGCGGTCGGTCCCTCGCAGAGTCGGGCGCCGCGGTGGCGGCAGGCATTGGCAAAGGCGCGCAGCGTGCCGTCGCGGTCGCGGATCAGCAGCACGCTCTCGCCGGCGACGTCGACGATGTCGCGTCCGCCCGGTGCCAGGCGCTCGCTGCGGCCCGCAGCACACCATGTTCGGTGGAAGATCCGCGACCGGTCGAGGTCGTAGGCGTCGGCACTCGTGTACTCGTGTCCGGTGAGCGTGCGAGCCAGTTGGGCCATGCGGGCGGCCTCCTTCCGGGGCCGAGAGTAGCCTCGCGGCCATGGTGGCACTGCAGGAGATCCGCAAGTCCGACGGCGCCGAGGCCGCGCTGGCCGCGCTCGATGCCGACGGTGCCGTCATCGTGCACGACTTCCTTGATCCCGACCTGTTGGCGCGGTTCCGCGCCGACATGGAGCGGCATGCGGCAGGGCACCATGCGGGCTCGGTATCGGGCGTCGAGAGCGTCCACCGGTTCTGGGGTGCGAACACCAAGCGGTTCACCCGGCTGGCGCATCGCAGTGCGGCCTTCGCCGAGATCCTCACCGATCCCTTCTATCTGTCCGTCGCAGATGCGGTGCTGCTGCCGGGATGCAAGGACTATTGGATGAACACCGGCCAGATGATGATCATCGGCCCCGGCGAGAAGGCGCAGTACCTCCACCGCGATGCCGACAACTGGCCGTCGATGTGCCGGCTCGACGCCCCGGAGGTGACGCTGAGCTGCCTGTTCGCGATCAGCGACTTCACCGCCGAGGTGGGCGCCACCAGGGTGGTTCCCGGCAGCCATCGATGGGACGACTACACGCGCAAGGCTGTGCCCGACGAGGTCTGCCAGGCGGTGATGCCGGCCGGCAGCGGCGTCATCTATACCGGTCGAGTGATCCACAGCGGTGGCGCCAACCGCACCGACGACACGTGGCGCTTCGGCCTGCACGTGTCGTACGTGCTCGGGTGGCTCACACCGGAGGAGGCCGGGCCGCTCGGCGCGACCTGGGACGACGTGGCGCACCTGTCGCCCCGCGCGCAGCGGTTGCTCGGCTGGCGCAGCAGCGCCGTCGACGATGCCTACTCGGCCCGGGTGTGGACCGTCGACTACGAGGACGTGCCGGTCGGCCTCGGCTACGAGTGACCTCGGTCGCGCTCAGCGGCCCTTCCACACCGGCGAGCGCTTCTCAGTGAACGCGGCCGTGCCCTCTGCGGCATCCTCGCTGTCGATCGCTGCCCGGTACGACGGCAGGTCGCGGATGGCGGCGATGGCAGCGATCGAGTCCATGTGCGCCGTGCGCCGGCCGATGTCGAGAATGGCGGCCACGCTGAGCGGCGCTGCGGCGATGATGTCGGAGGCCATCGATCGCGCTGCGTCGAGCAGGTCGCCGGCCGGGACGACTCGGTTGACGAGTCCGTGACGGTGGGCCTCGTCGGCACCCATTCGCCGGCCGGTGAGCAGCAGTTCGCGGGCGAGGTGGACGGGCAGCAGTGCCGGCAGTCGCACTGCGCCCACGTCGGGGAGGATGCCGAGCCGCGCCTCGGGCAGGAAGAACTGGGCATGCTCTGCGGCGACCACCAAGTCGGCCGACATGGCGATCTCGAAGCCGCCGCCCACGGCCATGCCGTTCACCGCGCAGATCACCGGCACCGTTCGATCGGGCAGGTCGGGGAACCCCCCGAACCCGCCGACGCCGTTGTCGACGTCGAACGCCTCGCCCTCGGCGGCGGCGCCGAGATCCCAGCCGGCGCAGAAGAACTTCTCGCCGGCCCCGGTGACGATGGCGACGCGGACGGCGGGATCGCGCTCGAACGATGCGAACGCCTGTCCCATTGCCTGGCTGGTGACCGAGTCGATGGCATTGGCCTTCGGCCGGTCGATGGTGACGAGCGCGACGCCGTCGGCGATGTCGACATGGAATCCCTGGCTCATGGGCGGTCCTCTCGGTGCGTGGGTCTGCTGGTGGTGCGGCTCAGTCGGCGACGAGCATGAGGGCGTCGACGGCGGTGGCTCCCGAGGCGCCGACGAGGACGGGATTGAGTTCGATCTCCACGATGTCGGTGCCCACGACCGCGTCGGTGAGTCGAACCACGAGCGCAGCGAGCGCATCGATGTCGGCCGGCGGGCGGCCGCGGAAGCCGTGCAGCAGCGGGGCGCTGCGTAGGCGGCCGAGGGCTGCGACCACGTCGTCGGCCGTCACCGGTGCAAGGAGGTGGGTGAGGTCGCCCCACAGCTCGGTGGTGACGCCACCGTGCCCGAGCGTCACGAGCCATCCGATCGGAGCGTCGCGTCGCACGGTGACGAGCACCTCGGCGACGATGTCGGTGACGGTGCTCTCGACGAGCAGGCCGCTGCCGGTGGCCGGCATCGCTGCCAGCGCGGCGCTGAGCGCGGCGTGGGCGCGGATGCCCACCTTCACTGCACCCGCCTCGCTCTTGTGGGCGAGGCCGAGGGCCTTCAGCGTGACGGGAAAGCCGATCTCGTCGGCTGCAGCCGCGACGCCCGCCGCGTCGACGATGCGCCCCTCCGGCACGCTGATGCCGAGGCCGCGCAGTCGCTGCTTCGCCGCCGCCTCGTCGACAATCCGCGTGCGGGGGGCGGCCGACACCGGGGCGTGGCGGACCATCCGTGGCGGCGGCTGCGTAGCTGCGGCATCGAGGGCCGTGAGCGCGTCGCCGAGGCCGAGCAGCGGGGTGAGCGAGCGGCCGGCAAGGTGCTGCTGGAACGGCAGGTTGATGCACTCGGCCATCGATGCCACGACGACGGCACGGCGACCGGTGCGCTCGGCCGCATCGGCGAGCGCGTCGGCAGCGACGTACCACGACGACGGATCGTTGTCGGGCGACGGCGGGGCATCGAGTACCAGCATGGTTGCGTCCTGCGGACCGTCCATGACGGCCGAGAACGTCGTGGCCATTGCGGCCCGGTCGCCCAACATGAACGTGTGGTAGTCAAAGGGATTGCTCACCGACACCAGTTCGGTGAGCGTTGCCTCGATGCGCTGGCGCTGGTCGTCGGCGAACGGCTCGAAGGCCAGGCCGGTCTGCTCGCTGCGGTCTGCCACCAGCGACGCCTCACCGCCCGAGCAGCTGAGCGAGACGATGCGACGGCCGCTGAGCCGCCCGCCGTTGTCGAGCAGCTTCAGGGTCTCGAGCAGCTCGGACGGCGTGCGGACGGTGGCGACGCCGTAGCGGGCGAACAGCGCGTCGTAGGCGGCGGCGCGCCCGGCCATCGAGCCGGTGTGCGAACTGGCGATCGCTGCACCGGCTGCCGACCGGCCCGTCTGCAGTGCCACGAGCGGCACGTTGCGGGCGGCGGCGCGCTCGGCGACCTCGGCGAACTTCTGGGCATCGCGGACCGCCTCGAGGAACAGGCCGATGGCGGTGATCCGGTCGTCGTCGAGCAACGCCTCGACGGCGTCATCCGAGCCGAGTGACGCCTGGTTGCCGACGGTGATGATGGTGCCGAGGCGCAGACCGCGCTGCTGGAACGTGAGGTTGACGGCGACGTTGCCGCTCTGCGAGACGACGGCGACGCCGCGCTCGCTGCGGCTGCAGCCGTGCTCGTCGGGCCACAGTGCGACGCGGTCGAAGGTATTGACGAACCCGTAGCAGTTCGGTCCGAAGAACGGCACGCCGCCCGCCGCCTCGAGCAGTTCCTGCTGCAGGTCGCCGTCGCCCGTCTCGGCGAAGCCCGAGCCGTAGCAGACGGCGCCGCCGGCGCCGATCCGGCGCAGCGAGTGCATTGCCTCGACCGTGAGGTGGCGGTTGACGCCGAGGAACACGGCGTCGGGCACGCCCGGCAGGTCGTCGAGGGACGGCACGCACGGGACGCCCGCAAGGTCGGGGCGGCGCGGGTGCACCGGCCAGATGTCGCCCTCGAACCCGAGCTTCAGGCATTGCGCGACCACTCGCTCGGCCGGTGCGCCGCCGACGACGGCGATCGACCGCGGTGCCAGCAGGCGTGACAGCCCGTGGTGGGGTGCTGCCGTCACGGCCTCAGGCCCCGTGCGGGCGCAGCATGGCGCGCGAGATGATGTGCCGCTGGATCTCGCTCGTGCCGTCCCAGATGCGGTCGACTCGCGTGTCGCGCCACATGCGCTCGAGCGGCAGCTCGTCCATCAGGCCCATGCCGCCGAGGATCTGGATGGCCTCGTCGGTGACGAACTGGCACATCTCGCTGCTGAACACCTTGGCCATCGCCATGTCCTCGTCGGTGGCGCGGCCCTGTGCATCGAGCCACGCGGCGCGCAGCGTGAGCAGCTCGGCCGCCTCGAGTTGGGTGCGCATGTCGGCCAGCTTGAACGACACGCCCTGGAACTTGCCGATCTGCTGGCCGAACTGCACGCGGCTGGCAGCCCACTCGGTGGCGATCTGCAGTGCCCGGCGGGCCCGTCCGACGCAGACCGCTGCCACCTGCAGCCGGGTCGAGCCGAGCCACTCGTTGGCGGCATCGAACCCGCGGTGCTCGTCACCGAGGATGTTGCGCACCGGCACGCGGCAGTTGTCGAAGTTGATGATCATGTTGTGGTAGCCGTGGTTGGACACGCAGTTGTAACCGTGCACCACCTCGCAGCCGGGCGTGTCGAAATCGACGAGGAAGCCGGTGATCTTCTTCTTCGGCCCCTTCGCAGTCTGCTCCTCGCCGGTGGCCGCGAAGAGGATGACGTAGTCGGCGAGGTCGGCGTGGCTGATGAAGTGCTTCGTGCCGTTGATCACGTAGTCGTCGCCGTCGCGCACGGCGGCGCACTTCATGCCGCGCACGTCGCTGCCGGCGTCGGGCTCGCTCATCGCCAGGCAGTCGACGCGCTCGCCGCAGATGGCGGGGATGAGGTACTCGTCGACCTGCTGGTCGCGGCAGGCCCGCAGGATGTTGCTGGGCCGGGCCACGATGTAGTGGAGCGCGTACGAGGTGGCGCCGAACTCGCGGTCGACCAGCGTGGTGCCGAACGAGTCGAGCCCGCCGCCGCCGAGGTCGGCGGGCATGTTGGCCGCATAGAGGCCGGCGTCGATGCTGCGTCGCTTGATCTGCTCGACCAGGTCGGGCGGTACCTGGCCGAGCTTCTCGACCTGCTCCTCGTACGGCATCAACTCGCGCTCGGTGAAGGCGCGGACGGTGTCAACGATCATCTGCTGCTCGTCGGTGAGCTCGAACTGCATTGCTGTCTCCTGGGTGGGTGAGTGGGCGGCGTGGTTGCGGGCGGGCGTGAGCGGTGGCGGGCGGTCAGGTGCGGGGCATCAGGTGCGGGGCGCAGGCAGGCGCATCACCGAGCCCACCTGCGGTGGGACCGGCAGCGACGCGTGGGCGGTGGCAATCGCCTGCAGCGCGGCGGCGACCTGCGGCAG
>JBJTRF010000054.1:0-8821 GCA_046076025.1 Ilumatobacteraceae bacterium
CTGCCGGTCGGCGGCGTGGCGATCGCGATGTCGTGCGACAAGATCATCGAGAAGGCCAAGCGCATCGCCGCCCACCAGCTCGAGGCCAACGAGGCCGACATCGACTTCGCCGGCGGCACGTTCAGCGTGAAGGGCTCGCCCGACAAGGTGCTCCCGCTCGCTGCCGTGGCCTTCGCTGCGTTCACGGCGCACAACCTGCCCGACGGCCTCGAGCCCAACCTCGAGGCGCACACCACCTACGACCCGCCGAACTTCTCGTGGCCGTTCGGCACCCACATCTGCACGGTCGAGGTCGACGTCGAGACCGGCAAGGTCGATGTGCTGCAGTACGTGGCCGTCGACGACTGCGGCAACCAGGTGAACCCGCTCATCGTCGAGGGCCAGGTACACGGCGGCGTCGTGCAGGGCCTCGCCCAGGCGCTCTACGAGGACGCCGTCTACGACAGCGACGGCAACCTGCGCACCACCACCCTCGCCGAGTACCTCGTGCCGGCGGCCAGCGACGTGCCGAGCCTCACCCTCGGCCACACCGTCACGCCGTCGCCCACCAATCAGCTCGGCGTGAAGGGAATCGGCGAGGCCGGCACCATCGGCGCCGCGCCCACTGTCATCAACGCCGTCGTCGACGCGCTCAGCTCGCTCGGGGTGCGCGACATCTCGATGCCGGCCAGTCCGCAGACCGTCTGGAACGCAATCCGCAACGCACAAGGAGCCAGCAAGTGATCCCCGCAGCATTCGACTACGTCCGTGCCAGCTCCGCCGCCGAGGCGGTGTCGCTCATCGGCCAGCACGGCGACGACGCCAAGTTCCTCGCCGGCGGCCACAGCCTGCTGCCGCTCATGCGGCTGCGGCTCGCCCAGCCGAGCGTGCTCGTCGACATCGGCCGGGTGAGCGACCTCAGCTACATCCGCGATGCCGGCGACCACATCGCCATCGGCGCCCTCACCCGGCACATGGATGTCGAGAAGAGTCCGGTGCTCGCCCAGCACGCCCCGCTGCTGGCGCACGCCGCCGGCCACGTCGGCGATCCGCAGGTACGCCACCGCGGCACCATCGGCGGCAGCATCGCCCACGCCGACCCGGCAAGCGACCTGCCGGCCACCACGCTGGCACTCGGCGCCACCTATGTGGCCCAGGGCCCGAAGGGCACCCGCGAGATCGCCGCCGCCGACTTCTACAAGGGCTTCCTGCAGTCGGCCCTCGCCGCCGACGAGATGCTCACCGAGATCCGCGTGCCCAAGATGCAGGGCGCCGGCTGGAGCTTCCAGAAGTTCAACCGGCGCGCCCAGGACTGGGCCATCGTCGGCGTCGCGGCGTGGCGCCGCAACGGCTCGAGCGGTGTCGCCCTCGTCAACATGGGCAGCACCCCGGTGCTGGCATCGAGCGTGTCGTCGGCCCTGTCGTCGGGTGCCTCGGTGTCCGATGCCGCCGAGCTCGCCGCCGCAGAGGCCGAGCCGCAGAACGACCTGAACGCCAGCCCCGACTACCGCCGCCACCTCGCCAAGGTGCTCGTCCGCCGCGCCCTCGAGGAAGCCTCGAAGTAGCCGGCGGCGCTGCGGCGCCACACCGTCCGTGGGATCGCAACGGCCCGCACCCCAGCGGTGCGGGCCGTTGCGCGTCACCATGCCGCCGGTGCGGCACGGCACGCCGCGCCACGGGTAGCCTCGGCAGCGAACGGTGGTGAGAACCATGTCGGTCCTGCCCGACGACGAATCGATCCAGGAGTTCCATCTCGACGCGATCGCCGATGCCGATCCGTACCCGTACTGGTACGACGATGCCGACGAGCCCGACAGCAACCCCACGCTGGTACGCACCGAGAGCTGCGACCTCTGCGTGGTGGGCGGCGGCTTCAACGGCCTCTGGACGTCCATCATCGCCAAGGAGCGCGATCCCAGCCGCGACGTCGTGCTGATCGACGCGCACGAGGTGGGCTCGGCGGCCAGCGGCCGCAACGGCGGCTTCATGGAGGCCAGCCTCACCCACGGCATTGCCAACGGCCAGGAGCGGTTCCCCAACGAACTGCCCGTGCTCGAAGAGGTCGGCCTCAACAACCGCAACGAGATCGAGGCCGCGATCCGCCGCTACGGCATCGACTGCGACTACGAGCGCACCGGCGTCATCGACGTCGCCACGCAGTTCCACTCGCCCACGTACCTCGACGAGCTGCGCGACGACTACACCCAGCTGCGCGCCCTCGGCCAGCGCGTCGAGTGGCTCGACGAGGCAGGGATGCGCGCCCAGGTGAACTCGCCCTCGTACACCGGCGGCCTGTGGCGCAAGGACCGTGCCGCGATGGTCGACCCGGCGCGGCTGGCATGGGGCCTGAAGTCGGCGGCGATGTCGCTGGGCGTTCGCATCTACGAGGACACCAAGGCCACGAACATCGAGCGCGACGGCGTCGGCGTGCTGGTCGACACGCCGCTCGGGCGCATCCGAGCCGGCAAGGTGGCGCTCGCCACCGGCGCGGCCAAGCCGCTCCTGCGTCGCGTCAGTCACTACATCGCGCCGATCTACGACTACTGCATGGTGACCGAGCCGCTCAGCAACGCACAGCTGGCCGACCTCGGCTGGTCGAACCGGCAGGGACTCAGCGACATCGGCAACCAGTTCCACTACTACCGGCTCACCGCCGACAACCGCATCCTGTGGGGCGGCTTCGACGCCGTCTACTACTGGCGCGGCAAGATGAGCGTCGACCTCGAGAGCCGGCCCGAGACGTGGGCGAAGCTCAGCAAGAACTTCTTCGACACCTTCCCCCAGCTCGAGGGGCTGAAGTTCACCCACACGTGGGGCGGCGCCATCGACACGTGCAGCCGGTTCTGCGTGTTCTGGGGCAGGGGCCTGCAGGGCCGGGTGGCGTACTCCGTCGGGTACACCGGCCTCGGCGTCGGCAGCACGCGATTCGGCGCCGAGGTGATGCTCGACATTCTCGACGGCAAGCGGTCGAGGGCCACCGAGACCGACTTCGTGAAGAGCAAGCCCATCCCGTTCCCGCCCGAGCCGTTCCGGTTCATCGGCATCCAGGCCACGCGCTGGTCGCTCGACCGCGAGGACCGCACCGGCCACCGCAACATCTGGCTGCGCACCCTCGACCGCCTCGGCCTCGGCTTCGACAGCTGACCGGCCCACTGCGCCGGCCGGTCGCCGCACGGCGACGCTATGCCCATGGCATCCTGTGTGCATGGCGACCCACGGGTGCTGGCTGGTAAGCGACGGCCACGTACTGGCCAGCGCCGAGGAGGCAACCTCGCGCACCGACCGCCGCCGCGGCCTGCTGGACCGCGACGGCGTCGACGGCGCGCTGGTGATTCCGCGCTGCAGGTGGGTGCACACCATCGGCATGCGCTTCGCCCTCGACGTCGCCCACCTCGACGAGGCGGGCAACGTGCTGCGCACGGTGCGCATGGCGCCCAATCGGCTCGGCGCGCCGATGCTGCACGCCCATACCGTGGTCGAGGCCGAGGCAGGTGCCTTCGCCCGCTGGGGCCTGCGCGTGGGCGACATCATCGAGGTGCGACGATGAGCCGGCTGTCGCTGTCAGGCGGATGCCTCGTGCTCGTCAGCACGCCGCTCGGCAACCTCGGCGACCTGTCGCCCCGTGCCGTTACCACCCTGCAGGGCTGCGCCCTCATCTGCTGCGAGGACACGCGGCACAGCGGCAAGCTGCTCGCCCATGCCGGCGTCGCCGGCGTGCGGCTGGCCGTCGCCAACGAGCACACCGAGCACGACCGCACCGCCGAGGTGCTGCGAGTGCTCGCCGAGGGACACGACGTCGGCGTCGTCACCGATGCCGGCACGCCAGGCATCAGCGACCCCGGCATGCACCTCGTGCGCGCCGCCATCGACGCCGGCTTCGCCGTGTCGGCGGTGCCAGGCCCCGCCGCGCTCGTGATGGCGCTCGTCGTGAGCGGCCTCGACACCACCCGTTTCGCGTTCGAGGGCTTCCTGCCGCGATCGGGCAGCGAGCGCACCGAGCGCATCGCCGAGGTCGCCGCAGAGCGGCGGACGGTCGTGCTCTACGAGGCGCCCCAGCGGGTGGCCGCGACGCTGGCCGACCTGGCGGACGCGTGCGGCGGCGGGCGCCGGGTGGCGCTGTGCCGGGAGCTCACGAAGCTGCACGAGGAGGTGTGGCGGGGAACTCTCGACGACGCGGTCGCGCACGTCGCCGGCCACCCGCCGAAGGGTGAGTACGTGCTGGTGCTCGAGCCGGCCCCGGCCCCTGAGCCGCCGACCGACGACGAACTGCGGGCCCTGCTCGACGCCGAGCGGGCGGCGGGCGCCTCGGCCCGTGACGCCGCGGCCCGGGTGGCGGCCGCGACCGGCGAGCCCCCCAACCGCGTCAAGCGCCTGGCGAGCGGTTGAGCCAGGCGCTGCCGCGGAAGCGCCTGCCAGTCACGACCTGCCAGGGGGTGTCGGGAAGGTCATCCCGCCGGCCGTAGCGTGTCGCCCCGTGACTGACACAACCGCTCCCTCCGCCGCCCCCGCCAACATCGACGTCCTCGGTATCGGCAACGCCCTGGTCGACGTGCTGTCCCACGGCACCGACGAGCTCGTCGACGAGCTCGGCATCGTCAAGGGCTCCATGACGCTGGTCGACGAGGAGCGGGCCAAGGAGGTCTACGGCCGCACCGGCCCCGGCATCGAGATGTCGGGCGGCTCGGCCGCCAACACGATCGTGGGCGTGGCGTCCCTCGGCGGCCGCGCCCGCTACATCGGCAAGGTGCGCGACGACGCGCTGGGCACCGTGTTCGGCCACGACCTACGGGCCACGGGCGTCGCGTACGACACTGCGGCCGCCAGTGCCGGCCCGTCGACCGGGTGTTGCGTGATCCTGGTGACGCCGGACGCCCAGCGGACCATGCACACCTTTCTGGGCGCGTCGGTGCACCTGGGCCCGGACGACGTGGACCCTGCCGCCATCGCCGAGGCCAAGGTCACCTACCTCGAGGGCTACCTGTTCGACCCGCCCGAGGCACAAGAGGCGTTCCGCACCGCCGCCCGCCTGGCCCATGACGCTGGCCGCGCCGTGGCCGCGACGTTGTCGGACTCGTTCTGCGTGCAGCGCCACCGCGACGCGTTCTTGGACCTGGTGGAGCACCACGTCGACCTGCTGTTTGCCAACGAGGCGGAGATCCTGGAGCTCTACGGCACCGACGACTTCGACGAGGCCGTCGCCGGCGTGCGCGGACACGGCGCCTTCGCCGCGCTGACACGCTCCGAGAAGGGGTCGGTCGTGGTCACGGCCGACGAGGTCATCGAGGTACCGGCCCACCCAGTCGACCACGTCGAGGACACCACGGGTGCCGGCGACCTGTACGCGGCGGGGTTCCTGTTCGGCTGGAGCCGCGGCCTGCCGCTTCGGCGCTGCGCCGAGCTGGGCTCGCTGGCGGCGGCCGAGGTGATCTCGCACCTCGGCGCCCGCCCGGCGACGTCGCTGGCCGAACTGGCCGCGGACCTCCTGGACTGACCCGGCTCACGCGCCCGGCGTCCTCTCGGGGCGTGGGTCAGGCGTCGCCCGTCGGCTGGTCGGCCGGGCGCAGGTCGACCGCGTCCTCCTGGAGGGCCGGCGCGGGGTCGCGCAGGTCGACCGACTCGGCGGTCGTCAGGTCCACCGCCGCAGGTTCTGCGGGCGCCTGACCGCCCACCTGCGGAGAGGTGTCCGCAGGGACGGGGGCTGCGGGCCGGGCACGGCCGGGCCAGAGCTCGGGGCTGCGGCGGGCCGCCACGTCCTCGACCCAGCCGACGACCGGGACCACGGCCAGGGTCAGTGCCACGCTCCAGACCAGGCGGCCCAGCGACGTGCCGGCGCCCGGCAGCGGGACCGCGACCGCCACGTAGATGGCGGCCATGTGCCAGAGGTACACCGTGAGGGAACGTCGGGCGAACCACGTCACGACCTGGCCGGTGCGGCGACCACCCAGGTGCGGCTCGACCAGCGGCTGCACCCCCAGGGCGAGCGCCAGCCAGAACGCACCGAGCAGCGCAGCTGCAATGGGGACCGCCCGGGGCACCTCGTGCAGGCCGAAGAACAGGAGTGCCCCCGGGACGCCCGTCAGGGCGCACACCCACTTCCAGTGGCGGGCGACGACGGGCTGCACCTTGCCGTCGTGGTGCAGGTAGCCGAAGAGCCAGCAGCCCAGGAAGAAGAAGCAGTTGGCGACGTCGTTGTTGGACAGCGCCACGCCACCTGCGAAGCCGGCGACCACGGCCGCCCACAGGAGCGTCGGGACCTTCCGCAGCCCGGTGCGCAGCGCGCCGCCGGCGAGCGAGAAGATCAGGTGGACCTGCAGGTACCACAGGGCGATCCACGTCAGCTGCAGCGCCGTCCCGGCGCCGGGGCCCTTGGGGCCGACCAGGCTCAGGGCCGGGAGTGCGAGCCCGACCCAGTTGGCCGCCGTGACCTGTCCGAGCACGCCGAGCGCCGCCCACAGTCCGACCATGGCGGCGACGTAGGTCCAGTAGGGCAGGAGGATCCGCCGGTAGCGGTCCTTGGCGACCGCCATCGCGGGGCGCCGCTCGAGCGAGTTGGCGAAGAGCGAGCCGGCCACGAAGAACATGAGGGGCATGGCCGTGGCGGCCGTGATCCACCACTTGGCCGAGGCGTGGTACGAGACGACCCGCAGGAGCGCCACGGCGCGGAGCGCGTCGAGGTAGATGCTCCGCCGGCTCGCGTCACGCGACACCGCAGCTCCAACCCCTGACCCCATCGGCCCCCTTGCCGTCGCCCCCGGCCGGGCGACGGACGTCGACCGGCATGGGGAGACGGTAAACGCCGGAGGGGGGCCCGGCAACCGATTCTGGAAGGCAATTCCACCCCCGAGATGGCCGCCGACGGGCCAGTGGTCGGGCCGGCTCGGCTACCCCGCCCGGGCGGCCCGGGACTCCAGTGCGTCGAGGGCGGCGGGAAGGCCTGCGAACCCGTCGGCAACCTCGGCCCGGTCGCCCAGACCGGTGCCGTCGTGGGCCTCGAGCGCCCACGTCAGGTGGAACGGCACGTGGACGCCCCAGCCGCCCAGCTCGACCACCGGGGCGACGTCCGAGCGCACCGAGTTGCCCGCCATCACGAACTCGTGGGGGGCGATGCCGTGGCGGTCGAGGATCCGGCGGTAGGTGGCGACGTCCTTGTCGCCCACGATCTCGACGGCGTCGAACCGGTCGGCCAGGCCGGAGCGGGCCACCTTGGACTCCTGGTGGAGCAGGGCGCCCTTGGTGATGAGCACGAGCCGGTAGCGGCCGCCCAGCAGGTCCAGGGTCTCGGCGACGCCGTCCATGAGCTCGACCGGGTGCGCCAGCAGCTCCTTGGCCCAGCCCACGACCTCGTGCAGGCGCTCGGCCGGCACCTGCCCGTGGCTCACCTCGACGACGGTCTCGATGACCGAGAGGATGAACGCCTTCACGCCGTAGCCGAAGACCTCGAGGTTCCGTCGCTCGACCTCGAGCAGGTGGGCGGTGGCCGCCTCGCCGTCGACCCACGGGCGCACCAGCTCGAGCACGCGCTCCGTCGTGACTGCGAAGTGGGTCTCGCTGTGCCAGAGCGTGTCGTCGCCGTCGAGGGCCAGGGTGGAGAGGGCCACGGCCCACAGTCTGCAGGTCGGTAGCCTGCGGCCGTGAACCCGCCGTCGGACCCAGCGCCGCTCACCCGTGCCGAGCTGGCTGCGCTCGTCGACCACACCGTTCTGCGCCCCGAGGCCACCCGGGCCGAGGTCGAGGCCGTCGCCGTCGAGGCGGTCGAGCTGGGCTGCGCGTCGGTGTGCGTGCAGCCCTCGATGGTGGCGTTCGTCGCCGACCTGCTGGGCGGGCGCCTCCCCGTCTGCACCGTGGTGGGGTTTCCCCACGGCACGCAGCCAGCCAGGGTCACCGCCGATGCCGCCGCCGCGGCGGTCGCACTCGGTGCCACGGAGATCGACATGGTGCTCGACCTGGGCGCAGTGGCCGAGTCGGAGTTCGACGTCGTGCGGATGGACGTCGCCGAGGTGCGTGCCGCCGTGCCGCGCACCGTCCTGAAGGTCATCGTCGAGTCGGCCCTGTGGTCGCCGCCGGTCCTGCGCGAGGTCTGCGAGGCGGTCGTGGACGCCGGTGGTGACTACGTGAAGACGTCGACCGGGTTCCACCCGGCCGGCGGCGCCACGGTCGAGGCCGTGGCGACGATGCGGGCGACGGTCGGCCGGCGCTGCGGGGTCAAGGCGTCGGGCGGGATCCGCACGGCCCAGGACGCCCGGGCAATGGTGACCGCCGGCGCCGACCGGCTGGGACTGTCGGCGACGGCGTCGGTGCTGGCCGGCTGGGACTGAGGCTCCCGGCTGGGACTGGGGCTCCCGGCTGGGACTGGGGCTCCCGGCGGTGCGTCAGCCGGCCGCAGTGCGCAGGAGCTCCTCGGCCGCCGCGGCGGCCGCCCCGGCCTGCGCCGCCGCAGTGCGCCACGCGGCCCCGACCTCGTCGCCGACCTGGACCCTGGCCTCGACGTAGAACTTGGCCTTTGGCTCCGTGCCGGATCCCCGGAGCACGACGCGCGTGTCGTCGTGGAGCAGCCAGCGCAGCGCACCCGGCGCGGGCTCGTCCTCGGCCTGCACCAAGGTGCCGCCGACACGTGCGGTCCCCCGGAGCCGCTCGACCACGGGTCCGGCGGGCACCTCCAGGCGCACGCTCCCGTTGCAGGTGCGGTGGGCGCCGAACTGGTGGGCCAGGTCGTCGAACAGGTCCTGCACCGCGCCGTCGAGCCCCTGCCCCTCCCGTCGGGGGAGCCGTTCGAGGGCCCGGACCACGATGAGGGCGGTCGAGATGCCGTCTTTGTCGGTGGTGGCCGGGCCCACGGCGTACC
>JBJTRF010000055.1:0-4963 GCA_046076025.1 Ilumatobacteraceae bacterium
ATCACCTGCCGGTGGCGCGCTGGGCCGAGCCGTCAGAGTTCGACCACTGGAAGTCGGTGGGCGAGTCGCTCGGCATCGGCCACGTCGAGTCGAGCCCGCTGACGAGGAGCAGTTACCACGCCAAGCGAGCCGCCGATGCCGTCACGCCGGTGTCGATCGGCAGTCGGTCCCGCTAGCGCAGCACCGCCCGTCGCCGCAGATCAGGCGCGGAGGCGGGCGTTCGTCGGGTCGTAGAGGGGCTCGGCGCCGACGGTGGCGGCAACGCGCGTGCCGTAGACGTCGACGAAGACCTTCGATCCCGCAGCCTCGAATGCAGGACGCACGTACGCGATGGCGAGGCTGGCATTGAGCGTGAAGCTCCAGCCTCCCGACGTGACAAGCCCCACCCGCTCGCCGGCAGCATCGAACACCGATGCGAGCGCGGGCGAGTCTGCCTCTCCTGGCTCGTCGAGCACGAGCGGCACCATCCGCCATGGCGAGCCGGCAGCCTGTTCGGCGAGCAGGGCATCCCTGCCGACGAAGTCGGACTTGGTGAGGTCGACGAAGCGGTCGAGCGAGGCGTCGAAGGGGGAGAACCCGATCTCGAGGTCGCCCTTCCATCCGCGGTAGCACTTGTCGAGGCGCAGGCTGTCGACTGCATAGATGCCGAAGTCGCGGATGCCGAACTGCTCGCCGGCGGCCCAGAGCGCCTTGTACAGCGGCACCAGCTGGTCGTTGGCGGCGTGCAGTTCCCATCCGAGCTCGCCGACGTAGCCGACGCGCAGGGTGCGCACCGCGCCGACGGCGGTGTCGATGTCGCGGATGCTGAGCCACGGGAAGTGCTCGTTGTCGAGGGGTGTCGAGGTCACCGCAGCGAGTACCTCGCGTGCGTGCGGCCCGACCAGCACGAGCGACCCGTAGTCCTTGCTGATGTTGGTGAGCGTGACAGAGCCGTCGGCGGGCAGTGCGTGCTCGAGCACGTCGAGGTCGTGCCACTCGGCGCCGGCGGCGCCGACGAGATAGAAGTGCTCGTCGGTGATCCTGGCCACCGTGAACTCGCTGAGGATCTTGCCGTCGGGCAGGAGGGCGTAGGCGAGCGTGATGCGCCCGGGCCGCGGCAGTTTGGTGCACAGCATCCGGTCGAGGTAGGCGGCGGCCCCGCTGCCGCGAACCTAGATCTTGGTGAAACCGGGAATATCGAGGATGCCGACGCGGTTGCGCACGGCGTCGCACTCCTCGGCAACCGGGCCACGCCAGGCCTGCGTGCGGAAGAACGAGTAGTCGTCGACGGGCACGGCGCCGGTGGGATCGAACCACGTGGGGCGCTCCCAGCCGCCTCGTGCACCGAAGTGGGCGCCCTTTGTGGCGAGGGTGTCGTAGAGCGGCGAGGTCCATGAGGGCCGGCCAGCCGGCCACTCCTTGTTCGGGAAGACCATCGCGTACTCGTGCTGGTAGAGCTCCTTCGCCTTCTCGATGGTGTAGTCGGTGGTGGCGTAGTCCTTGTGCCGGCGGCGGTCCCAGCCCCACACGTCGAATGACGGCCGGCCGTTGAGGATCCACTCGGCGGTGAGCAGGCCGGCGCCACCACCCTGGGCGATGCCGAAGCTGAAGGTGTTGCAGTGGAAGAAGTTGCGCAGGCCGCGCTCGGGGCCGAGGTACGGGTAGCCGTCTGGCGCATACGGGATGGGGCCGTTCACCACCCGGGCGATGCCAGCGTCGGCGAGCACTGGCACTCGTTCGCCGGCGTCGATGATCTGCGGCGCGAGACGCTCGAGGTCTTCGGGCCACAGCATGTTGGCGAACTCGTCGGGAATGCCGTCGAGCCACATCGCGGTCGACTGCCACTCGTATGGGCCGAGGATGAAGCTGCTGCGCTCCTGGCGCAGGTAGTAGCTGGTGTCGGGATCGCGCAGCAGCGGCAGCGGCTTCTCGCGTGCAGCGAGTTCCTTGATCTCGTCGGTGACGAGGTACTGGTGCGACATTTGGGCGATGGGGTGGTGGCGACCGAGGAGGGCCATCACCTCGCCGGCCCGGTAGCCGGCGGCATTGACCACGATCTCGCAGTCGATGACGTGCTCGGCGCCGTCCTTCGAGCGGCTGGTGACGGTCCAGTGGCTGTTTGCGTGCTGGGCGAGCCCGATGACACGCTCGTAGCGGCGGATGCGGCCGCCGAGATTGCGCGTGCGCGTGGCGAGCGCCTGCGTGACCTGCGACGGGTCGATGTCGCCGTCGAGGGGATCCCACAGCGCCCCGACGAGGTCGTGAGTCTCGACGAGCGGGTAGATC
Organism: Ilumatobacteraceae bacterium; assembly: GCA_046076025.1. GTDB lineage: Bacteria > Actinomycetota > Acidimicrobiia > Acidimicrobiales > Ilumatobacteraceae > UBA668. The sequence continues at coordinate 2,266 of JBJTRF010000055.1, forward strand.
TCCTGCAGCTGCGCCGGTGTGAGCATGTCGTAGCCCATGCCCTGCGCATTCGCCATCGACGTGACATGGCGGAACTCGGCAAATCGCTCGCGGCTGTGCGCGAGTCGCACCGACCCGGTGACGTGGTAGTTGATGGGGAACTCCTCGGAGAGCTCGCGGTACAGCGCGGCCGTGTACGACTGGGCGCGCATGGCGCTCCATGACGTCGAGTAGGTGGGCACGTTGCCGGCCGCGTGCCAGGTCGAGCCCGACGTGAGCTCGTCGCGCTCGAGCAGCAGCACGTCGGTGCATCCCATCAGCGCGAGGTGGTAGGCCGTGCTCACGCCGGCGATGCCGCCGCCGATGACGACGATCCGAGCTGTTTCCCTGTCTGCCATTGTCCCTCCGCTCCAGCGGGTGCTGTGAAATCTCTGGCAGAATTACACATCAGCGACCCGCCCGCGCGCAGGGAGGGCCGCGGCGCCGGGCCGGCGGGGCGCGGACCACACGGCTCCGGCGGGCCGTGTGAAAGAATCGCCAAAATTTCACCGCAGCGTCCGATCCTGCCCCGGAGGAGCACATGTCGAACCTTCCCGCCCGCACCCGTGTCGTCGTCGTCGGCGGCGGCATCGTCGGCTGCAGCGTCGCCTACCACTTGTCGCTGCGCGGCGTCACCGAGGTCGTCGTGCTCGAGCGCAAGCAGCTCACGTGCGGCACCACGTGGCACGCCGCAGGCCTCGTCGGACAACTGCGCGCCACGCACAACCTCACGAGGCTGGCGCAGTACACGACCAACCTCTTCGCCACGCTCGAGGCCGAGACGGGCCAGGCCACCGGCTTTCAGCAGCGCGGCTCCGTCAGCGTTGCGCCGAACGAGGAGCGCTTCGAGGAACTCAAGCGCGGCGCGTCGATGGCGCGCGTGTTCGGCCTTCCCGTCGACATCATCACCCCCGCCGACATCAAGGACCTCGTGCCGCTTGCCAATGTCGACGATCTGGTGGGCGGCGTGCACCTGCCCGGTGACGGCGTCACCAACCCCATCGACACCACGCAGGCGCTGGCCAAGGGTGCCCGCTCGCGGGGGTGCGTCATCCGCGAGTACACGCGTGTCGATCGCATCATCGTGCGCGACGGCAGCGCGATCGGCGTCGCCTACACGGCGGAGGACGCAAACGGCAACGTGCTGGGCAGCGGCGAGATCATGGCCGACGCCGTCGTCAATGCAGCCGGCATGTGGGGACGCGAACTCGGCGACCAGGCCGGCGCTGTCGTGCCGCTCCACGCCGCCGAGCACTTCTACATCGTCACAGAGGGCATCGAGGGCATCTCGCCCACGATGCCGGTGCTGCGCGATCCGGAGGGCTGCGGCTACTTCAAGGAGGATGCCGGCAAGTTGCTCATCGGCTGGTTCGAGCCGGTCGCCAAGCCGTGGGGCATGACCCAGCGCGGTGGCCGCAGCGGGATCCCCGACGACTTCTGCTTCACGGCGCTGCCCGCCGACTATGACCACATCGCCCCGCTCGTCGAGTCGGCGACCAATCGCATGCCGGTGGTGGGCGAGACGGGAATCCGCCTGTTCTTCAACGGCCCGGAGAGCTTCACGCCCGACGACCGCTACTTGCTGGGTCCGTCGCCCGATGTGAAGAACCTCTTCATGGCGTGCGGCTTCAACAGCATTGGCATCCAGTCGTCGGGCGGTGCGGGCAAGGTGCTCGCTGACTGGATCGTCGACGGTCGCCCGCCGATGGACCTCTGGGACGTCGACATCCGGCGCGTGATGCCCTTCCAGCGCAACCGCAACTACCTACGCGACCGCACCGTCGAGTCGCTCGGCCTGCTGTACGCGATGCACTGGCCTTTCCGCCAGCCCGACACGGCCCGCGGCGTCCGCAAGTCGGTGCTGCACGACCGACTGGCCGGGCGTGGGGCCTGCTTCGGCGAGGTGGCGGGATGGGAGCGCGCCAACTGGTTCGCGCCCGCCGGTGTCGAGCCGGCCTACGAGTACACGTACGGCAAGCAGAACTGGTTCCCGTACTCGGGCGACGAGCACACGGCGGTGCGCACCGCCGTGGGCATGTTCGACCAGTCGTCGTTCGGCAAGTTCGTCGTCGAAGGCCCCGACGCGATGGCTGCGCTCAACCGGATCTGCTGCAACGACGTCGACGTGCCCGTCGGAAGGCTGGTCTACACGCAGTGGCTCAACGATCGCGGCACTATCGAGGCCGACCTCACGGTCACCCGCGAGGCAGTCGACCGCTATCTCGTGGTCACTGCCGCCGCCACGCAGGTGCGCGACTTCCACTGGCTGAAGGACAACATCCCGGCCGATGCCCGCTGCGTCGTCGTCGATGTCACGTCGGGCACCGCAGTGCTCAACGTGCAGGGTCCCAACTCGCGTGAACTGCTGCAGTCGCTCACCACCGACGACCTCTCGAATGAGGCGTTCCCGTTCGGCACGTCGCAGGTGATCGACATCGGCTACGCGCGGGTGCGGGCGAGCCGCGTGAGCTACGTGGGCGAGCTGGGCTTCGAGCTGTACATCCCCACCGAGCATGCGCAGGACGTCTTCGACACGATCATGGCGGCTGGCCCGTCGTTCGGCCTGCGTCTCGCCGGCTATCACGCCCTCAACTCGCTGCGGATGGAGAAGGGCTACCGGCACTGGGGACACGACATCTCGCCCGACGAGAACCCGATCGAGTCAGGGCTCGCCTTCTGC
>JBJTRF010000056.1:0-4522 GCA_046076025.1 Ilumatobacteraceae bacterium
CGTTGAGCACGACTTCGCGGTCGCCTCGCCGACGCGCGGCCTCGGCCAGCGCCTCGAGGATCGAGCCACCGACGCCCTTGCCTCTCGCTTCACGCGACACCGCCATGCGGCCGATATGGCCGTCCGGCAGCAGGCGACCCGTTCCCACGACCTGCCCCGAGGCGTCGCTTGCGAGGGCGTGCACGCATTGCGGATCGTGCTCGTCGAGTTCCATATCGACGGGCACCTTCTGCTCGTCCACGAACACCGCGAAACGGATGCGGCTCGCCTCGCTGCGCGCTTCTTCCCACGTCACGAGGCGGATCGACACCATCGGGAAAGTATAATTGCGCCCCATGAAAAGCCTCTGGAACGACGACGAAGCGGCGCAGTACCCGGGACTGCTCGGGCAGCGCGTCTACACCTCGCGCCTGCTCGGGCGCGACAAGTCTCTGGTGCTGCACGGCGGCGGCAACACCTCGGTGAAGGCGCCGTTCGCCGACATCACCGGCACGGTGATCGATGCCCTCTACGTGAAGGGATCCGGGTGGGACCTCGGCACGATCGAGCGGCCCGGCTTCGCACCGCTGCCGCTCGCCCGACTGCACGCCCTCCTCGGTCTCGACGCCCTGAGCGATCCCGACATGGTCCGCGCACTGTCGGCGGCGCGGCTCGATCCCGAGGCGCCGCAGCCCTCGGTCGAGGCTCTGCTGCACGCCTTCCTTCCTCACCGAGCCGTGCTGCACAGCCACGCCGACCTCATCCTCACCGTCACCAACCTTCACGACGGCGAGGCCCGGGTGAGGTCGCTGTTCGGCGACACCGTGGTGGTCGTGCCGTATGTCATGCCGGGTTTCGACCTCGCCCGCGCCGTCGTCGACTGCTGGGCCCAGCAGGCACATGACCGCACCGTCGGCATGGTGCTGATGGCCCACGGCCTGTTCACCTTCGGCGACACCAGCCGCGAGGCGTTCGAGCGCCACTGGTCGCTCATCGAGATCGTCGAGCGATACCTCGGCACCCTGCCGACGGCAGAAGTGCACGAGGCGCGCAGTGTGCCGCACGTCTGCGCCACCGAGCTCGCCGCACTCCGGCGAACCCTGTCGGAGGTGGCCGGGCGGCCACTCATCGTCAGCCGACACACCGACGACGCGGTGCTGCGATTCACCGCGCGCGCAGATCTCGCCGACCTCGCCACCCGTGGGCCGCTCACCCCCGACCACGTGATCCGCACGAAGCGCATCCCGCTCGTCGGCCGCGACATCAGCGCCTACGCCGACGGCTACCGCTCGTTCTACGAGCGGAACCGCCATCGGGCACGCACCGAGGTCAGCATGCTCGACCCCGCGCCGCGGGTCGTGCTCGACCCCGAGCTCGGCATGCTGGCGATCGGCGTCCAGGCAAAAGATGCCGACATCGCCGCCGACGTCTACCACCACACCATCGACGTGCTCACCGAGTGCGAGGACCGCCTCGGCGGATGGGTGCCGCTCGACGAGGGCAACCTGTTTGATGTCGAGTACTGGGATCTCGAGCAGGCGAAGCTGCGCCGTGCCGGCACCCCGCCGATGCTCGCCGGCCAGATCGCCATCGTCACCGGCGCTGCGTCCGGCATCGGCAAGGCGTGCGCACGCACATTGCTCGCCCACGGAGCCGCCGTGGTCGGTATCGATCTCTCCGAGTCGGTCTCGACCGCCTTCCGCAGTGCGGCGTGGCTCGGGCTGCAGGCCGACGTCACCGACGCCGATGCGCAGCGCACCGCCATCGACCGCTGCGTCGAGCGGTTCGGCGGGGTCGACATCGCCGTGCTGTCCGCAGGCATCTTCGGCCGGACGGCATCGATCGGCGAGCTCGACGGCGGCGAATGGGACCGCGTGATGTCGGTGAATCTCACGTCGGCGGCACGCTGCCTCACCGCCCTGCAGCCGCTGCTGGCGCTCTCGCCGGCAGGTGGACGAGTGGTCGCCATCGGATCGAAGAACGTCCACGCCCCGGGGCCGGGAGCAGCCGCCTACTCGGCATCGAAGGCCGCCCTCACGCAGCTCGCGCGCGTCGCTGCGCTCGAGTGGGCGAAGGACGGCATCCGCGTGAACGTGGTGCATCCGGATGCCGTGTTCGACACCGGCCTGTGGACCGACGAGCTTCTTGCGCAGAGGGCGGCGAAGTACGGGCTCACCATCGACCAGTACAAGCGCCGCAATCTGCTCGGCACCGAGGTCACGTCGTCACTCGTCGCCGATGCGGTGCTGCAACTGGTCGGGCCCGCCTTTGCGGCGACGACCGGCGCGCAGATCGCCATCGACGGCGGCAGTGATCGCACCCTCTAGCCAGCCGGTCATGCGCGGCCACCACCCCGTGCCGACACGCGCTGCCAGCCGCCTGTGGCATCGTGCAGCAGCACGCCCGTCCACTCACCGCTCACATCACGCACCCGCACAGGAGGCCGCCCGATGAAGGTCGCACCCGACACCCAACTGCCGATCCTGCGAGTTCGCGCCGGCGACGTGCCGCAGCGGATGCTCGTGGTGGGGGATCCTGCGCGAGCAGCACGTGTCGCCGCCGCGCTCGACGGCGCACGCGAGGTCTCGCGAAACCGCGAGTACGTGCTCTTCGCCGGACACCACCGAGGTGAGGCAATCGGCGTCGCGTCGCACGGCGTCGGCTCGGCTGGCGCTGCGGTGTGCTTCGAGGAGCTCTGCCGTGCCGGTGCTCGGCGCATCATCCGCGCCGGCACGTGCGGCGGCATGCAACCGCACGTCGTCGACGGACACCTGGTGATCGCCCATGCTGCCGTGCGCGACGACGGCATCACGCCCAAGCTGGTGCCGCTCGGCTTCCCGGCAATAGCCAGTGTCGATGTCGTCACGTCCCTGCGCTCGGCGGCGGCGCGCCGCAACCTGCATCCCGCCGAGGGCGTGGTGCTCACGAGCGACCTGTTCTATCCCCACGAGGCGCTCGGCTCGGACCTGCCGCTCTGGCAGCGCACCGGCGTCGTCGCTGTCGAGATGGAGTGCGCCGCGCTGTTCATCACCGCATCGCTGCACGGCGTCGCTGCCGGTGCGATTCTTGCCGTCGACGGCAATCCGCTTGCGGCCCGCGACGACGACATGGCCGGCTACGACCCTCATCGCCCGGTGGTCGACGATGCCGTGGCGGCAATGATCGAGGTCGGCCTCGACGCCGTCGCCGCGCCGCTGTGACCACGGCCGACGGCCCGAGCCCACGGGCGCTGCCAGACGCAGCGACGCGCATCATCGAGCAACTCGGCCTCGAGACGCTGCCCGTCGAGGGAATCCTCTTTCGGCAGACCTGGCGGCTCGATGACGGTGACCGAGTCGTCGGCACCGCGATCTACGGCGCGATGACCGACGAGCCCGACTCGTTCTCGGCGATGCACCGCCTCACCGACACCGAGATCTGGCACTTCTATGCGGGTGACCCGGTCGACGTGCTGCTGCTGCACCCCGACGGCACCCACTCAGTGCCCCGGCTCGGCAGCGACGTACTCGCGGGCGACGTGCCGCAGCTCATCGTGCCACCCGGCACGTGGATGGGTGGACGGCTTGCGCCCGGTGGCCGCTTCGCCCTGTTCGGCAACACGATGGCGCCTGGCTTCACAAGCGCCTCGTTCGAGAACGGCGATCGGGCATCACTGTGCGACGGCTGGCCGGCCGCATCGGCTCGGATCACCGAGCTGACGCGGCCGGACGCACCGACGCACATGCCCGACGGCTACTAGGGCGCCGTCTCAGCGGAGGTCGAACCGGTCGAGCTCCATCACCTTGTGCCACGCAGCAACGAAGTCGAGCACGAACTTCTCCTTGGCATCGTCCGCTGCGTACACCTCAGCCAGCGCCCGAAGCTGCGAGTTCGACCCGAAGACGAGGTCGACTCGGGTCGCCGTCCAGCGCGTGGTGCCCGTCGCCCGATCGCGTCCTTCGAAGCTCGACTCGTCCCTGCTCACCGGCACCCAATCGGTGCGCATGTCGAGCAGGTTGACGAAGAAGTCGTTCGTCAGCACGCCGACGCGGTCGGTGAGCACGCCGTGCGCCGTGGCACCAGAGTTGGCGCCAAGTGCCCGCATCCCGCCGACGAGGACCGTCATCTCGGGAGGCGTCAGCGTCAGCAGCGCTGCCTTCTCGACCAACAGTTCCTCAGCCGAGAAACGGTGACCGTCGCGGAGGTAGTTGCGGAATCCGTCGAACGTCGGCTCGAGCACGGCGAACGAGTCGGCATCGGTCTGGGCATCGGTGGCATCGGTGCGACCAGACGTGAACGGCACCGTGATGCTGACCCCAGCGTCGCGGGCCGCCTTCTCCACCGCTGCGCAGCCGCCCAGCACGATGAGGTCGGCGAGCGACACCTTCATGCCGTCGCTGCGGCCGCTGTCGAACTCGTCCTTCACCTTCTCGAGCGCTGACAGCACCGCAGCCAGCGAGGCCGGGTCGTTGGCGGCCCAGGTGCGCTGCGGCGCCAGGCGAACCCGTGCACCGTTGGCGCCACCACGCTTGTCGGTGCCGCGGAACGTCGAGGCCGACGCCCA
>JBJTRF010000057.1:0-5724 GCA_046076025.1 Ilumatobacteraceae bacterium
CGGCCGTGCACGGCGGCCGCGTAGGTCTCGGCGATTGCCTTCGTCATCGGGCCGGGGCACGGCACCTGGCGCTCGTCGACCGACCGCACCGAGCCCACCTCGGCTGCCGTGCCGCACACGAAGATCTCCTCTGCGATGTAGAGATCCGAGCGGGCGATGTTGTCGACGCGCACGTCGAAGCCGTGGTCGCGGGCGATCGTCGTCACCGAGTTCTGCGTGATGCCCTCGAGTGCGCCGGCCGAGAGCGGCGGCGTGAGGATGATGCCGTTGCGCACGACGAAGATGTTCTCGCCCGTGCACTCGGCCACGAGCCCGTTGGGCGCCAGCATGATGGCCTCGTCGTATCCGGCCTTGAGCGCCTCCACCTTGGCCAGCGAGCTGTTGACGTAGTTGCCGGTGGTCTTCGAGGCGGGCGGCATGGTGTTGTGGTCGTGGCGGGTCCACGACGAGATCTTCATCCGCACGCCCTTGTCGAGTGCGTCGTCGCCGAGGTAGGCGCCCCACGGCCAGCAGGCGATCGCAACGTCGACCTTGCATGGCAGGGTGTTGAGGCCCATCTCGCCGTACCCGTAGTACGCGATGGGGCGGATGTAGCAGCCCGGCAGGCCGGTGCTCTTCACGGTGTCCTTCACGCCCTGGACGATCTCGTCGACCGTGAACGGAATCTCCATGCCGAGGATGTGCGCCGAGTTGAACATCCGCTTGATGTGATCGGTGAGACGGAACACCGCTGGCCCGTCGGCTGTCTCGTAGGCGCGGATGCCCTCGAACACGCCGGTCCCGTAGTGCAGGGTGTGCGTGAGCACGTGCACCTGGGCCTTGTCCCAGTCGACGAGGGTGCCGTTCATCCAGATCTTCGGCGTTGTGGTGATGGGCATCGGATTCTCCGTGTGGATCGTGGGTGGCAGGTGGATGGTGGGCGGCGGGTGGATGGTGTCGGGTGGTGCAGTTGGCGAGCGGCGGCCGGTCAGCCGGCCACCCGTGAGGCGATGGCTGCGCCGATCTCGGCGGTGGTGCCGGACGGGATGTCGGCGCACGCGGCGCGAACCCGGTCGGCGGCGGCCGTCTCGCCGAGGAAGTCGAGCATCAGGGCGGCGCTGAGGATGGCGGCGGCCGGATTCGCCTTGCCCGTGCCGACGATGTCGGGCGCCGATCCGTGCACCGGTTCGAACATGCTCGGCCCGGTGCGGGCCGGGTTGAGGTTCGCGCTGCTGGCGAGGCCGATGCCGCCGCTCACCGCACCGCCGAGGTCGGTGAGGATGTCGCCGAACAGGTTGTCGGTGACGATGACGTCGTAGCGCTGCGGATCCTGCACGAAGTAGATGCACGCTGCGTCGACGTGGTTGTAGGCGGTCGACACCTGCGGGAATTCGGCAGCCACGTCGTTGAAGGCCCGCTGCCACAGGTCGCCGGCGAACGTGAGCACATTGGTCTTGTGCACGAGCGTCACGTGGCGCCGACGCGACATCGCAAGGTCGAAGGCGTACCGGATGGCGCGCTCGGCACCCATTCGGGTGTTCACTGAGCCCTGCGTCGCCACCTCGTTCGGCGTGCCCTTTCGCAGCACTCCGCCCTCCCCCACGTAGGGACCCTCGGTGTTCTCGCGGATCACGACGAAGTCGTGCGCCGCCGAGCCACCCGGTGCCACGCCGACGAAGGGCCGCTGGTTGACATAGAGGTCGAGCTCGAAGCGCATCTTCAGCAGCAGTCCCCGCTCGATGACGCCAGGCGGCACGTCGGGCGTGCCCACCGCCCCGAGGAGGATGGCGTCGAAGGCGCGCAGTTGGGCGAGGGTGCCGTCGCTGAGGATCTCGCCGTCGCGCAGGTAGCGGGCACCGCCGAGGTCGAAGTCGGTGGTGTCGATCGCCACGCCGGCGGCTCGCACCACCTTCAGCGCCTGGGCGATGACCTCCGGCCCGATGCCGTCGCCCCCGATGACTGCGATGCGGTGTGACATACGGCGATGCACGGTACAGGCTGACGGCGCCGGTGCTGCTGGCCGGCGGTACGTCACCGGCCGCGCCCATCGGGCCAGGGCGGCACGGATGGGCCGTCGGCACAGGGCGCCGGTAGGTTGACGGCACCATGGCCAAGCACCATCTGTCTCGTGCCGCCTTCGAGCGGCTCACGGCCGAGCACTACGACCTCACCACGCGCGGCCGCATCCAGGTCGCCGAGAAGATCGAGGCCGCCCGCCTGCTCGGCGACTTGTCCGAGAACGGCGACTACCACGCCGCCAAGGACGAACAGGGCCACATGGAAGGCCGCATCCGCCATCTCGAGCACCTCCTCGATCCCGAGAACCACGAGATCGTCGAGGCCAACGCCGATGGCTCGATCGGGCCGGGCTCGATCGTCACGATCCTCTACGAGGGTGACGACGAGGACATGGCCGAGCGCTACCTGATCGGCCACCCTGAGGAGCAGACCGACAGCCTGCAGGTGATGAGCCCCAACTCGCCGCTCGGCACCGCGCTCGTCGGCACGGCCGAGGGCGACATCGTCGAGTACCAGGCACCCAACGGCATGCTCCGCGTGCGCATCCTCGAGGTGGAAGCCGGAGCGTGACCCGCGTCCGCCATCCCGCGCTGCCGCACGGCGAGGAGATCGAGCTTCCCGGTCGCGGCACCACGTTTGCCCGCCTGCTCGACGGCCCCGCCGGCGCGCCCACCGTGCTGCTCCTGCACGGGTGGACGGCATCGGCTGACCTGAACTTCTACACGTGCTACTCGCCGCTCGCCGAGCACTTCAGGGTGGTCGCCATCGACCACCGCGGCCACGGACGCGGCATCCGCTCGCAGCGGACCTTCACGCTCGAGGACTGCGCCGACGATGCGATGGCGGTGTGCGACGTGCTGGACATCGACCGGGTGGTGCCCGTCGGCTACTCGATGGGCGGCACGGTGGCGGCGCTGCTCTGGCGGCGCCATGCCGAGCGCGTGCACGGACTCGTGCTGTGCGCCACGGCACCGCACTTCACCTCGTCGCGCCAGGAGCGCATGGGGTTCCTCGGGCTGTCGGGCCTCGCCGCCCTCGCCCGGCTCACGCCCGGCCAGGCGCAGCAGTGGCTCACCGACCAGTTCTACCTGCAGCGCAAGCAGCAGAAGTGGGAGCCGTGGGCCGTGCACGAGGCCGCCCGCCACGACTGGCGGATGGTGCTCGAGGCGGGGCGCTCCATCGGGCGATTCGATGCCCGCCCGTGGCTCGCCGATGTCGACGTGCCCGCCTCCGTGGTGGTGACGCTGCGCGACCGCGTCGTGCCGCTGCACCGGCAGGTGAAGTACTTCGAGGGGCTCGCCGACGTCGAGGCGTTCCGCGTCGACGGCGACCACGACGCCGTCGCCGCCCGTGCCGAGCGATTCGTCCCCACACTGCTGCGCGCCTGCCACTCGGTGCTCGAGCGCGCCGGCGTTCCCGCGCTCGCCCGCTAATGAGGGCACGCCCGCTCCGCCGGCTCGGCCGCATCCGCGGCGCCGTCGCGGTCGCCGTGTCCGCCGGCGCGGTTGCGGGCATCGCTGCGGCATGGCGCCGGCGACGGCCCGGCGACGCCACGGCAGGGCGCGCCACCCATGTGCGCACGCGGCGATTCCACCGCAACGCCGACCTCGCCCGGCTCGGCACCTCCGTCGGTGCCGCCTATGCAACGACGGCAGCGCGCAAGGTGTTTGCCTCGGCCGAGCGGCGCATCGAACTCGACCGCGAACGCGAACTGCGCACCGCCGAGGCGGTCGCCGACCGGCTCGGCAGCATGAAGGGTGCGCTCATGAAGCTGGGGCAGATGGCCAGCTACGTCGACGAGGGACTGCCCGCCCCGCTGCGCGACGCGCTCGCCCAGCTGCAGTCGAACGCGCCGCCGATGAGCGCCGACCTTGCGGCCGAGGTCGTCGAGCGCGACCTCGGCGCAGCACCCGACCGGCTGTTCGTCGAATGGGATCCCGATCCCATCGCCGCCGCGAGCATCGGCCAGGTGCACCGCGCCGTGCTCGTCGACCCCTCGACCGGCAGCGAGCGAGCCGTCGCCGTGAAGGTGCAGTACCCCGGCGTCGCCGACGCCGTCGGTGCCGACCTGCGCAATGCCGACCTGCTCGGGCTCATCCTGCAGCAGGGATTCGGCGGCCTCGACCCCACCGAGCTCGTCAACGAGGTGAAGGCCCGCCTCACCGAGGAGCTCGACTACCGCCTCGAGGCACGCAACCAGCAGTTGTTCGCCGACCGCTATCGGGGACACCCGTTCATCCACGTTCCCGAGATCGTGCCCAGCCACTGCGGCTCGGCAGTGATCACCAGCGAACTCGTCACGGGCAGCACCTGGCGCGACCTGCTCACGTGGCCGCAGGACGAGCGCGACCTCGCCGGCGAGGCCCTGTTCCGCTTCGTCTTCCGCAGCCTGTACGGCATGCATGCCTTCAACGGCGATCCGCATCCGGGCAACTACCTCTTCCACGGCGGCGGCCGCGTCACGTTTCTCGACTTCGGACTGGTGAAGCACTTCGACAGCGGCGAGATGGACACCTTCGTCAGCATGGTGAAGGCCGCCGCCTACGACCACGATCCAGTCGCCTTCCGCCGCATCCTCGAGCGGGCCGGCATGATCCGCACCGACTGCCCCTCCGGCGACGATGAGGTAGGCGAGTACTTCAGCCACTTCTACGAGAGCGTGCGCGACGACCGCGTCATCACATGGAGCAGCGAGTACGCGAGCCGCATCGTGCGCCACACCTTCGACCGGACGAGCCCGATTGCGCAGTACGCCACCGTGCCGAAGGCATTCGTCTTCATCCAGCGCATCAACCTCGGGCTGTACGCGCTGCTGGGCGAGTTGCGCGCCACCGGCAACTACCGGCGCATCGCCGAGGAGCTGTGGCCGTTCGTGCAGGGACAGCCCAGCACTCCCCTGGCCGAGGCCGAGCACGCGTGGCTCGCCGGCCGCAGCACCTGAGATCCACTGCTGTCGGCGGCCGGCGGCCGCAGTCAATCTCAGGCCGCTGTGGCGATCACCACGACGTCGGGCGCGTCGTCGAACCGCGCTACCTCTGCAGCACCGCCATCGGTCACGACCCTCACCACCCGTGCCCGCCGGCGACGGGGGAAGTCGCCGGGGCGCGCGGCACCCGACCCGGTAGGCGCCATCCACCTCGTGCTCACGAACGCCAGCGCATCGGATGCCCGCGCTGCGGCCACGCCGGGCTGATCAGCCAGCGCATCGAGCGACGGGGCCTCGGCCACGAAGTAGGCCCGTGCCGCAGCAGCGGCACCGTCGGCAAGCGCGTCGGCGTCGAGCACGTCGATCGCATGGAGGCGCAGCAGCGACGAGTGCGTCGCCATCGAGTCGTGGAGCCGTCGCTCGAACCAGCGCGCCAACTGCAGCGCCAGCGACGCAGAGGGGATACCGGGGCGGTCAACGGTGAGGGTCATGCGCGTCTGGGCACAGCGGCGCGACGCGTGTCGGCAGCGAGCCCGCCATGCCGCCGCAGCACCCGCCAGGGTGCCCTTCGCCCCCGTGGGTGCTCGCCGAACCGCCCCCGTACACTGCCCTCACGGCCGGCTACCCCCGTCGGGGCCGGCGAGGCGACGAGAAGGGAACCCATGTCGACCAGTCCGAGGACACTCGCCCAGAAGGTGTGGGAGCGGCACGTCGTGCACTCCGCTGCGGGCGAACCCGACCTGCTCTACATCGACCTGCACCTCGTGCACGAGGTCACCAGCCCGCAGGCCTTCGACGGC
>JBJTRF010000058.1:0-3335 GCA_046076025.1 Ilumatobacteraceae bacterium
TTGACCGAAAAGTTCGCTCATTAGCGTTTTCACCAGCAGCATTATATGGAATCAGTGATTCCAAATCCCTAGGGAAGAAACAGCGCCAAAAGTTTAATTCAACAGCAGCACAATTGGAACCATTTGATTCATCCTCACAAAAGCCTTTAATGGATCTCAGTACCATTAAGTTTAACTGACCAACACGTTGTGCTTCTGGATTCAACTTAGTTTTATGCGATACGTTTTAATGAATCATATTTTGTACTAGATCAACTTAGTAGATCTAGTTCCACTTTTAAGATAGCTTTAATTGATCTAATAGACTTTTATTTAGATAGACTTAGTTCTTCTATTAGAACAACTTTTAGATACACTAAGTTGATCTAGTTGATAAATGTATTTGATCTATTTGATAGACTTTAATGCTTCAATATCGTCGGCCGCCGTGGCGTGGATGCGCGAGAAGGGGGCCGTCCCCTTCTGCTACACCGCCGATCTCGGCCAGTACGACGAGACCGACCTGTCGGGCGTGCCCGGCCGCGCTCGCGAGTACGGCGCCGAGTAGGCCCGCCTCGTCGACTGCCGCTCCGAGCTGGTGCACGAGGGACTGGTTGCCCTGCAGTGCGGCGCGTTCCACATCGCCACCGCCGGCAAGACCTACTTCAACACCACGCCGCTCGGCCGCGCCGTCACCGGCACGCTGCTGGTGAAGGCGATGCAGCACGACGGCGTCGACATCTGGGGCGACGGCAGCACCTACAAGGGCAACGACATCGAGCGGTTCTACCGCTACGGGCTGCTGGTCAATCCCGCCCTGCGCATCTACAAGCCGTGGCTCGACCCGCAGTTCGTCAGCGAACTGGGTGGACGCGCCGAGATGAGCGAGTTCCTCACCACCCGCAACCTCCCGTACCGCTCCAGCAAGGAGAAGGCGTACAGCACCGACGCCAATATCTGGGGCGCCACCCACGAGGCGAAGCTGCTCGAGGAGCTCGGCACGAGCATGGACATCGTCGAGCCGATCATGGGCGTGGCGCACTACCGCTACGACGTGCGCATCGAGCCCGAGGTCGTCAGCATCCGCTTCCACGAGGGATGGCCCGTGGCAATCAACGACAGCGAGTTTACCGATCACGTGGCGCTGGTGATGGAAGCCAACGCCATCGGCGGGCGCCATGGCCTCGGCATGAGCGACCAGATTGAGAACCGGCTCATCGAGGCAAAGAGCCGCAGCATCTACGAGGCACCGGCACTGGCGCTGCTGCACATCGCGTACGAGCGGCTCGTCAGCGCGATCCACAACGAGAACACGATCGAGAACTACCGCACGATGGGACGCCGGCTCGGTCGGCTGCTCTACGAGGGCCGCTGGTTCGACCCGCAGAGCCTGATGCTGCGCGAGCCGCTGATGCGCTGGGTGGGCTCGGCCGTCACCGGCGAGGTGACGGTGCGGCTGCGACGCGGCGACGACTACACGGTGCTCGACACCACGGGGCCGCATCTCACCTACGCGCCCGAGCGGCTCAGCATGGAGAAGGTCGACGATGCGGCCTTCGGTCCACTCGACCGGATCGGCCAGCTCACGATGCGCAATCTCGACATCGACGACAGCCGGTCGAAGCTCGAGGTGTACCGCAGCGCCGGCACGCTCGGGCCGGGCGGGCTCACCGCACTCGAGGGCGGCCCGGTCGAGGGCTGAGCCACGCCGGTGGCCCCTGACGGTCAGAGCTTGGCGAGCAGCGCCGTCAGCATCCGTGCCCGCGGCACCAGCGTGTCGACCTCGACCCACTCGTGATCGGCGTGCGCGCCGCCGCCGACGGCGCCCATGCCGTCGAGGGTGGGGATGCCGATCGCCGCCGTGAAGTTGCCGTCGCTGCCGCCGCCCACCGCCACGCCGTCCACCTCGCCGATGCCCACCTCGCGCGCCGCCTCGACGGCGAGCGGGAAGAGACCGGCAGCCGAGCCATCGGGCATCGGGGGCCGGTTGAGGCCGCCGAGCACCTGGATGCGGGCACCCTCGATCGACAGCGCCATCGACTCAAGCGCGCGGAAGCCGGCCACGAGGCGGTCGCCCTCGTCGAGTCGCTCGACACGCGTGTCGACCTTCAGCCTCGTCTCGGCCGGCACCACGTTCTCGGCCGTGCCGCCGGCGATCACCGTCGGGGTAACAGTGGTGCCCTTCGACGGATCGGCGAGCGCCACGATGGCCGGCATCAGCTCGGCAACGGCGACCACCGAGTTGATGCCCTTCCACGGCTCGAGACCGGCATGCGCGGCGCGCCCGTGGACCACCACCTCGAACGTGCCGGTTCCCTTGCGCGCCACCTTCAGCGCCCCGCCGTCGGCGCTGGCCTCGAACACCATCACCCGACCGCAGGCGCGGGCCCGGCGCTCGATCAGCTCGCGCGAGTGGTCGCTGCCCACCTCTTCGTCGGCGGTGATGAGGATCTCGATGCCGCCACGGTCGGCCAACGCCGCGACGCCGTGCACCGCCTGCACGATGCCGGCCTTCATGTCGAACACTCCGGGGCCGGTTGCCCGGCCGTCGCGCACCGTGAACGGACGCGCTGCCACCGAGCCGACCGGGAACACCGTGTCGTGGTGCCCGACGAGCAGTACCTGCGGCGTGCCGCCGCCGCTCCACAGCACGTGGGGACCGGCGGGGCTGTCGATCAGCTGCGGCGAGGTACCGAGGCGCTGCGCCATCACCGACGCCACCGCCTCTGCGCTGTGCTGCAGCCGGGCCAGGTCGAGCGAGGGCGACTCGGTGTTCACCAGCAACTCGAGGTCGTGGAGCATGTCGTTCAGCGCGGTCACCTCTCCATTCTGGCGCGCGATCTGTGAGACTCGCCGAATGAGGTCTCCCGCTCCCTCCCCTGCCCGTTCCGGCCGGCGCTCGCGCGCCGTCGCCGTCGCCGTCGTGGTGCTTGCCGCCGCAGCCTGCGACAGCAGCGGCGCCGACGACGCTGCGGACACGTCAGCCCCCGGGACGGCAATCGACACGTCGATTCCCGTCGTCGCCGCCGAGTTCCGGGTGCGCCCTGGCACCGAGCAGATCGCCGTGCTCGGCGCCGAGCCCGGCGACAGCCTCGCCGTGGTGCGCGACGGCGTGTCGGTTGCCACCGGCGAGGTCGACGAGGAGGGCTCGCTGCTGTTCCGCCAGCTCGAGCCGGGCGACGGCTACGTCGTGCAGGTCGTTCCCGACGGCAGTGTCGACGAGCCGGTCGAGCAGTCCGACGTCGTCACCGTGCTCGATGCCGCCTTCGTGCCGCCGCAGAAACTGTATGCCGAGCAGCAGGCCCTGCTGCCGGCCGGCGGGTTCGGCTACATCACCACACGCGACGGCACCACCC
>JBJTRF010000059.1:0-4687 GCA_046076025.1 Ilumatobacteraceae bacterium
AGCACGTACGAGCGGATCTGGCTCCCCCAGCCCACCTGGGCCTGCCGGCCGGCGATGCGCGCCAGCTCGGCCTCGTGCTCTTCCTCGATCTTGGCGGCGAGCATCGCCTTCCGGCGGTTCATCGCCTTCTCGCGGTTCTGCAGCTGGCTGCGCTCCTCCTGGCTGCTGGCGACGAGCCCGGTGGGCTCGTGGATGAGGCGCACCGCCGACGACGTCTTGTTGACGTGCTGGCCGCCCGCACCGCTGGCGCGGAACACCTCCATCCGCACGTCGCTCTCGTTGATGTCGACGTCGGGCGCATCCATCACCGGCCACACCTGCACGGCAGCGAAGCTGGTCTGGCGCCGTCCCTGGTTGTCGAAGGGGCTGATGCGCACCAGCCGGTGCGTGCCGCGTTCGCTCGTCATCAGTCCGTAGGCATACCGGCCCGTGATGGTGAACTCGGCCGAGAGGATGCCTGCCTCGGTGCCCTCACTGATCTCGTCGACCTCAACGGCGAAGCCCCGGCGCTCGGCCCAGCGGCTGTACATGCGCAGCAGGACCTCGCTCCAGTCCTGGGCATCGACGCCGCCGTCCTTGGCGTTGATCTGCACGATGCAGTCGGCCTCGTCGTGCTCGCCGGTGAACAGGCTGCGTAGGTCGAGCTGGCGCAGCTGCTGGTCGATGCGCCCGACCGCCGCTACGAGGTCGGGTTCCTGGCTCTCGTCGTCGACCTCGCGGGCCATCTCGTGCAGCACCTCGGCATCCTCGAGCTCGCTGCTGAGGCCGTTGAACGTGTCGAGGTCGGCCTTGATGTTGGCGTACTCGGCATTCACCCGCTTGGCGAGCTCGGGGTCGTCCCACAGGTCGGGGCGCGACACCTCCATCTCGAGCTCGGCGAGCCGCGACCGGTTGGTGCCGATCTTGAGATAGCCCTCAGCCTCGCCGAGGCGGCGGCGCAGGTCGCGAAGATCGTCGGTGAAGTCGCGCATCGGCCGGGCTCACGCGTTCGAGCCGTGGCACAGCTTGAACTTCTTGCCGCTGCCACACGGGCACGGGGCGTTGCGCGACGTCTTCGACCACTCGTCCTTCACGACGGTCTTCTGCACGGGCGCTGTCGGAGGGGCCGCCGTGTCCATGCCCGCCGCCATGCTGGCCGCCGCGAAGCCGCCCGAGGGCACGTCGTCGCTGGACGTCTGCTGGATGTTCTGCACCGCCTGCTGCGGCGCGTCCTTGCGCACCACCTGCACGTGCATCACATAGCGGACGAAATCCTGGGCGATGCCCTTCATCATCGCCCCGAACATCTCGAAGCCCTCGCGCTGCCACTCGGTGAGCGGGTCCTTCTGGCCCATGGCACGCAGGTTGATGCCCTCCTGGAGGTAGTCCATCTCCTCGAGGTGCTCGCGCCAGCGCTGGTCGATGATGCGCAGCATCACCTGGCGCTCGACGTCGCGCATCACCGTCGGCGTGAGCTCGACCTCGCGCTGCTCGTAGAACGCCTTGGCGTCGGCCATCACGAGGTCGAAGATGTCGTCAGCATCGTCCTTGTCGGCAAGGGTCTGCTCGGTGATGCCCGTGGGCCAGTAGGTGACGAGTTCCTTCGTGAGGCCCTCGAGATCCCATTCGCCCGGGTCCTCGCTGACGCAGTGCGTGTCGATGAGCGAGTCGACCGCGTCGGAGAGGTACTCCATCGCCGCCGACTTCAGGTCGGCACCCTCGAGGATCTGGTCGCGCCGCGCATAGATCACCTTGCGCTGCTCGTTCATCACCTCGTCGTACTTCAGCACGTTCTTGCGGATCTCGGCGTTGCGCTGCTCGACCTGGGTCTGGGCCCGCTCGATCGCCTTGGTGACCATCTTGGCCTCGATGGCCTCGTCGTCGGGCAGGGCCCTGCCCATCACCCAGCTCAGCGCGCCGGTGGCGAACAGCCGCATCAGCTCGTCGTCGAGGCTGAGATAGAACCGGCTCTCGCCCGGATCGCCCTGGCGGCCCGAGCGGCCGCGCAGCTGGTTGTCGATGCGGCGGCTGTCGTGGCGCTCGGTGCCCAGCACGTAGAGGCCGCCGAGCTCGCGCACCGTGGCACCCTCGGCCGAGCACTCGGCGCGGTACTCGGCGAGCAGCTGGTCGTGGCGGGCGAACGCGGCGACGCGGGCAGCACGGAACTCGTCGGGCATCTCGGCCAGCGGCATCGGCAGGTCGAAGTCGTCGACCATGACGGCCGGATCGAGGCCCTCCTTCAGCACCGCGTGGCGGGCGAGACCCTCGGGATTGCCGCCGAGGAGGATGTCGACGCCGCGGCCCGCCATGTTGGTGGCGACCGTGACGGAGCCGAGGCGCCCGGCTTGGGCGACGATCTGGGCCTCGCGCGTGTGCTGCTTGGCATTGAGCACCTCGTGCGGGATGCCCATCTTCTGCAGCTGGCGCGAGAGGTACTCGCTCTTCTCGACGCTGATCGTGCCGACCAGCACCGGCTGGCCCTTCTCGTAGCGCTCGGCGATGTCGTCGACGACGGCGGCGAACTTGGCGTCCTCGGTCTTGTAGATCAGGTCGGTCATGTCCTTGCGGACCATCGGCCGGTTCGTCGGGATCGACACCACGCCCAGCTTGTAGATCTCGTGCAGCTCGGCCGCCTCGGTCTGGGCGGTGCCGGTCATGCCGGCCAGCTTGTCGTAGAGCCGGAAGTAGTTCTGCAGGGTGATCGTGGCCAGCGTCTGGTTCTCGGCCTTGATCTCCACTTCCTCCTTGGCCTCGATGGCCTGGTGCATGCCCTCGTTGTAGCGCCGGCCGACGAGCACGCGGCCGGTGAACTCATCGACGATGAACACCTCGCCGTCGCGGACGATGTAGTCCTTGTCGCGGTGGAAGAGTTCCTTGGCCTTCAGCGAATTGTTGAGGTAGCTCACCAGCGGCGAGTTGGCCGCCTCGTAGAGGTTGTCGATGCCGAGCTGGTCCTCGACGAACTCCACGCCCGCCTCGTGCACGCCGACCGTGCGCTTGCGCAGATCGACTTCGTAGTGTTCGTCCTTCTTCAGCATCGGGGCGAGCCGGGCGAACTCGGTGTACCAGTGCGAGGAGCCGTCGGCCTGACCGGAGATGATCAGCGGGGTCCGGGCCTCGTCGATGAGGATGGAGTCCACCTCGTCGACGATGGCGAAGGGGTGGCCGCGCTGGACCAGGTCGTCGAGCGAGTGCGCCATGTTGTCGCGCAGGTAGTCGAAGCCGAACTCGTTGTTGGTGCCGTAGGTGATGTCGGCGCCGTAGGCGACACGCTTCTCGTCGGGGCTCTGCCCGGAGAGGATCACGCCGACGTCGAGCCCGAGGAAGCGGTGCACCCGGCCCATCCACTCGCTGTCGCGCTTGGCCAGGTAGTCGTTGACCGTGACGACGTGGACGCCCTTGCCGGCCATCGAGTTGAGGTAGGCGGGCAGCACACAGGTCAGCGTCTTGCCCTCGCCGGTCTTCATCTCCGCGACGTTGCCGAAGTGCAGCGCGGCCCCGCCCATCACCTGGACGTCGAACGGACGCTGGGACAGCACCCGCCAGGCCGCCTCGCGGGCCACCGCGAAGGTCTCGGGCAGCAGGTCGTCGAGGTCCTCGCCGTCCTCGGCGCGCTTGCGGAACTCGTCGGTCTTGGCCCGCAACTCCGCGTCGGTGAGCTTCTCCACGTCGTCGGACAGCGAACTGACGTAGTCGGCCACCCCCTTGAGGCGCTTGACCATGCGGCCTTCACCAAGGCGCAGCAACTTAGAGAGCACGGAATCTTCCCTACGTTTCGGGTACTGAAGCGCCCCCCATCTTAGGTGACGGGGCTAACCGCCCTGATCAGGCCAGCCGGATCAACCCGTAGTCGTAGGCGTGGCGGCGGTAGACCACCGCCGGGCGGTCGGTCTCGCGGTCGTGGAACAGAAAGAAGTCGTGCCCCACCAGTTCCATCTCGTAGAGGGCGTCGTCGACGGTCATCGGCGTGGCCTGGTGCTCCTTGACCCGCACGATCCGCCCGGGTTCGTGTTCCTCGGGGGCCGGGGCCGGCGGCGGGGCGGGCTCGGGGGTGAACGCCTCGGCGATCTCCGGCGCCGCCGCGGTGGCCTGGTGCAGCGACACCGGGGTCTTGTCGCCGTAGTGCACCCGGCGGCGGTCCTTGCTGCGGCGCAGCCGGTTCTCGAGTTTGTGCACGGCGGCCTCGAAGGCGCCGTAGAAGCTGTCCGCGCAGGCCTCGCCACGCACCACCGGTCCGCGCCCGTGGGCGGTGATCTGCACGTGCTGGCAGCTCTTCCGTTGCCGACGGTTGGGTTCGTGTTCGAGCTCCACGTCGAAGCGCAGGATCCGCCGGTCCAGCCGCTCGACGCGGGCCAGCTTCTGGCCCACGTACACGCGGTAGTGATCGGGAACCTCGACGTTGCGGCCCGTCACCTGGATGTCGGCGTTCGGGGCGGCTTCGGATTCGTCATCGGCGGTGAAGGGAGCGGCGTTCGCGGAATTGCTTGACATCCTTGGCAACTCGTTTCTGGTCGGGGTCGTGTGGCGCGTCGGCATGACGCCAGGTCAAAGGGTTGAACTCCTCTCGCTGGAGAACTCTCGTCGGGCCCTCGCGGGGTGTCCCCGACGGTAGTCCCGGACACGCGGTGGTGCCACTTTTTCGGCGAGCTTCATGCCCGTGCGTCATGCCCGGGCCAGCGCCAGCACCGCCACCACCGGCACGCCGGCC
>JBJTRF010000060.1:0-10117 GCA_046076025.1 Ilumatobacteraceae bacterium
GTCGAGGCGCGGTTCTGGCGCATCAAGGAGCAGGGCTACGACCTGCGCGTCGTCAGCCGCATCGGCAGCGGCAGCCCGGCGACCGGCAGCATGGCCATCCACCAGCAGGAGCTCGCCGAGATGATGGAGAGCACCTTCGCAGGTCTCTAGAGCGACAGCAGGCGCTCAACCTCGGCGATCGCCGCCGCAGGATCCACCACCTTGATGGTGCGCATGCCCATCGCTGCCGCCGGCTTGAGGTTGATGCCGAGGTCGTCGAGGAACACGCACTCGGCGGGCCGCACCCCGAGTTGCTCGCAGGCGATCTCGTAGAAGCGCGGCTCGGGCTTGCGGACGCCTACCTTGCTGCTCTCGACCACGAGATCGAACCGTCGCATCACCGCTGCCAGTGCGGCCTCGCGGTCTGACGGGCCCGCGCGCACGATGTTGTTGGTGAGGCAGGCAGTGCGGTAGCCGGCTGCGATCACGCGGTCGAGCAGGTCGACCATCTGCGGGCGTATCTCGCCCTCCAGCAGGGCCAGCACGTCGACACCCGGAATGCGATGGCCGAGCCGCTCGCTCTCGTCGGCGAATGCCGCATCGAACTCGCCAACCGTGATGTCGGAGCGCTCCAGACGCGCCCATGCGTTGGCGTGGTGGTCGGCGGCGTTCACCGAGCGGATGAAGCCGAGGGGCAGCCCGTGCCGGGTCTCGTAGTCGGCAAAGGCATCGAATGGGCTCGACACGATCACGCCGCCGAAGTCCCACAGCACCGCGGCAATGGGCAGCGTTTCGGGCATCGGTGCATCGTAGGCTTGCACGGTGATCCATACCCACGTCGTCATCGACGGCTCGAATCTCGCCACGGAGGGCCGCACGCAGCCGAGCCTGCGCCAGCTCCGCGAGGCAGTGTCGGCATTCGCTGCCGAGCACCCGTCGGCCAAGCTCACGATCGTGGTCGATGCCACGTTCGGGCATCGCATTGATCCCTCTGAGGTGTCCGAGTTCGACGCTGCAGTCTCGAGCAACGAACTGGTGGCACCCCCTGCGGGGGCGGTCGGCCGCGGCGACGCATTCGTGCTCGGCATTGCCGACAAGGTGAGCGCAGTGGTGCTCTCGAACGACAGCTATCAGGAGTTCCACGGCCAGTACTCGTGGCTGTTCGACGAGGGCCGCCTCGTCGGCGGCAAGCCCGTGCCGCACGTCGGATGGGTCTTCGTCTACCGGGTGCCGGTCCGCGGCCCGCTGAGCCGCAAGTCGGTGTCGGAGGCCAAGCGCAAGGGCCGGCGCAACACCGGCCCCACCGCCGCTGACTCGTCCAACGGCTCGGTGCGCGTCGGCAGTGCCGCTGCCAGCAGGCCGATGCCGGTTCCCACGGCGCCGCCACCCGGCGCAGTGCTGGCCGCCAAGGGCCGCAAGAAGGCGGCAGCGGCACCGGAGCCCGCGGCCGGCACCCGTACCGGCACGCGGACAGGCAAGAAGCAGGCGGCGGCCACGGCGGGTGCCACGGCAGCGGCGCCGGCGTCCGCATCGGCCCCAGCGGGACGGCCGCCGGCGAACGGTCCGCTCAACGACTTCGTTGCCTACCTGGCATTCGTCGAACGGCATCCGGTGGGTGCCACCGTGACCGCCACGGTCGACCACTACTCGTCGCACGGCGCATACGTGCGGATCGGCGAGGTGTGGGGATACGTGCCGCTGCGCCTGATGGCCGACCCGCCGCCGCGCAGCGCCCGGGCGCACATGAAGGTGGGGGCGGACGTGACGCTGGTGGTGCACGAGTACGTGGCTGCCAAGCGCAGCATCGACCTGGCCGTACCGGGCGCCGTGAAGTCGGCAACTGGCAGAGCGCGAGGCGGCGCAGCCAGCTCGGCGGCATCGACCGACGGCCTGCGGAAGGCAGCGGGCACTGCCACGGGTGCGGGCACGAAGAAGGTCGCGTCGACGAAGCCCGCGTCGACGAAGGCCGGGTCGAAGAAGGCGGCATCGCCGGCGGCACAGCCGGTCGCGCGCGCGGCGAAGAAGGCCTCGGCGGCGAAGACTCCCGCCAAGAAGTCGGCGACGGCAGCATCCACGTCGACTCGGGCGGCAAAGAAGCCCGCCACCGGCGCGGCGAAGAAGTCGTCCGCTGCGTCCGCCAAGAAGTCGGCCACTGGCGCGGCGAAGAAGTCGGCGCCGGCCAAGAAGCAGGCGGCGAAGGCGACCAAGAAGCCGCGCTCGTCTCGCTAAGGTCGACGCGTGCGCATCGTCACCTGGAACGTGAACTCGCTGAAGGCGCGCATGCCCCGCGTCGAACAGTGGCTGCACGATGTCCAGCCCGACGTGCTGTGCATGCAGGAAACCAAGATGACCAACGAGGCGTTCCCTGCGCTGGCCTTCGAGTCGATGGGCTACCAGAGCGCCCATCTCGGCCAGGGCCAGTGGAACGGCGTCGCGATCCTGTCGAGGGTGGGCCTCGACGACGTCGTCGCCAACTTCGCAGCCGGCGACCCCGACCCCGAGGCCCGAATCATCACGGCTCGATGCGGCGGCGTGCTGGTCTCGAGCGTGTACGTGCCGAATGGCCGGGCACTCGACCACGACCACTACCAGTACAAGCTGCGGTGGATGTCGCAGTTGCGCGAACACGTGGCGGCCCTGGCGCAGCCCTCCGACAGCGTGGTGGTCGCCGGCGACTTCAACATCGCGCCCGCCGACGACGATGTCTACGACCCGGCCAAGCTCGTCGGGTCGACGCACGTCAGCGATCCCGAGCGCGAGGTGCTGGCGCGACTGTGTGAGTGGGGTCTTTCCGACCTGTTCAGGATGCACCGACCCGAGCCGAAGCTGTTCTCGTGGTGGGACTACCGGGGCGGCGACTTCCACAAGGGGCACGGCATGCGCATCGACCTCGTGCTCGGCAGCGTTTCGGTGGCCGAGCGGTGCACGTTCGCCGTCGTCGACCGGAATGCCCGCCGCGGCGAGTCGCCCTCCGATCACGCCCCGGTGCTGGTCGACCTGCGCTGACGGCGGCGCCGGCGCTGCGCCGGCGGGTCAGCCGTGCTGGGCGTCGGCGGGCAGCGCCGGCAGGGGCCGCAGGCGTTCGGCGGCGGTGGGCGTGATGCCGAGACGACGCGCCAGGTCGGCCGCGTCGGCTGGCGGTACCTCCGCCAGCGAGCGCAGCGTGTCGTCGGAGCACACGGCGCGTTCGGCGACGCCGGAGGCCCGAGCCACCGCGGTGCGCCAGGAGCGAAGGTCGCTGAGGTAGGGCTCGAGCCGGTCTGCGGGGCGCTGTCTGGCAGCACGGCGCATCTCGGGCGGCGGCGGGGCGGGCGCATCGGCATCGGCAGAGGCGCGCACTGCATCGAGCCATCGGCTCGGCGCGACGGCACCGCGACCGCGGCGCCGCGCGTGGGTGACGACGAGGCGGTGCTCGGCACGCGTGAGCGCCACGTAGAACAGCCGCGCTTCCTCGCTGAGCTGCGACTCGGACGTCGCCGATGCGTGGGGCACGAGCCCCTCCTCGACACCGGTGACCACGACGCCCCACCACTCGCGGCCCTTGGCGGCGTGGAAGGTGAGCAGCGAGACGGCCTCGGCCCGTCGATCGGCGAGCAGCTCGTCGAAGGGAGCCGCTGCCTCGATGAACGCCCGGAAGGTGCCGGGCTCGCCGGAGGCGAGGAATCGGTCGGCCTCGGTGGCGACCAGCATGACGGCCTCGCGAGTGGCCGCGTCGGGAGCTGATGCACCCGGGTCGGCGGCATTGGCGTGCGCCGTGTCGATCCATGCGGCGAGCTGCTCGCGGGTGCCGCAGCCGGTGGCGGCGCGCAGGGCAATGTCGAGCGGCGACCTCCCCGCCGAGCGCTCGGTGACGATGCCGCGGGCCGACAGCTGCGCCTCGATCGTCGCCAGCTGCTCGTTCGTGCGTGCCAGCACGGCGATGTCGCGGCCCGGGCGCTCGTAGAGCATGTGGCGAACGTGCTCGGCAACGCCCGCGGCCTCGGCCGCGCCGGTGTCGTAGGCGGCAACAGCGACTGCCGGGCCGCCGGGCCGGTCGCTCGTGGACGCATCGGCGAGGCCGCTCGACTGCAGTGCGGCGGCGCCTGCCCGCACCACCTGGGGGCTGCAGCGGTAGTTGCGGTCGAGGCGCACGATGGTGACACCGGGGTAGTGCGTGCCGACGTCGGCGAGCAGTCGGTGATCGGCGCCGTTCCACCCGTAGACCGCCTGGCGCGGATCGCCGACGAGGCACAGGTCGGGCCGGCTGTCGCGAATCGACTCGAGCATGGCGTGCTGCAGGGGATTGAGGTCCTGGGCCTCGTCGACGAACAGGTGCCGGAACCGCCAGCGCACCGCTGCCGCCCACGCCGGATCGTCGCGCATGGCCGTCGTGACGCGCTCGAGCAGGTCGTCGAAGTCGACGACGCCGCGCTGGCGCTTCAGCCGGCCGTAGGCCTCGAACAGCTGCCCGGCGTGCTGCATCGGAATCGTGCTGCGCCGACGTGCCGAGCGGCAGGCCCGTTCGTAGGCACCCGGATCGACCAGCCGGGCTCGGGCCCAGTCGAGATCGGCGGCGACGCCGTGCGGGTCGAGGCGGAGCCGCGTCTCGGTGAGCACCTCGCGCACGAGGCGGAGTCGGTCGGGGGCCACGTGCGGCGGCGCCTGCCGGGCAGCCTCGGCCCGGTCGCGCAGCAGTCGCAGCGCCACGGCGTGGAAGGTGCCGGCCTCGATCGGCGTGCGCAGGTCGAGGCGGCGGAGTCGTCGCTTCAGCTCGCCGGCTGCGTCGCGCGTGAACGTGAGGGCCAGCACGTGGCGCGCATCGGCCGTGTCGGTGAGCAGGCGGTAGGCGATGCGGCGCGTCAGGACGGTGGTCTTGCCGGACCCGGCGGCGGCGATGACGGCAAGGGGAGCGGCGGTCGTGGTGACGGCTTCGGCCTGCGCCGCATCGAGGCCGCGGAGCAGCGCGCTGGTGTCGCGGCCGGAGGTGCCGGCAGGGGCGTCGGTTGCA
This sequence comes from Ilumatobacteraceae bacterium, assembly GCA_046076025.1. GTDB lineage: Bacteria > Actinomycetota > Acidimicrobiia > Acidimicrobiales > Ilumatobacteraceae > UBA668. Next base: position 4,967 of record JBJTRF010000060.1, read on the forward strand.
GCGGCGGCCACGGCGCCACCATAGAGCAAGGGTGCGAGACGGCCTCCGTGAGCCGCTGGCTAGTGTGCGCCGATGGGCTATCCGAGGAAGAAGCTGAACGACGGCGAGACCGTGGCGCTCGACATGCACCCGCACTGGTGGTTCTTCGCCGAGTCGGTGGCGACGTTGGCTGGCAGTCTCGTGGCCGCGATCGTTGTTCTCGGCTATGTCGGCGATGGCACGGCCCGCGACATCCTCAGCACGCTCGTGATCGCGATGATCGCCGTCAGTGCGGTGTGGGTGGCGATCCGCTACCTCAAGTGGTACACCACCAACTTCGTCATCACCTCGCAGCGGCTCATCTTCCGCCAAGGCGTCCTGTCCAAGAGCGGCATCGAGATCCCGCTCGAGCGGGTCAACAACGTCAACTTCCACCAGAGCCTGTTCGAGCGCATCATCAATGCCGGCGACCTGCTCATCGAGTCGGGTGGCGAGACCGGCCAGCAGCGCTTCACCGACATCCACAATCCCGATGACGTGCAGAACCTGATCAGCTCGCTGCTCACCGACGCCCGCGACCGGCGCACGGGAGTTGGCGCGCCGAGCGCGCCCGACGTGACGGCGCAGCTCGAGCGGCTCGAGGGCCTGCTCGAGCGCGGTGCCATCAGCGAGGACGAGTTCGAGCAGCAGAAGCGCCGGCTGCTCGGCTGAGCAGCGCCACGCGGCGCACTACATCTCATGCGGTCACGCTGGCGCCCACCGAGGCGCGCACCCGCCAGCGCGTCGACGTGAGTTCGATCGAGCCTGGCTCGGCGACGGCCACCACGCAGCCGCCGAATCCGCCGCCGGTCATGCGCGCGCCGTGCACTCCGCGCAGCGAGGCGAGATGCTCGACGGCGGCGTCCATTTCCGGCGTCGACGTCTCGTAGCGCTCGGCGAGGCTCCGGTGCCCCTCGAGCAGCAGCGCGCCGATGGCCGGCCTGTCATCGGCAGCGAGCGCCGCGGCCATGGCGCGGACTCGGTCGTTTTCGCCCACCACGTGGGTCGCGCGGCGTCGCACGACATTGTCGGCGATGCCCTGCACGTCGCGGCTCGTCGCCGCGCGCAGCGGCCCGATCTCGCGTTCGGCGGTGGCGCACTCGGCGACTCGCTGCGCATAGGCGCTGCCGGCCAGGGTTCGGTGGGCGACGAACCACACCACGATCTCGAGGTTGTCGGGCACGCGCACCGGGCGGATGTCGAGTGAGTGGCAGTCGATGAGCAGGGCGTGTCCGTCGATGCCGGCCAGACAGGTGAGCTGGTCCATGATCCCGCACGGCACGCCCGATGCCCGCTGCTCGGCGCGCTGGCAGAGTGCGGCGAGTGAGGCACTGCTGATCGAGGTGCTGCCGAGTGCCGTGCTGCCGAGTGCCGTGCTGCCGCGGCGGCGCTCGCCGTCGTGGACGCCGAGCGCAAGCGCCACGGCCACCCCGAGCGCCGCGCTGCTCGACAGGCCGGCGCCGATCGGGATGGTCGTGGTGGCCCGTCCCTCGAACCCCGCGGTCGGATGGCCCTCGGCGACGACGCCGGCCACGTACCTGCCCCATGCCGGCTCGACCGCGGTCGGATCGGCGATGTCGAGCGGCAGGTCGACCGTGCCGGACTCGTCGGCGGAGTCGAGTCTGACTCGCGTGCCGCCCCGGTGGCCGGTGATCGTCGTGGCTCGGTCGATGGCCATGGGCAGCACTAGGCCGCCGGTGTAGTCGGTGTGGTCGCCGATGAGGTTCACCCGGCCCGGTGCCGTGGCCCTGACAGGTGCCCCGGCCACGGTCATGCGAGCGAGAGCGCGGCGGCAAGGCGCTCGACCGATCCGAGGTCGAACGGCGCGCGCAGGGCGATGTTCACCTGCTGTGCTCCCGCCGACACGTACTCGTCGATCCGCTCGAGCACCTGCTGGTCGCTGCCGCCGAGCACTCCGCCGCGCACCATGTCGGCGATGCCGCCGAACTGCTGGCGCAGGCTGTCCTCCGTGTACGCAAGTCCGAGGTTCACCGACTTGGTGATGGTCGATGCATCCCGCCCGAGGTCGGCGCAGCGCTGGTCGAGCACCGCGCACTTGTGCGCGAACTGCTCGGGCGTCACGAAGGGAACATTCCATCCGTCTGCGTGGCGCGCCGCGATGCGCAGCGTGCGCTTCTCGCCGCCGCCGCCGATCCAGATGGGGATGTGGCGCTGCACCGGCCGCGGCTCGTTGCGCGCCTCGCGCAGTGTGAACCACTTGCCCTCGAAGGTGGTGACCTCGTCGTGCAGCAGGCCGCGGAGCACCTGGATGCCCTCCTCGAGTTGGTCGAGGCGTTCCCTCGGCTCGGGGAACGGAATGCCGTAGGCGTCGTACTCGACCTTCGCCCATCCGGCGCCGATGCCCATGTGGGCGCGGCCGCCGCTCAGCTGGTCGATGGCCGTGATGGCCTTGGCGAGCACGGCGGGATGCCGGTAGCCGATGCTGTACACGAGCGATCCGCACTGCACCCTCGACGTGGTGCAGGCCAGCGCGGCATGCATGGCAACGGCCTCGAGACAGGCGGCGTCGTCGGGCCGTCCGGTGGCGCCGTAGAAGTGGTCCCAGACGCTGATCCAGCCATATCCCATGTCCTCGACCTGCCGCCAGACAGATCTGAGCTCGTCGGCGGTGGTGTGCTGCAGGCCGACATGGACACCGAACAGGGTCATGACGCGACCGTAGCGCGCCCCGTTTCGCCGCCACCCCGACGCGGGTCGGTCCGACTGCGACGCCACGGGTAGCCTCGCCTGGTGGCGCGCGCACTGCTTCCCTCGGGCATCGAGATCGAGTACGACACCTTCGGCACGTCCGCCGACCCGACGCTGCTGCTCGTGATGGGATTCACCGCCCAGCTGACGGCATGGGACGAGGGCTTCTGCCGTCTGCTCGCCGACTGCGGGCTCCACGTAGTGCGCTTCGACAACCGCGACTGCGGCCTCAGCTCGAAGCTCGACGGAGTCGAGGTGGATGTCGGCGCAGTGATCGCCGCGGCACTCGCCGAGGGGCCGGTGCCGCAGGTGCCCTACACGCTCAGCGACATGGCCGCCGACGCCGTCGGCCTGCTCGACCACCTCGGGATCGACCGGGCCCACGTGATGGGCGCGTCGATGGGCGGCATGATCGCCCAGCACGTGGCCATCGAGCATCCCTCACGGGTGCGCAGTCTCATCTCGGTGATGAGCATGCCCGGCGAGCCCGAGGTGGGGCAGCCCACGCCAGCGGCCATCGAGGCCCTGCTGGCCCCGCCGCCGCCGGACCGCGAGGCGTACATCGAGTCGTCGTCGAGGTGGCTGGTGTGGTCGTCGCGCAAGTACGGCGATGTCGCCCGCAACCGGCGGAATGCCGCTCGCGACTACGACCGGTCGTTCTATCCGGAGGGCGCCAATCGCCAGCTGGCCGCCATCTACGCCAGCGGCAGGCGCACCGTGGCGCTGCAGCAGCTGCGCGTGCCCACCCTGGTGATCCATGGACGCGACGACACGCTGATCAGCCCGAGCGGCGGCACCCGCACCGCCGAGCTGATCGACGGCGCCCACCTGCTGCTGCTCGCCGACATGGGCCACGACCTGCCAGAGCCCCTCTGGCCCGTCCTCGTCGACGCAATCCGCAGCCACACGTCTCGCGCCTGACGACACGGCCCCATGGGCGTCGCCGGCGAATAGGCCGAACAGCCCATCCCCCGCAGAGCCGTCCACGGTTGGGATGATTCCTGCTCGCAGACCTACCGAGGGGGACAGGCCATGAGGAAGAACATCGCAGGCGCCGGCGCGATCGCCGCATCACTCGTCGTGCTCGCAGGGGCGGTGCTGATCTCCCGTGGCGCATCGGCCGACGACATGCGGATGCCGTCGCGGTCGGAGGGCAAGGGCACGGTGACCTATCAGCGCCCAGCGGTGGGACGTGGCGAGTCGTCGGCGGTGTCGGTGCAGCTTCTCAGCGAGGAGTCGACGACGTTCCGCGCCGTGCCGCCGTGCCGCATCGTCAACACCAACCTGTCCACCGAGGGAGCGATCGTCAAGAACACGACGCGCGACTTCTTCGCGATCTTCGACGTCTTCGGATTTCCCGACCAGGGCGGCACGAGCGGGAACTGCGGCATCCCGAACACGGCGACCGCCGTCCTCATGAACGTCACGGCTGCGAGCCCACAGGGCAGCGGCAACCTGCGGGCATGGGCGTGGAGCGGCGACCAGCCCAGCGCCTCACTCGTCAACTTCACCAAGGGCGTCAACATCGCCAACGCGGCGACCGTCGAGATCTGCAGGAATGAGCTGAACTCGGGCGGCCTGTGCTCGTACGACTTCTCGGTGCGGGCAAGCAATGCCACCACCCATGTCGTGATCGACGTCATGGGCTATTACGAGGGGCCGGTCGGCGCGAACGTCTATGCCGACGGCTCGCTGGCGGCGGCGTCGTATGCGCTCGACTCGATCACGAAGAACGGCACCGGCGACTACTTCGTGACGTTCGACCGCGACATCTCGTCCTGCGCGGTGCAGGCAAACCTCGCCACCCATTCCACCGGATTCGTCACGGGCGAGGTGACCGTGGGCCTGGCCGAGACCACCGACTTCGCCGTGTGGGTCTACACCTCGAACAGCGCCGGCTCGGCCGCCGACCTGCCGTTCACCGTGCTGGTCCACTGCTGACCGGCGGCCCTGAGTTCGGGGGTTGGCAGGCGGTCGGCTAGAACGACGGCCATGACTGGACCTCTGCGCGGGACGCGTGTCCTCGAGATTGCCGGCATCGGGCCGGGGCCGTTCGCGGCGATGCTGCTCGCCGACATGGGCGCCGAGGTCGTGCGTGTCGAGCGCGCCCAGAGCGTGCGCGGTCCCGCTCCCGAGGCCCCGCACTTCGACGTCATGCTGCGCGGCCGGCGCAATATCGCGCTCGACCTGAAGCACCCTGACGGGGTGTCAGCGCTCCTCGACCTCGTTGCCGGCGCCGACGCGCTCATCGAGGGCTTCCGCCCGGGCGTGATGGAGCGTCTCGGCATCGGGCCCGAGCAGTGCATGGCGCGCAACGAGCGGCTGGTGTTCGGCCGGATGACGGGCTGGGGCCAGGACGGTCCGTATGCGCAGGCGGCGGGCCACGACATCAACTACATCTCGCTTGCGGGAGCGCTCGCCCAC
>JBJTRF010000061.1:0-3563 GCA_046076025.1 Ilumatobacteraceae bacterium
TACGAGGGCCGTCACTACCGGCTGCAGGGGGCGCAGTGCGACCCGAAGCCGCTGCAGCAGCCGATGCCGCCGATCCTCATCGGCGGCGCGGGCGAGCAGCTCACCCTGCGCGTGGTGGCGCGCTACGCCGACTGCAGCAACTTCGGCGGGACGCCCGACGAATGGGCGCACAAGCGCGAGACGCTGAAGGGCCACTGCGCGGCGGTGGGCCGCGATGAGGCGACCATCCGCAAGACATGGAGCCCGGAGATCCTCATCCGCTCCACCGAGGCCGAGCTCGAGGCGGCGAAGGGCGGCAACATCTGGCGCCAGCCGTTCGACGCCTGGCGCGACGGCAACCTCGTGGGCACGCCCGAGCAGGTGTGCGAGAAGGTGCAGCGCTACCTCGACCTCGGCTGCACGGGCTTCATCCCGTGGTGCGCCGACTATCCTGACACCGAGACGCTGGATCGCTTCGCCCGCGAGGTGATGCCGAACTTCCGCTAGCGGGGTCGGCCGTCGCTAGAAGAGCGACGCCTGCGCGGCGGAGTGCACGGGGAGCGGCTCTGCCAGCGACGGCACGCCGGGGTTGGCAGCAGCAACCGCCTCGTGCACGCTGCGCGCCAGTGCCGGCGTGTCGGCGTTGTCGGGCGTGTGCACGAAGAACGTCGGCGACCGGCCCTCGTGCAACCACGCGCCGAGCGTCTCCGACCACCGGTCGAGGCCAGCGGCCACCCGGTCGGCGTCGTCGCCGCCGACGTAGCGCACCACCGGGCGGTCGGTGAGGGCCAGGTCGAGCAGCGGCAGGCGCGGCTTCGTGCGCCATTCGTCGTGCCCGGCCTCGGTGCGCGGCGGCCGCGAGAACAGCACGGTGGTGTCGAGGACCACGCGCTCGAGGCCGTGGCGCTCGAGGAGGCGGTGCAGTGCGTCCATCGACGGGCCGCCGCAGAACTCGTGGTGGCGCACCTCGACCGACCAGCGGATGCCGCCGGGCAGAACGGCGGCGGTGGTGTCGAGCGCGTCGAGGTCGGCTGGCCCGAACGACGCGGGCAGTTGCAGCATCACGCCGCCGAGCGCGTCGTCGAGCGGCGCCAGCAGGTCGGCGAACTCGCGGAGCAGCCCGCCGACGTCGCGCAGGCGGCGGTCGTGGGTGATCTCGCGCGGAGCCTTCACCACCATCCGGAACGGGCGGGTGGCCTGTGCCGACCACTTCGCCACCGAGGCGGGTGACGGCGAGGCGTAGAACGTGGTGTTCCCCTCGACGGCGTTCAGCAGCCGGCTGTAGGGCGACAGTTCGGTGCCGGCGGCGGTGTCGCCGGGCAGGTGCCGGCCCACCCAGGCGCGGTTCGCCCACATCGGGCACCCGACGTGCAGCGGCGGCAGCGCCCGTGCGCCGGTGTCGGCGTGTGCCTGCTCGTCGCTCACTCGTAGCTGCGGAAGACGACCTGCGCCGCGCAGCTGGGCTTTGCTGCGCCCTCGCACTCGAAGACGAAGTCGTAGGTCTGCTGGCTGCCGCCGGGGATCTCCTCGACCTCGACGAGCGTGACGCCGAGACGCAGCCGAGCGCCGACCGGCACCGGCGACATGAAGCGAACCTTGTTGCAGCCATAGTTGACGCCCATCCGGAAGCCGGTGGTGGCGATCACCTGGGGCATCAGCACCGGGCCGAGCGACAGCGTGAGGTAGCCGTGGGCGATCGGACCGCCGAACGGGCTCTCCTTGGCGGCGCGCTCGGGATCGACATGGATCCACTGGCGGTCGCCCGTCGCCTCGGCGAACTGGTTGACGCGTTCCTGGGTGATCTCCAGCCAGTCGCTGTAGCCGAGGTGCTGGCCGACCAGTTCCCTGAGGCCGGCGGTGCCGTTGACGATGCGAGGTGCCATGCCGTCAAGCCTTGCACGAATGCCGAGAGGTCCCCAACCGAGCTGCGTCGATGCGCCGGCTGGCTCAGTAGCCGAGGCGCTCGATGCGGTCGGGGCGGCGCTGCCAGTCCTTGTCGACCTTCACGAACAGTTCGAGGAACACGCCCTCGGGTAGCTGCGCGCGGGCCCTGGTGCCCACCTCTTTCAGCACGGCACCGCCCTTGCCGATCACCATGCCCTTCTGGCTCTCGCGCTCGACGATGATCTCGACGCGCACCCTGGGCCACTCCCACTCGGAGACGCGCGTGGCGATGCTGTACGGCAGTTCGTCGTGCGTCACCGCGAGCAGCTGCTCGCGGACCAACTCGGCGACCCACTGCTCCTCGGGCTGGTCGGAGCGCACGTCGTCGGGAAAGTACTGCGGGCCCTCGGGCACGAGTGCCGTGAGGCGGGCGACCAGCTCGGGGATGCCCTTCTTCGTGCGCGCCGAGACGGGGAAGTACTCGACGGCGCCGAGCTCTGATGCGGCGGCGAGCTGGGCGATGACGGCGGCCGGCTTCGCTGCGTCGACCTTGTTGACGATGACGATGGTGCGCGACATGTCGAGGTGGCCGGCCACCCAGCGGTCGCCGCTGCCGAACGGCTTGGTGGCATCGAGGACGAGGCAGGTGACATCGACGTCGGCGAGGCTCTCGATGGCGGTGGCGTTGACGCGCTCGCCGAGCGCCGTGACGGGCTTGTGCAGGCCTGGCGTGTCGACGAACACCAGCTGCGCGTCGCCGGTGGTGAGCACGCCCATGAGGCGGTGCCGGGTGGTCTGCGGCTTGTCGCTGACGATGCTGACCTTGTGGCCGCACATCGCGTTGACGAGGCTGCTCTTGCCCACGTTCGGCCGGCCGACGAGGGTGATGAACCCACTGCGTGTCGACGGCATGTCAGCCGTTCCCGGCAGTCGACACGAGCAGCGACTCGAAGTCGCGGAAGGCGAGGGGTTGGCCGGCGGGGGTGAGCTCGCCCGACGGCTTCGGCACGGCCTCGTCGAAGGTGACCTGGCCGATGCCGCGGCTGTCGGTGAGAGTGAGCACCAGCTGGGCGACGACGAGGCGCTGGTCGCCGACCGTCATCGCGTCGAAGAAGCCGTCGGGCAGCTGCACCTCGGCGATGCCGGATCCGTCGGTGGTGACGTTGATCTCGAGCAGGGCGGGGATCGCCGAGCGCAGGCCGGTGCCGAGATCGCCGGCGGGCGGGCCGGCCTGGAGCGCGGCTACCAGCTGGGCGAGCACCACGGGCGACGGCAGCGGCGCAGCCACGTAGGTGAGCCGTCCGCTGGCGATGAAGTACAGCCGCACCTGCTCGGTCTGCACCGGCGGCTCGGTGGTGGCCGGCACCACAGACGTGCTGGCGCCGCTGCCGGACGGGTCGGTGGTGCCAGTGGTGTCGGCGGGGTCGCTGGTCGACACGGCGATGGTGTCGTCGAGGCCGAAGGGCGGGTCGATTGGCTCGACGGACCGGTCGTCGACCACGCTGCACGATGCCAGGGCGAGCACGAGCAGCGTGCCGGCGCATGCGGCACGTCGTTGCCAGTTCGCGGATCGCCTCATCACGCCACCTCCGGGAAGCTCACCCGGAACCGGGCCCCGCCGCCGGGCCGGTCCTCTACCCACGCCTCGCCGCCGTGCGCGTGCGCGTGCTCGGCCACCAGAGCCAGGCCGAGGCCGGTGC
>JBJTRF010000062.1:0-8227 GCA_046076025.1 Ilumatobacteraceae bacterium
CCCGGGCGGTGTCGACACGGTGTCCGGCAATGCCGGACGGGTCACTTGACCTCGACCGTCGCCCCCGACTCGACGAGCTTGGCCTTGGCGGCCTCGGCGGCGTCCTTGTTGACCTTCTCGAGGACGGGCTTCGGGGCGCCGTCGACGAGGTCCTTGGCCTCCTTCAGGCCCAGGCTGGTGAGCTCGCGCACGACCTTGATCACCTGGATCTTCTGGGCGCCGGCGTCGGTGAGGATGACGTCGAACTCATCCTTCTCCTCGGCGGCGGGGGCGGCACCGGCGCCGCCACCGGCGGCCACGGCGGCCACGGCCACCGGGGCAGCGGCGGTCACGCCGAACTTCTCCTCGAACGCGTCGAGCAGTTCCTTCAGCTCGAGCACGGTGAGGTTGCTGATTGCATCGAGGATCTGATCCTTCGTCATTGCTGTGTCTCCTGTTGTTCGTTCATGTGTGCGCCACGGTTGGCGCGGGGTAGTTCGTGATGGGGATGGGACTGCCTCATGCAGCCTTCTGGTCGATGAGCGCCTTGAGCCCGTAGGCGAAGTTGCGCGGCAGCGCCTGCAGCAGGCCGGCGGTCTTCACCAGCGGTGCCTGCAGGGCACCCGCGAACATCGACAGCAGGACCTCGCGGCTCGGCAGGTCGGCGAGCGCCTCGACGTCGCGTGACGTCATGACCTTGCCGCTCATGTGGCCGCCCTTGAGGACGAGCATCGGCGTGGCCTTGGCCATGTCGCGCAGGGCCTTGGCAGTGCCGGCCACGTCGGCACCGGCGATGGCGATGCCGGCCGGGCCGACGAGCAACTCGTCGAGACCGTCGAGTCCGGCCTCGCGGGCACCGCGGCGAGCCAGCGTGTTCTTGAACACCTTGAACTCAGCGCCGGCCTTGCGGAGCTGGACGCGCAGCTCGGCCAGCTGGCCGACGGACATGCCGCGGTACTCGCATACGAAGACCGCTGGAGCGGCCGACAGGCGAGCGACCACGTCCTCCACCACCGCCACCTTCTCGGGACGGGGAATGCGTGTCGTCATGTACACCTCCTCTCGCTTCTACTCGGGGTGCTCGCGTGAGCGAACACCACGAGGAGCGAGAGCATCCGGGCGACTGCCCGGCGGCGTTCGATCCGGTGGATATTCACCTCGGCTGGTGGGCGGGCCCATTATCCGGCGGGAGGATTCCCGACGGGCCAGCGGTCTGCGGCGAGCGACCGGTTCGGTTGTCGTGGCGAGGTTACCGGCCGCATCCCCGGGCGGAAACCCCGGCAGTCGCACGGCTGCACCGGCGCTGCGCCACACTGTGCCCATGCCGAGCGCTGCCGATGCGGTCGACGGCGACCGCCTGATTGCCGACCTCCGAGCCCTGCGCGAGTTCGGTGCCGATGGCACCGGCGTGGCACGCACCTCGCTGAGCGACGCCGACATCGCCTCGCGTGCCTGGCTCGCCGGCCGGTTCGCCGACGCCGGTCTCGAGCCGATGATCGACGGCCTCGGCACCGTGGCGGGCCGCAGCAGGCATGGGGGCCCTGCCGTCGTGCTGGGCTCGCACACCGACACCCAGCCGCTCGGCGGCTGGCTCGACGGCGCCTACGGCGTCATCGCCGGCCTCGAGGTGGCCCGGGCCCTCCAGACAGCACCGATCGACGTGGTGTCGTGGATGGACGAGGAGGGCAGCTTCCACGGGTTCGTCGGCAGCAGGGCGTTCGCCGGTCACGACATGGCCGCCGACCTCGCTGCCATGGAGGCCCCGCTGCGGCATGCCGGCTGGTGGGGGCGACCGCTGTGGCAACTCGAGCCCGGTCGACATCGGGCCTATCTCGAGGCGCACATCGAGCAGGGCGGGCGGCTCGAGGCCACCGGCCGGCGCATCGGCGTCGTCACGGCGATCGTCGGCATCCGCCAGCGGACCGTCACCTTCCGCGGCAGGCGCAACCATGCGGGCACGACCCCGATGCCGATGCGCGCCGATGCCGCAGTGGCACTCGTGCGCTTCCTCGCCGACCTCGACGACGCGTTCGCCGCAGCCGGCGGCCCCGAGTCGGTGTGGACCCACGGCCGCATCAGCGTCGAGCCGGGGGCGCCGAGCATCATCCCCGACCGCGCCGAGGCAACCGTGCAGTGGCGCGATGCCGATGTGGCGCTGCTCGGTCGGCTCGATGCGGCCTTCGACGAGGTGGTCGGCGCCCATCGCCGCATCGGCGCTGGGCGGGGCGTGGCGATCGATGTCGGCGACAGCGAGTACCAGGTGCCGCCGGTGGCGATGGACGCCGCACTCGTCGACACGGTGACCATCGCCGCCGACGAGACCGCGCCGGGCCAGTGGATGCGCCAGCCGAGCGGCGCTGCGCACGATGCTCAGGTGGTGGCTACGGTGCTGCCGGCAGCGATGGTGTTCGTGCCGAGCATCGGCGGCGTCAGCCATGCGGCCGACGAGGACACCGCCCTCGACGACCTCGTGCTGGGATGCCGGGTGCTGGCCCGGGCCGTCGAGCTGGTGCTCGCCGGCTGAGCGGGCGACTGCCCTCGATCAGGCCTCGGCCTTGAGGCGGTTGGTGTCGACCTTCACGCCGGGGCCCATGGTGCTGCTCACCGTGATCTTCTTGAGGTAGCGGCCCTTGGCCGAGGCGGGCTTGGCGCGCTGCAGTTCGTCGAGCACGGCGCGGAAGTTGGCCTCGAGTGCGTCGACAGTGAAGCTCGCCTTGCCGAGCAGCACGTGCACGTTGCCGTACCGGTCGGTGCGGTACTCGACCTTGCCGCCCTTGAACTCGCCGACGGCGCGACCGACATCTTGGGTGACGGTGCCTGTCTTCGGGTTGGGCATCAGGCCGCGGGGGCCGAGCACGCGGCCGAGGCGGCCAACGAGCGGCATCATGTCGGGCGTCGCGATGGCGATGTCGAAGTTGAAGTTGCCGTTCTGGATCTCGGCGGCGAGATCGTCGGCGCCGACGAGGTCGGCCCCGGCGTCGCGTGCCTCCTGGGCTGCCTCACCGGCGGCGAACACGGCGACGCGGACGTCCTTGCCGGTGCCGCTGGGCAGTGCCACGGTGCCGCGCACCATCTGGTCGGCCTTGCGCGGATCGACGCCGAGTCGCACCGCGACGTCGACAGTCTCGTCGAACTTGGCCTTGGCCATGCCCTTCACGAGCGTCAGCGCCTCGGTGGGCGTGAACTGCTCGTCTCGGTCGAAGGTCTTGGCCGAATCGGCGTACTTCTTGCCGGACATTGTTGTCTCCCTCGGGTGTGAACGCCGCCGGGCGAGGTGATCCCGGTCGAGCGGTGGTGGATGTGTGCAGCCCTGCCCCAGCGGGTCAGGACACCTTGAGGCCCATCGAGCGGGCGGTGCCGCGCACCTGCTGCTTGGCGGCCTCGAGATCGTAGGCATTGAGGTCGGGCATCTTGATCTTGGCGATCTCCTCGATGTCCGACTCGGACACGGTGCCGGCAACGGCCTTGCCCGGCGTCGACGAGCCCTTGGCCAGCTTGGCCTTCTCGCGGAGGAGCACGGGCGTGGGCGGGGTCTTCAGCACGAAGGTGAACGTGCGGTCTTCGAAGATGCTGATCTCGACGGGGATGATCGTGCCGACCTGCGACTCGGTGGCGGCGTTGTACTGCTTCACGAAGTCCATGATCGGCACGCCGTGCGGGCCGAGCGCGGTACCCACCGGCGGGGCAGGCGTCGCCTTGCCAGCCGGGATCTGGATCTTCACGATTGCGGTGAGCTTCTTCTTTGCCATCTCGTTGCCCTGTCTGTGGTGGTCGTTCTCAGGTGTGTGCTGCGGTCAGAGCTTGCTGACCTGGCCGAAGTCCATCTCGACGAGCGTGTCGCGCCCGAAGATGTTGACGAGCACCTTCAGCTTGAGGTGATCGGCGTTGATCTCGGCGACCGTGCCGTTGAAGTCGGCGAACGGGCCTTCCTTGACGCGCACGCCCTCGCCCACCTCGAACTCGAGCTTGGGCTTCTTGCGCTGCGGGAGGCCGCCGGTGCCGTCGCCCTTCGCGGAGAGGAACGTCTGCACCTCTCGCCGCGACAGGGGCGTGGGCTTCTGGCCGTGCTTGCTCTGGCCGACGAACCCGGTGACGCCCGGCGTGTTGCGGATGCAGTACCACGAGTCGTCGTCCATGATGCAGCGCACCAGCAGGTAGCCGGGGAAGACCTTCTTCTGGACGGTCTGCTTGCGGCCATTCTTGAACTCGTCGACCTCTTCCATGGGGATGACGATCTCGTAGATCTTCTCCTCCATGTTCATGCTCTGGATGCGGGCGGTGAGGTTGAGGGTGACCTTCTTCTCGTAGCCCGACTGCGTGTGCACGACGTACCACTTGCCCGGGCGGGTCCAGGGGTCGTCGACGGCGGGCGCCTCGTCGTCGGTCTCGTCGACGACTGCCTCGCCGGCCTCGTCGGACGCATCGACCGACGAGAGGTCGAATGACGCGACGACCTGCTCGTCGTCGTCTGCGGGGGTGAGTTCGTCGTTCATCATTCGTACAGCCATCCCGAGAGGACACCAAAGAGCGAGTCGAGGCCGAACACGAACCCGGTGAAGATGAGCACCGTCACCAGCACGATGACCGAGAAGCGGCGGACCTCGGGCCACTTGGGCCACGCCACCTTGCGCATCTCGTCGCGAACCTCGCGGAGGTACTGGAAGAGGCCGACCCGTTCGTCGCCCGACCGGCGCGCAGGTGCGGCCGCGCGGGTGGGCCGGCCCTGCTCGTCGAGGGCCCCCATCCGCTTCAGCGTGCGCTTCTGCTCTCGGTTGAGGTCGTCCAGTGACATCTACTCACTCGGTTCTGTTGTGCTGGGCAGGGCAGGAGGGACTCGAACCCCCGACCGTCGGTTTTGGAGACCGATGCTCTACCAACTGAGCTACTGCCCTCGGAAGGGACGGCCGGTAACGCTACCAGCCACCCCTCGAGGTTCGGCCCGGCCCTGCGGGCCCGTTTACCGGGTCTCCTTGTGCAGGGTGTGGCGCCGGTCGTGGTTGCAGTACTTCTTCATCTCGAGTCGCTCGCGATCGTTGATCTTCGACTTCATCGTGATGTAGTTGCGGTTCTTGCACTCGGTGCACTCGAGGGTGATCTTCACCCTCTTGTCGTTCTTGGGCATGACGCCCTCCTCGCTCGCTGGTGGGCCCGGCCGGGCCGGGACGGATTACTTGGTGATCTTGGTGACTCGGCCGGCGCCGACGGTGCGGCCGCCCTCGCGGATCGCGAACCGCAGCCCCTCGTCCATCGCGATCGGCTTGCCCAGCTCGACCTGGATCGTGATGTTGTCGCCCGGCATCACCATCTCCGTGCCCGACGGCAGCTTCACCGTGCCCGTCACGTCAGTCGTCCGGAAGAAGAACTGCGGCCGGTAGTTGTTGAAGAACGGCTTGTGGCGCCCGCCCTCCGACGCCGTCAGCACGTACACCTGCCCCTCGAACTCGGTGTGCGGCGTGATCGACCCCGGCTTGCACAGCACCTGCCCGCGCTCCACGTCCTCCTTCTTCGTGCCGCGCAGCAACGCACCGATGTTGTCGCCCGCCTGGCCCTCGTCGAGCAGCTTGCGGAACATCTCCACACCCGTGCACACCGTCTTCTGCGTCGGGCGCAGCCCCACGATCTCGATCTCGTCGCCGGTGTGGACCTTGCCCTGCTCCACCTTGCCGGTCACCACCGTCCCGCGGCCCGTGATCGTGAACACGTCCTCGATCGGCATCAGGAACGGCTTGTCCAGCTCGCGCTGCGGCTCGGGGATGTACGCGTCCGCCGCCGCCATCAGCTCCATCACCCTGTCCTGCCACGCCGAGTCGCCCTCCAAAGCCTTCAGCGCCGACACCCGCACCACCGGCGCGTCGTCGCCCGGGAACTCGTACTCGCTCAGCAGCTCCCGAACCTCGAGCTCCACCAAAGCCAGCAGCTCCTCGTCGTCCACCATGTCCGACTTGTTCAGCGCCACCACGATGTACGGCACACCCACCTGGCGGGCCAGCAGCACGTGCTCGCGCGTCTGGGGCATCGGCCCGTCAGTCGCCGCGACCACCAGGATCGCCCCGTCCACCTGCGCCGCACCCGTGATCATGTTCTTGATGTAGTCCGCGTGGCCCGGCATGTCCACATGCGCGTAATGCCGCTTCTCCGTCTCGTACTCGATATGGGCGATCGAGATCGTGATACCGCGCGCCTTCTCCTCCGGCGCCTTGTCGATCTGGTCGAACGGCGTGTACTGCGCCAACCCACGATCCGCCAACGTCTTCGAAATCGCCGCCGTCAACGTCGTCTTCCCATGGTCAATATGACCCATCGTGCCGATATTCACATGCGGCTTCGTACGCTCGAACTTCGCCTTGCTCATGGGAGACCCTCTCCTGTGTGGTGCCTGTGGTTGTTGTGTTGTGGACTTGTAGCGGCGATCGGGATCGAACCGATGACCTTCCGATTATGAGCCGGATGCTCTGACCAACTGAGCTACGCCGCCAGGGCTTTGCCGCGGCCGGTGGACCCGACCGTGTGGTCGAGCCCTCTGTCGGAATCGAACCGACGACCTACGCCTTACCATGGCGTTGCTCTGCCGACTGAGCTAAGAGGGCTTTGGGGCGCGCGAGCGAGCCCGCAAGCCGAGGGGCGAGCCTAGCGGTCGGTTCGGCCCGGCGGCTACGGCGGGCCCGAAATCGGGGCCTCGCACTACCCTGCGCTCCGTGGAGAGCCTGTCACTGCGCCCGGCCACGGCGGCCGACGCCGAACAGGTTCGAGCCATCTACAACCACGAGGTGCTCCAGACGGTGGCCACCTTCGACCTGGTGCCACGGACCCTTGACGACCAGCTCGACTGGCTGGCGGCCCGCAGCGGCGCCTTCTCGGCCATCGTGGCCGTCGACCCGGCTGCCGCCAGCGGTGACGAGATCGTGGGCTTTGCCGCCCTCTCGCCCTACCGAGAGCGGGCCGCGTACCGCACCAGCGTCGAGGACTCGGTGTACTTGCGGCGCGATCGACACGGCGAGGGCATCGGGCGGCTGCTGCTGGGCGAGCTGCTAGCGATTGCCGAGACGTCGGGCTTCCATGCCGTGTTCGCCCGCATCAACGCCGCCGGCGAGGCGTCGATCGCCCTCCACCAGGCCCTTGGCTTCGAACTGGTGGGCATCGAGCGGGAGGTCGGCCGGAAGTTCAGCCGGTGGCACGACGTGGCGATCATGGAGCGCCTGCTCGGCGAGGCGCCGACCCGGTCGTCAGAGGCCGTGCTGCCTCGCCCGTGACACCCAGCCCGTGACACCCAGCCCGTGACGCGACGATCGCCAGGCCGGGTGGCCTGGCGATCTCGGCGATGTGGGCCGGGAAGGATTCGAACCTCCGAAGGACGACGCCGGTTGATTTACAGTCAACTCCCTTTGGCCACTCGGGCACCGACCCATCGGCGTCGCAGAGGTTACCCGCTTCGTTACGCTTGCGGCATGCCCAGTTTCGACGTGGTCTCCGAGGTCGACCGCCAGGAAGTCCGCAATGCCGTCGACCAGGCGCAGCGCGAGATCGGCACGAGATTCGACTTCAAGAACACCGACTCCTCGATCGAGCAGAAGGACCTCGTGCTCACGCTGCGCACGGTCAGCGACGACCGCCTGAAGGCCCTCCGACTGGTGCTCGAGGAGCGTCTCGTGAAGCGAGGCGTGTCGCTGCGCGGCCTCGAGTACGGCACCGTCGAGGAAGCCACCCAGAACACCGTGCGCCAGACCGTCACCATCAAGGTCGGCATCGGCAGCGACAAGGCCCGCGAGATCAACCGGCTCATCAAGGACAAGGGTCCGAAGGGTGTCAGCAGCCAGACACAGGGCGACACCGTGCGCGTCACCGGCAAGAAGCGAGACGACCTCCAGGCCGTGATCGCCGTGCTGAAGGACGCCGACCTCGGCATCCCGCTGCAGTTCAACAACTTCCGCGACTGACGGCGGGCGGCCGCCGAACCCAGCGGCTCAGGGGGCGGGAGCCGGCGCAGGAGCCGGTGTGCCGCACGGCGTCGCCGGGTCGATGGCCGGATGCGCATCGGGTGCCGCCCAGCCGTTGAGCCCGTCGAGCACGCCACGCTCGTCGCTCACCGCCACCGGATCAGGGCCGTACACGAGGCAGGCCGCATCGACGCGGGCCAGGCCCTCGTTGGCCTCGAGGAGGCGGACGAACTGCTCGGCACGCAGCGGGGCGCCGCCCAGCAGCAGCCGCGACCGTCCATCGCTCGCCGGGCTGCCGGGACCGGCATCGCATG
>JBJTRF010000063.1:0-8621 GCA_046076025.1 Ilumatobacteraceae bacterium
CCGGGCTGTAGGCGAAGAACCCGCACCAGTCGAGCTGCGCCTGCTTGACGAACTGCAGCAGCAGGTCGTGGTCTGCCTCGGTCTCGCCTGGGTAGCCGACGATGAAGTTGCTGCGGAAGGCAGCGGCGGGTTCGCGGCGGCGGATGTCGGCGATGCGGCGCAGGAATCGCTCGCCGTCGCCCCAGCGTCGCATCCTCCGCAGCAGCGGCTTGCTGACGTGCTGCAGCGAGAGATCGAAATACGGCACGCCGGTGGCACAGATCGCGTCGATGAGATCGTCGGAGAGGTCGCTCGGATACAGGTACAGCAGCCGCGTCCAGTCGACGGCGGCGGCCACTGCGCGCACGAGCGGGACGATGGCGCCTGCGCCGAGCTCCGCCGGCCGGTCCTTGCCGTAGCTGGCGAGGTCTTGCGCGACAAGCACCACCTCGCGCACCTGCAGTTGCTCGATCTCGTCCATGATCGACGCGATGTCGCGGCTGCGCTGCGGACCGCGGAACGACGGGATCGCGCAGAAGCCGCACGTCCTGTCGCAGCCCTCGGCGATCTTCACGTAGGCCCATGGCGCGACTGATCGCGGCCGGGGCAGGTTGAGCAGGTCGAGCGTCGGCACCGGGGTGACGGGAATCGTGCTGCGCCCGGCGGGCTTGGCACCCAGCGCCACGGGCACGCCGAATCCGGCGACCTGGTCGACCGCGGGCAGCGCCTCGCGCAGTTCGTCGCCGTAGCGCTCGGCCATGCAGCCGGTGACCACGAGCCGGGCGCCTGACTTCTTGCGGTCCTCGAGGGCGAGGATCGTGTCGATTGACTCGCGCCGGGCCTCGTCGATGAACGCGCACGTGTTGACGACCACGAGGTCGGCCACCTCGGCATCGTCGACCGGGGTCATGCCATCGGCCAGCAGGGTGCCGACAAGCTTGTCGCTGTCGACCTGGTTCTTCGGACACCCCAGTGTCTCGACATAGAAGCGCTGCCCCACGGGTGGCGAGGCTACCGACCGCTACTCGTGCGCGAGGCGGAGCCCCCTGTTCGGCCAGCGGACGTGCTGCAGCGTGCCGAATCCCGAGCAGGTGATGTAGGCATCGCGGTACTCGCCGCTGCCGTCGCGGTCGCCGAAGCAGATGTTGGTGGTGAGCGGGTCGTCGGTCGGCAGGTGCCACGACGAGCCGTCGCCGGCGATCACGGTGACGCCCCCGTTCAGCAGCGTGGCCACACACACGTTGCCGTCGCCGTCGACCGCCAGCGAGTCGAGCAGCTGGAGGCCCGGCAGCCCCGCCAGGCAGGCCGACGGGTCGAGCGGCGCGGCCGGAGCCAGCCGGCCAGGAGCCTCGACCGTGCGGCGCATCACGCGGCCGGTATGCGTCTCGGCCCAGTACAGGGTGCGCCCGTCGGGCGAGAGTCCGATGCCGTTGGGCGCCTCGACGGGGAACACCTGCTCGCTGATGTGCGAGCCGTCGGCGGTGGCGTAGTAGATGCCGGTGAGGTCGCTCGTGCGCGACGCATTGTCGCGGATGCCGTGGTCGGTGAACCAGAACCCGCCGTGCCCGTCGAACACCAGGTCGTTCGGTGCCCTCAGCGGCCGGCCGTCGCACTCCGTGTAGAGGTCGCTGACCTCGCCCGTGGCGAGGTCGACGCGCTGGATGCGCCCGCCCACGTAGCGGCCCGGATCGAACGGACCTGGCAGCAGCATGCCGCCGAGGTCGACGGGACTGAACGAGCCGCCGTTGTTGCACAGGTACAGCGCGCCGTCGGGTCCGATGGCAGCGCCGTTCGGCCCGCCGGCCACCTCGGCCACCGTCTGCACGGTGCCGTCGGGATGCACGCGGGTGATGCGGGGCCCGAACATCTCCACCAGCACGACCGAGCCGTCGGGCATGGCGATCGGTCCCTCCGGAAAGCGGAGTCCGGTGGCGATGACGGTGGGCGTGAGTTCGTTGTGCATCCCCGCATCATGCACCCTCGGCGGAGGGCGCGTTGACGGCGTCAGACCTGGCCGGAGATCAGATCTGCCCGTCGGCCCGCAGTTGCTCGAACTCCTCGACGGTCATCAGCACCGCCCGGGCCTTCGAGCCCTCGCTCGGGCCGACGATGCCGCGCTGCTCGAGCAGGTCCATCAGCCGGCCGGCGCGGGCGAAGCCCACCTTCAGCTTGCGCTGCAGCATGCTCGTGCTGCCCAGCTGGCTGCGCACCACCATCTCGATCGCCTGGCGCATCAGTCCGTCGTCGTCATCGTCGCCGCCCCCGCTGAACGCCGAGCCCGACCCGGCGCTCCCCGGCCCGTCGTCGCCCTCGATCCCCGAGACGTACACCACCTCGGGCGCCTGGCGGCGCCAGTGCGCCACCACCTTGCGCACCTCGTCCTCGCCGACGAAGCAGCCCTGGATGCGCTGCGGCACGTTGCTGTTGCCAGGCAGCAGCAACATGTCGCCCTTGCCGACGAGCTTCTCGGCACCGTGCTGGTCGAGGATGACGCGGCTGTCGGTGTTGCTGTTGACCGCATAGGCGACTCGGGCCGGGATGTTGGCCTTGATGACGCCGGTGATTACGTTCACCGAGGGCCGCTGCGTGGCGACGATGAGATGCACGCCGACGGCGCGGGCCTTCTGCGCGATGCGCGTGATGCTCTCCTCGACATCGCGCTTGGCCACCATCATCAGGTCGTTCAGCTCGTCGACGACCACGACGATGTACTCGAGCCGTCGATATGCCTTCGATGCATCGGCGCCGGGCTCGGGCTGCAGTTCGCCCCGGTCGAAGGCAGCGTTGTAGCCGGTGATGTCGCGGAAGCCGGTCTCGTACAGCAGGTCGTAGCGGGTCTCCATCTCCTTGACCGCCCACGACAACGCGTTGGCCGCCTTCTTCGGGTTGGTCACCGGCTGCGTGAGGAGGTGCGGCAGGCGGTTGTACTGGCCCATCTCGACCTGCTTGGGGTCGATGAGGATGAGCCGTACCTGCTCGGGCGTGGTGCGCATCAGCAGCGAGGTGAGGATGCTGTTGATGCCGCTCGACTTGCCGGCGCCGGTGGTGCCAGCGATGAGCAGGTGCGGGGTGGTGGCGAGGTTCAAGAACACGGCGCGGCCGGCGATGTCCTTGCCGATGGCGACATCGAGCGGGTGCGTCGCCGCCCGCGCCTCCGGTGCCGTCATGATGTCGCCGAGGCTCACCAGCTGGCGGGTGTGGTTGGGAACCTCGACGCCGACCGCCGACCTGCCGGGGATGGGAGCGAGGATGCGCACGTCGGTGGCTGCCATCGCGTAGGCGATGTCGCGGTTGAGGCTGGTGATGCGGGCCACCTTCACGCCCGTGCCCATCTCGAGCTCGTAACGCGTGACCGTTGGACCGACCGTCTGCCCCACGAGCCTGGTCTCGACGCCGAAGGTCGACAGGGCATCGACGAGCGCGCGGCCGCGTTCGTCAACCTCGCGCTGGTCGATCGCCTGTGCCGTGCTGCGCCCGAGCGTCGACATCTGCGGCAGGACCCACTTACCCTTTTTGGCACCGGGGCCGAGATCGAGTTCGGCCTGCTCGCCGGGCTCGGCTGCCGCAGGCACCTTCGGAGGGCGAGGCGGCTTCGGCTGCGGCTGGCGTCGCGGTGCGCGCTCGGGTTCGGCGGCAAAGTCGTCATCGTCGGCGAGGTCGTACGGTCCGGTGTCCGCGCGTGCTGCGCCCGATGACGCGTCGACAGCCGACTCGTCGGCGCGCTCGCCAGCGTCGGCGGCAGTGGGCCGACGGAACGACGACACCACGGCGGCGATGCCGCGGCCGGCGCCGCCCGCCATTGCCCGCAGCGATCCCCCGCCGATCAGCATCGCGCCCACCAGCACCAGTGCCGAGAGCACCACCACGGTGGCGACGACATCGAGCAGTCCCACCAGCGGCGCACCGATGGCTGCGCCCAGCAGTCCGCCAGCGTCATCGAGTTCGTCGATGCTGCCGAACACGTCGCGCGGTCCCCCTGCGACGTGCAGCAGGCCGAGCGTCGCAAACACGGTGACGGTCCAGCCGAGCACCAGGCGGAACGGGCTGCCACTGCGTCCCCTGCGCACCACCGTGATGCCGCCGACCACGAGTACCGGAGGCACGACGTAGCGGGCCGCGCCGGCGAACCAGCCGACGACCTGCTCTACGCCGTCGCCGAGCGGACCGGCGAGGTCGAGATAGATCGCGAGGCCGAGCAGCACGCCAACGAGTACGAGCGCAATGCCGAGGAACTCGTGCTCGCGGCCCTCGACTGCCGCGCGCAGCGGAGATCCACCGGCGCGGGACTCGTCGTGGTCGGCCATGTCGGCCGTCGAGCGACCCGAGCGCCCCGCGGTGCGGGCGGTCCCCTGCGGCGGCGTCTCGACCGCCGTCGCCCGGTTGCCCCGAGACTGCTTGGCGGCCGACGACGCGCCCTTTGCTGCCGAACCCTTTGCCGCTGAGCCCTTTGCCGGTGAGCCCTTTGCTGCCGAACCCTTTGCTGCCGAACCCTTTGCTGGCGAGCCCTTGCCGGAGGCCGGGCGCGTCGATCCGGCGCTCTTGCGCCGTGAGCGGCGGCTGGGCTCTCCCCACGTGGCCATCGGCGCCACGCTAACAAGCGGTCGCGCGCGTGTTCGGGCAATCCGCGGCGTGTCAGGCCGGGTCGACGGCCAGGACTGCCCCGCCCGGGCCGATCGTGACGTCGAATCCCCCGCCGCACACGGTCGACGCCAGCAGCCCGTACTGCACGCCTCCCTCGCCGTTGCCGTGCACGTAGAAGGTCGTGACCACGGCGTCGGGCACCTCGGCGCGCACCGTGTCGAAGACGGTGCCGGGATCCACGGCGATGAGGTCGGCAGTGAAGGTGCCCCCGACTGCCTCGCGCGCCGGCTGCGTCGACAGTTCGCCGTCGGCGTAGAGCCACGCCTGCACCATGGTGGCGTCGTTGAGGGCGACGAACATGTTGACGAGCTGCGGCGTGGCATTGACCTCGAAGAACTCGGGTTCGGCACCGAGTTCGCCGCGCAACGCCTCGATCGCGACGTCGATCATCGCCACGTGGAAGGTCGGCTGCGGCCTGCGGCGCAGCGTCGGGGTCGCAGATCGTCACCGACGGCGAGGTCTGCCCGCCCGGCTCCGACTCGCTGCATGCCACCAGCGCGGCCATCGCCACAGCGGCCAGCGCAAGGCGCAGGGACGTCACGCCTCCATCACCACGGGCACGATCATCGGCCGCCGCTTGGTCCGGTCGCTGACGAACTTGCCTGCCGCACGGCGCACGTCGCGCTCGAGCGACTCGACGTCGCGCACGCCAGAGGCAAGCGCGCGCTCGACGGCGTCGGCGACGGCGTCGCAGGCCTCGTCGAGCAGGTCCTCTGCCTCGGGCGCGTACACCCATCCGCGGGTGATGATCTCCGGACCGGTGAGCACCTTGCCGGTGGAGACGTCGACCGTCACCACGACCACCACGACCCCCTCCTCGGCCAGCACCTGCCGGTCGCGGAGCACGCCCTGCCCCACATCGCCCACGATGCCGTCAACGTAGAGAAAGCCAGCGGGCACCCGGCCGGTGGCGGCAAGGCCGTCGTCGGAGAGTTCGAGCACGTCGCCGTCGGCACACAGCAGGACCCGGTCGCGGGGCACCCCCATCGTCGTGCCGAGCTTTGCGTTGGCGACGAGGTGGCGGTACTCGCCGTGGATCGGCACGTACCACTCGGGTGACGTGATGTTGAGGTAGGTCTTCAGCTCGTCGGCCTGGGCGTGGCCCGTGGCATGCACGTCGGCGATGCCGCTGTGCACCACCTCGACGCCGGCGCGCAGCAGCCCGTCGATGACGCGGTTGACGTTGCCCTCGTTGCCCGGGATGGCGTGGCTCGACAGGATCACCGTGTCGTGCTCGCCCACCTTCACCCACTTGTTCTCGCCGCGGGCCAGCAGGGCCAGTGCCGACATCGGCTCGCCCTGCGAGCCGGTCGAGATCACGCACACCCGCTCGGGCGGGTAGCGGTCGATGTCGTCGATGTCGACGAGCGAGGCATCTGGCACGCTCAGCACTCCGAGCTCGCGGCCCATGCGCACGTTCTTCTTCATGCTCAGGCCGAGCGTCGCCACCACCCTGCCGCTGGCGATCGCTGCGTCGATGATCTGCTGGATTCGATGCAGGTGGCTGGCGAAGCTGGCGGTGATGATGCGCCGACCGGCATGCTCGGCGAACAACTGCCGGAGCACGGCGCCAACGCTCGTCTCGCTGGGCGCGTGACCGTGCTCCTCGGCGTTGGTGCTGTCGGCCAGCAGCACCCGGATCCCTGTCGTCGATGCAATGGCCCCGATGCGCGCGAGGTCGGTGCGCCGCCCGTCGACTGGCGTGAGATCGAGCTTGAAGTCGCCCGAGTGCAGCACGACGCCCTGCTCGGTGTGCACGGCAATCGCGTGCGCGTGTGGCACCGAGTGCGTGACGGGAATGAACTCGACGTCGAATGGGCCAATCATCCGCCGCTCGCCGTCGGCAACTGCGATGAGGTCGGTCTTGCCGAGCAGCCCGGCCTCCTCGATGCGGTGGCGGGCCAGGCCGAGGGTGACCCTCGAGCCGTAGATGGGGAACGACAGTTCGCGGAGCAGGAAGTGGAGCCCGCCGACGTGGTCCTCGTGGCCGTGGGTGGCGACGCAGCCGACGATGCGCTCGGCCTTCTCGCGCAGCCAGGTGAAGTCGGGCAGCACGAGGTCGATCCCGTGCATGTCGGGATCGGGGAACATCAGCCCGCAGTCGATCAGCAGCACGCGCTCGGCCTGGCCCTCGCCGTGGACGAGCGCCATGCAGTTGCGGCCGATCTCTCCGAGACCGCCGAGGAAGACGAGGCGAACAGGCGCAGGCATCGCTGCCTCAGCCCGCCGGCACGCCGGCGAACTCGGCGCGGGCCCGGTCGAGCGCAGCCAGCACCTCGGGAACCCGTCGCTCGACGAAGTCCGGCGCCGGCCCCATCGGCAGCCGCGCCTGCCCGACCCTGAAGCCGAGGTGCCGCATCACGGCCTTGGTGGGAATCGGGTTCGGCGACTCGTCGCCGCCCTCGAACACGAAACTCTCGACGAGTCGGGCGTTCACACGCCGCGCGCCCGCCACATCACCGCGGTCCCACAGGTCGAGCATCTGCTGGTGGTCAGGTCCGGTCCAGTGCGTCGCCACGCCCACGGTGCCGACGATGCCGCTGGCGAGCAGTGGGAGGGTCATCATGTCCTCGCCGCTGTACACCTCGAAGCCTGCCGGCGCCTGGGCGATGAGTGCTGCCGTCTCGCCCGGGTTGTTCGCGGCGTCCTTCAGCGCCACCACGGTCGGCACCTCGCTCGCCAGTCGCAGCATGGTCGAGGTCGACATCTTGCGGCCGCTGCGCACCGGGATGTCGTACAGCATCACCGGCAGGCGACTTGCCCCCGCCACGGCGCGCATGTGCGCATCGATGCCTGCCTGCGACGGCCGGTTGTAGTACGGCGTCACGGCGAGGATGCCCGCCGCGCCGAGTCGCTCGGCCTCTGCCGTGAGGTGCAGCGAGTGTGCCGTGTCGTTGGTGCACGTGCCGGCGACGACCGGGATGGTGACGGCTTCGGCCACCGCGGCGATGAGCGCCAGGCGTTCGTCGTCGGTGAGCACCGGCGACTCGCCGGTGGTACCTGCCACCACGAGTCCGTCGTGGCCGTTGGCCTGCAGCCATTGCGCCAGGCGCCGCGCCTCGTCGAGGTCGAGCGCCCCCGATTCGTCGAATGGCGTGATCATCGCCGACAGCACGCGGCCGAACCGGGCCATCGTCAGCGTCCCTTCACGCTGCAGCCGGGCCGCCGGGCGCGGGTCGGGGCGCTGCGCCGCGCCAGGGGGCGGAGGTGCGAGTCGGTCGCCGTGGCCACACGCGGGACACTACCGGACGGCCCCTCCGCAGGCTGGTGCGCCCCGGCGGCTGTCGGTGCTGCCGCAGTCAGTCGCCGGCGACCGGCGCAGCGAGCTCGCTGTCGAGCTCGAACTTCAGGTACTCGTCGCCGGTGTTCTCCCAGTCTTCGAACTGGATGACGCTCATCTCCTCGAACCGGCGGCGCAGCCACGCGTCGTTGCGGTCGAGCAGGCCGAGCTTCTTGCAGTTCGGGACGATCTTGCTGAACAGCAGGCTCTGGAACACCTGGCGGGTGGGGTCGTTGAGCACGATCGGCAGGATCTCGCGCACGTTGACGCCCATCCGGTTCCACACCTCCTGCGACATGAAACGGTCGCGCATCCGCACGGCGGCCTCGAAGGCGAACTCCTGGCGGTCCTTCAACTCGGCATCGCTCATGCCGTCGTAGACCTCCTTCAGGCTCAGCACGCCGAAGGCGACGTGGCGGGCCTCGTCGCTCATCACGTACCGCAGGAGCTGCTTGAGCAGGGGCTCCTCGGTGAGTTGGTGCATGAACCCGAACGCCGCGAGCGCCAGGCCCTCCACCATCACCTGCATACCGAGGTAGGTCATGTCCCAGCGGCTGTCGTTGACGATGTCGTCGAGCAGCATCCGCAGGTGGGCGTTGACCTGGTAGGTGCCGCCGAGCTTCTCGTCGAGGTAGCGCGCGAAGACCTCGACGTGGCGGGCCTCGTCGACGACCTGTGTGGCGGCGTAGAGCTTGGCGTCGTACCACGGCACGGTCTCGGT
>JBJTRF010000064.1:0-15967 GCA_046076025.1 Ilumatobacteraceae bacterium
GCCAACGGCGGCATGGTGGTGCACCTCGGCGTCATCCTCATCGCGGTGGCGCTGGCTGCGTCGAGTAGTTACACGCGGGCCGGCGAGTTCGAGATGACGGTGGGCGACACCGTCGAGTTCGCCGGGCACACGTTCACGCTCATCGATGTGTACGACACCGAGGACGCGCGTTCGGTGGGCGTGAAGGCCGACATCGCGATCGACGGCGGCCAGGCGTACGCGCCCGCCATCACGAAGTACACCAAGTTCGGCCGCGACATCGCCACGCCGTCGGTGCGCACCGGGCTCGACAAGGACATCTACCTCATCATCGAGCCGGGCACGAAGGCCTCGACGGGCGAGGCTCGGGTGAAGATCTTCATCAAGCCGATGATCGTGTGGCTCTGGATCGGCGGACTGCTGTGCGGCGTCGGCACGCTGCTGGCGCTGTTCCCCGGCGCGGCCCGCCACCGGCCCACAGATCCCGTGTCGGCGCCGGTGCCGGTGCCCCACGGCTTCGGCGTCACCGACGGCGCCGACACCGAGCCCGTGCCGCCGTCGCCCGACGGAGGCACGCGGCCGTGAGCGACGACCGCCAGCGCGTCGCCCCCTACGTGGCGCTCGCCGCCGCCGTGCTGATGGGCGGCCTGTTCTGGGTGCTGGCGCGCGGCAGCGGCGACAGCGACGGCGCGTCGGGCATCGTCGACAGCCACCTGCTCGGACGGCCGGCGCCGTCGATGAGCACGTCGACGCTCGACGGTGGCTCGTTCGAGCTGTCCCGCCGCAAGGGCAGCTGGGTGGTGCTGAACTTCTTCCAGTCGACCTGCGTGCCGTGCAAGGCCGAGCATCCCGAGCTGGTGGCCTTCGCCACCCAGCAGCGCGTGCTGGGCGCCGCCGGTGCCGAGCTGTACACGGTGGTGCAGTACGACGATGATCCCGACCGCGTGCGGCAGTTCTTCGCCGAGCGCGGCGGCGACTGGCCCGTGGCGCTCGACGAGAACGGGCGGGTGTTCGTGTCGTTCGGCGTGGCGCAGGTGCCCGAGACCTTCATCGTCGATCCTGACGGCATCGTGCGGCTTCGCTGGGCGGGCCCGATCGACGCGGTCACGCTGTCGCAGCTGGTGCAGCGCGAGCGCGACGCCTACGAGTTCGGACCGGTGACGACGGGAGCGCAGCCGTGACACCGGCGACGAATCCGCTGAAGCGGTGGCCGTCGTGGGTGCTGCTCGTGCTGGCGGTGGCCGGCCTGCTGTCGGTGGGCGCGACGCGCGAGTCGGGGCCGCTGACGCCCCAGGAGCGCGTCGAGGAGATCTCGAAGCGGTTGGCATGCCCGGTGTGTGACGGCGAGAGCGTGTACGAGTCGCAGAACTCGGCGAGCACGCAGATCCGCGCCGAGATCCGCGCCCAGGTCACCACCACCGACGCCACCGACGACGAGGTGATCGCGTCGATTGTCGAGGCCTTCGGCGCGCGGACGCAACTGGTGCCCACCGCCACCGGATTCGAGTCGCTGGTGTGGGTGCTGCCGTCGACGGCGCTGGTGTGCGCGCTGGCGGGCCTGGCGTTCGCGTTCAGGCGCTGGAAGCGCGCCGTCGATGCCGTGCCCGACGACCGCGACCGCGCCCTGGTGGACGCCGCGCTCGATCAGGAGCAGCGGTGACGCCCGAGCGCCGTGCGGCACTCGAGGAAGAGCGCCGCTTCCTGCTCGGCAGCATCCGCGACCTTGACAGCGAGCGCGAGGCCGGCGACGTCGACGAGCACGATCACCGCGTGCTGCGCGACGGCTACGTGGCCCGCGCCGGCGCCGTGCTGCGCGAGCTCGAGGGAGCCGATGCTGTGCAGCGGCAAGCAGGCGAGCGGCGTCCGCTGTGGCGTCGTGCCGTCGTGCCGGTGCTGACGCTGGCGGTGGGCATCTCGCTCGGGGTGGCGGTGGCGCGTTCGGCAGGCCAGCGGCTTCCAGGTGAGACCATCACGGGCGGCCTGCCGATGGACGACGTGGCGGTGCTGCTGTCGTCGGCCCGCCAGGCGCTGGGCGCTGATCCGTCGGCGGCGCTCACCGCCTACGACGAGGTGCTGGCACTCGAGCCCGACAATGCCGAGGCGATCACGTATCGGGCATGGCTGCTGGTGCTGGGCGGACGCGGCGCCGGCGACCCGGCGATCATCACCGAGCAGTTGCCCGAGCTGCGCCGGGCCATCGACATTGATCCCGACTACGCAGATCCGCACTGCCTGCTGGCCGTGGCGGCGGGACGGTTCCTGCAGCCGCCCGACGCGGCGCTGGCGGCTGCCGAGGCAGAGGCCTGTCTGGCACTCGATCCGCCGAGCATGCTCGTGCCGATGATCGAGGGGCTCGTCGCTTCGCCGACCTCGCAGCCCTGACGAGGCAGTCGCTCAGCAGGGCGGCGGCCAGCACTCGGCGCCGGTCACCGCGCCATCCTGACGGGTCAGCACCCACGTGCTCGCCTTGCGCCAGTCGATGGGGCCGGTGATGGCGCAGCCGCGGCGTTCAAGTGCCTGCATCACGTCGGGGATCACGTCGCCGTGGCTGCACAGCACGCTGCCGTCTGGCAGTTCGTCGAACAACTCGAACACCTCGGTGAACAGGCCGTTCTCGGCCAGCCGACGGTCGGTCTCGAGCGGCGTGCCGACGAGTCGGGCGAGTGGCTCGAGCGTGCGCACGCAGCGCGTATACGGGCTGCTGACCAGCCGCCCGGTGGCGAGGGGCGCGAGCCGCACCGCCAGGGCATCGGCCTGTGCCTCGCCGGCGGCATCGAGCGGCCGGTCGCGGTCGTCGCCCTCCCAGTCGTGGCGGCTGCCGGCCTTGGCGTGGCGCACGAGATAGAGCATGGGCGTTGCGGGACGGTCAGGCCTCGCCGGTGCAGCGCATGTGACGCTCGGCGAGCTGGCGCACGATCACCATGAAGATCGCTGCCGCCGCCACCTGTGCGAGCCCGCCGACGACGTTCCCCACCCGGCCGTCGACCAGCGACTGCGCCGTGACCGTTGCTGCGTTGGCCTCGTCGAATCCATTTTCGATGGCGGTGCGCAACACGTCCCAGGCGGCGGACAGGCCGACTGCCGCGCCGACGATGGGCAGCAGCCCGTACAGCACCCACCAGACGTGCAGCAGCGGCGTCACCGGTCGCTGCTTCCACGACGGATCCGCCGGCGCGACGTCGGGGTCGCTGGCCTTCCACAGTTCCTGCAGCACCAGCCACGGGATGACGAAGATGCACGGCGGGAGGAACCAGCCGCCGATGGCCCAGCCCGGCGCCCAGCTCAGGCCGGTGCGGCCCATGGCGCGCAGGTTCTTGGCGATGCGGAACATCCAGATGATGGTGAGGACCATCAGCCCGACGGTGAGCAGGGTGGTGACGCTGCTGAGCAGCTCGATGCCGGACGCCGTCTCGAATGCGTCCTCGTCGATGCGGCCGTCGAGGAATCGCTGGGCGCGGTTCGCTGCCTGCACGACGCCGATCACGCTGAGTGCCTGGAAGACGATCATCGTCGCAAAGAGGCCGCCGAGCACCTTCGAGATGCCGCCGATGCGACTGAACGAGCGTGCCGGCATGCCGTAGCCGAGCGGCGCCCCCTGGCCGCCGTACGGCGGGGGCGGCGTCATGTCGGGCGGCGGCGGGATGCTGCCGGGCGGCGGGGGCGGGGGCGGGAAGTCGCTCATGGTGCCACCCTACGCGTGCGGCTCGGGCACACTGTGCGCATGAGTTTCTTCGACCGCAACCGACAGGAACTGGCGACGAAGGGCTACGACCCCGATCGCCTGCCACCCGGCCAGTACCTCACCGAGCGGTTTCCCGTGCTGCACGTGGGCGACGTGCCCAGTTATTCGCCCGGCGAGTGGAACCTCGCGGTCGGCGGGATGGTCGAGCGGCCGTTCGTGATCGACCTCGACGAGTTGAAGGCAATGCCGTCGGTGACGCTCACCTTCGACATCCACTGCGTCACCAAGTGGAGCAAGTTCGACACCACCTGGACGGGCGTGCGGGTGCGCGACCTGCTCGAGCGGGCCGGCGTGCAGGCGGGTGCCACGCATGTGATGGAGCACGCCGAGTACGGCTACACCACCAACCTGCCGCTGGCCGACATCACCACCGACGAGGCGATCGTGGCCTATGCCTTCGAGGGCGAGGAGATCGAGCCCATCCACGGCGGCCCAGTGCGCATCGTGGTGCCGCACCTCTATTTCTGGAAGAGCGCCAAGTGGGTGCGCGGCCTCGAGGTGCGCGACAGCGATGCCCCCGGCTTCTGGGAGCAGAACGGCTACCACATGTACGGCGACCCCTTCCTCGAGCAGCGCCACTGGGGCGACTGACGCCGTCGAGCACGGTGCCAGTGCGGTCGACCTTGCGCTGGTGTCGACGCCGAGGGCATCGACGGATGCCATGCCGGTGACGCTGTCGACTAGCTGGGCTGCACGTCGCCGGGCGGCAGGTACGTGCCTCGGTGCCCGATGGCCGTGTCGTAGACGGCCTTGCCGACCACTGCGGCGAGGATGATCATCCCGCCGACGATGGTGAGCGGCTTCGGCGCGAGGCCGAGCACGACGTAGGCGAGGACCGGCACGGCGATGGTCTCGGTCTGCGAGAACACGATCATCGGCACGGCAGGTACGTGGCGGGCGGCCCAGTTGAACATCGTCGTGCCGCCGACGATGAACACGGCCCCGTGGGCGATGGCCCACAGCGTGTCGTCGAGCGGCGGCAGCAGCGGGTTTCCCTTGGCGATGGTGACGATGCTGCACACGATGATCATCAGCAGGCCGTAGCCGGGCAGCACCGCCGACCAGTCCTTGGTGGTGTCGGTGCGGATGGCCACGGTATAGACGGCGAAGCCGATCGACGCGGCGAAGGCGGCGAGGTTGCCGATCACGCTGCCGGCCTCGAGATCGCTCATCACGGTGACGAGCAGGCCGGCGAGCCCGACGGCGAGGGCGACGATGGTGGATGGCGCGAGTCGCTCGCCGAGGAACCGCGCGAACACCACGGCGACGAGCGGCGTGAGCGAGCCAAGGAATGCGGCATTGGCGGGCGTGGTGGTGTCGACGGCGTAGACGTAGGCGAGCGAGGCCACGAACAGGCCGAGGTTGGCGGCGATCATCGCCCGTCCGCTGCGCCATGCGCGCAGCGTCGGCAGTGGCCGTCCGCGCAGGGCGCTGATGCACTCGATGACGACGATGGTGCCGATGGATCGCCAGATGAGGTACTGGAAGGCGTCGGTGTCCTCGGCGACGCGCTTCAGGATGGTGCCGAATCCCCAGACCACGCCGGCGGTGACCGCCAGCAGCGAGGGCACGACCGGCAGGCGCTCGCGTGTGGCAGCGGCTGCGGTCATACGTGTGCCGAGCGTAGTGGTACACGCGTACCGCGAATGCGGACACGTGCCGATGCCGCTAGAAGTGGTGCCGATGACGGCCGTCCCCGACCCGATGCGCACGGCACGCAGCTTTCGGCCGCGACGCCGCGGCATGTCGCCGCAGCGCGCCGCCGGGTTCGAGCGCGCTGCCGGCCGGTTTGTGCTGCCCGAGGCGGCGACGCCGATCGACCTGGCGGCGGTGTTCCCCGGCCACGCCGACGTGGTGCTCGACGTCGGCTTCGGTGGCGGCGAGGGGCTGTCGGCGATGGCCGCTGCCCGGCCTGCCGAGGCGGTGCTGGGCGTCGAGGTGCACACGCCGGGGGTCGCGCGGGTGGTGGCCGATGCCGAGGCTGCAGGGTGGGAGCACGTGCGCGTGGCCGCCACCGACGTGCTCGAACTGCTGCCGCGGCTGGCCGCAGGATCGCTGGCAGGGATCCGTCTGTGGTTTCCCGACCCGTGGCCCAAGCAGCGCCAGCGCCACCGACGACTGCTGCGGCCAGACGTGGTGGCCGTGCTGGTTGACCGACTGCGAGTGGGCGGCAGCCTGCACGTGGCCACCGACGTGGACGACTACGCGGCGCAGGTCGAGCGCGTCGCCGCGGCAGACGGGCGTCTCGACGGAGGCCGCATCGAGCGGCCGTCGTGGCGGCCGGTGACGCGGTTCGAGGCACGTGGCCGGCGCGAGGGGCGCCAGGCCGTCGACCTGTGGTTCGAGCGCGTGCGCTGACGCGTGCGGCAGTCGCCGCTCAGGCGGGAACGGGGTCGGGCCAGCGGCCGATGCCGCCGTCGCGCAGCAGCATGCCCGTGAACTGGCGGTCGAGGAACTGCTGTCGCCACACCAGCATCTGCTGCGCCAGTGGCAGCACCACGGTGGGATCGTCGACGCGCGTGCACCACGTGGGATCGGCGGCGAGGTCGAAGCACAGCCAGTCGCCGTTGCCGAACTGCACGTACGCGTGCGTGTCGTTGCGCAGCACCGCCAGGTTCTGCCGCTCGAGGCGGCGGTCCCACGGCCAGTCGTGGCCGCCGGCGGCGATGAACCACTCGCGCCAGTCCCACTCGTAGTGCGCGGCATCACGCCAGTGCGCTGGCTGCTCGCCGCGCAGGAACGGCGTGAGCGGCAGGCCGTCGCACTGCAGGGGCACCGGCACGCCGATGGCCTCGCAGACGGTGGGCATGATGTCGACGTTCTCGGTGAACTCGGTGACCACGCGGCCGTGGCCGGCGGGCAGGCGGGGCTCGCGCACGATGCCGACGATGTGGTAGCTGCTCTCGAAGAAGCCGGCCTTCTGGATGAGTCCCTGGTCGCAGAGTTGCTCGCCGTGGTCGGCGGTGATGACGATCACCGTGTTGTCCCACTCGCCGCGTTCGCGCAGGGCCGACCAGATGCGGCCGAGGTGGTGGTCGACCTCGGTGATCATTCCCCAGTACTGCGCGCGCAGGCGGCGGACGGCGTCGGGCTCGGTGGGAGCCGTGGCGCCGGTGCCCGACAGCAGCACCTCGTGCACGGGATGCACGTCGGGAGGGATGGGCAGCGGGTCGGGCAGCGAGGCCGGGTCGTACATGGTGCCGTAGCGGCCCGCCGCGCTGTAGGGAGGATGCGGCCGGATGAACGACAGGTGCGTGAACCACGGCGTGCCGCCGTCGGGGCCGGCGTTGCGCTCGCCGAGCCAGTGCAGGAACGAGTCGGTGAGGAACGTGGTGACCGAGTGCTCGGCGGGGCGCTCGTGCTCGGTGGCGAGCATCACGTCGGGGTCGGTGGCGTCGTAGCCGAGCGACCGCAGCCACTCGAGCCACGGGGCGTGCCGCTCGTCGAGGCACAGCAGCTCCTCGAAGCCCGGCAGCACGCCCTCGTAGTGGCTCAGCCGCCAGTCGTTGGGGTCGGTGATCTGCCGCGGGTCGGCGCCGACGTCGGTGTAGCCGAACACCACCGGCCGGTAGCCGCCACGGATGGCGGCGCGGGCCACGTTGTCGATGCGGTGGTCGAGCGGCGTGCCGTTGGCGACGACGCGGTTGTTCATCTGGTACGTGCCCGTGTACAGCGCAGCGCGGCCCGGTGCGCACGGGGCCGCCTGCGAGTAGTGGCGGGCGAGCCGGGTGCCATGGGCGGCGAGCTCGTCGAGGTGCGGCGTGAGTACCACCGGGTGCCCGGCGCAGCCGAGTGAGTCGCCGCGGAACTGGTCGAGGGTGATGAGGAGCACGTTCGGTCGCATCGGCGCCGATGGTAGGTGACGGCAGGCCGGTCGTGCGGTGGCGGTGCAGTAGGTTGCGCGGCATTCCGATGGACGCGTCGACGGCTTCCGGTGGGCAAGGGCAGGGCCTTGCCGACGCGCTCGCCGCGCAGCTGGTCGTCGACGAGATGGTGCTGCTGACCGCCGGTGCCGATGCATGGCACACCGCGGCGATCGAGCGACTCGGCGTCCCGTCGATGCGCGTGACTGACGGGCCGGTGGGCGCTCGGGGCACCCGCTTCGACGGCGAGCGATCCATCAACGTGCCGTGCAGCACGCTGCTGGCTGCCACGTGGGATCCTGCCGCCGTCGAGGCGGTCGGTGCAGTGCTGGGCCGCGAGACCCGCGCCAAGGGCGCGCACGTGCTGCTGGCCCCCACCGTGAACCTGCACCGCACGCCGGTGGGCGGGCGCAACTTCGAGTGCATGAGCGAGGACGCCTTCCTGACGGCCCGCATGGCGGTGGCGTACGTGCGCGGCGTGCAGGGCGAGGGTGTCGGCTGCTGCATCAAGCACTTTGTCGGCAACGACACCGAGTTCGAGCGGATGACGATCGACTCGCGCATCGACGAGCGCACGCTGCGCGAGCTATACCTGCGGCCGTTCGAGGATGCCGTGCGCGAGGCCGGCGTGCTGGCGGTGATGTCGGCGTACAACCGGGTCAATGGCACCTATGCAGCCGACAACGCGCTGATCGCCGACGTGCTGCGCGGCGAGTGGGGCTTCGAGGGCACGGTGATCAGCGACTGGTTCGGCCTGCACTCGACCGCCGAGGGCATCAGGGCGGGGCTGGATCTCGAGATGCCCGGGCCGACGCTGCACCGCGGCACGCTGCTGCACGACGCGATCTCGTCGGGCGAGGTGACGGTCGACGAGGTGCGCGCCCGGGCGCGCGCGGTGCTGTGGCTGCTCGAGGCGACGGGCGCGCTGCACGGCAATGGCCCGGGGCCAGAGGGCAGCCGCGACGATCCGGCCGACGAGGGCCTGGTGCGGCGGGTGGCGGCCGAGGGCATGGTGCTGCTGCGCAACCGGCCGCTGGCCGACGGCCGCACGGTGCTGCCGGTCGATGCGCCGGCGCTTGCCGCGCGTGGTGTGCGGCGCATTGCGGTGATCGGCCCGAATGCGGCGGTGGGCCAGGTGCGCGGCGGCGGCAGCGCCCACGTGAGCCCGACCCGCGTGTTGCACCCGCTCGACGCGCTGCAGCGCCGCTTCGCCGCGCTCGGCATCGACGTGGTGCACGCGCAGGGCTGTCGAACGCATCGACGCCTGCCCGAGCTCGACCTGCGGCTGTGCAGCCAGCTGACGGTCGACGCCTTCGACGCGCCCGAGGATCTCGACGACCCCGCCGCCGTGCCGGTGCGCACGCGGCACCCGCGATCGTCGCGCATCACCTGGTTCCGGTCGCCGACGGGCCGCGACGGCGGCAACCCGTCGTTCGGCGCGCGGGTGCGCACCGAGTTCACGCCCGACGCCGGCGGCATGTGGACGTTCGGGCTCGAGAGCGTTGCGCCGACGCGGCTGCTCGTCGACGGGCGGGTGCTGATCGACACGGCCGATGCGCCGGCAGGCGGCTCGTTCTTCGGCACGGGGAAGGCCGAGGTCACTGCCACGATCGAGCTGGCGGCGGGCCGCACGTACACGCTGGCGGTCGAGGCGCGCCATCACGCCACCGGCCGGGCGATCGCCGGCGTGAACATCGGGGCGCTGGCGCCCGAGCACGGCGATCCCGTCGACGACGCCGTTGCGCTGGCAGGTAGCGCCGATCTCAGCATCGTCGTGGTGGGCACCAACGACGACTGGGAGAGCGAGGGATGGGACCGCGCCGACATCGACCTGCCCGGCCGCCAGGACGAGCTGGTCCGCCGTGTCGCCGAGGCGAGTGCCGCCACGGTGGTGGTGGTGAACGCTGGGTCGCCGGTGTCGATGCCGTGGCTCGACGAAGTCGACGCCGTGCTGATGGCATGGTTCCCCGGCCAGGGCCTCGGCGACGCGCTGGCCGACGTGCTGACCGGCGACGTCGAGCCGCAGGGCCGCCTGCCGGTCACGTTCCCGCGCCGCCTCGAGGACACGCCGGCGTTCGAGCACCACCCCGGCCGCAACGGCATGGCGCACTACCTGGAGGGGCGCCTCGTCGGGCATCACTGGTACTCGACCGTCGGGCGCGAGCCGCTCTTCCCGTTCGGCTACGGCCTCGGCTACTCGTGCGTGTCGATCGATGACGTGATGGCACCCGACGCGCACACCGTGACGGCGACCGTGTCGAATGCCGGCACGCGCGATGCCGTCGAGGTGGTGCAGGTGTACGCGCATGCGGTTGACCGCGCCGGTCTCGACGGCGACGAGCCCGAGCAGCGCCTCGTCGGATTCGCCAAGGTGCGGGTGCCGGCGGGCACGTCGCAGCAGGTGCGCATCGAGCTCGACCGACACGCGTACCGCGCGTGGGACACGGGCTCGAGGTCGTGGACGGTGCGCGCCGTGCCGCACGAACTGCGCGTCGGCCGCTCGTCGGCCGACGTGGTGGCCCGCGTGATGGTGCATCCCGAGGGCGCACGGTGAGCGGCGACGAGGTGGTGCTGTACGCGCACCTCGCGGCGACGCTGTTCATGGCGGGCCTGATCTGGTTCGTGCAGGTGGTGCACTACCCGCTGATGGCAGCGGTGGGCAAGCAGCAGTTCGTCGCCTACGAGGACCGGCACCGCACGCGCACGGGTGTGGTGGTCGGCCCGCCGATGGCGGTGGAGGGCGTCACCACGCTGCTGCTGTTCTTCGCGCCGCCCGACGGCGTGGGCCGCGCACTTCCGCTGGTGGCAGGGCTCGTGCTGGCCGTGGTGCTGGGCAGCACGGTGCTGGTGCAGGTGCCGCTGCACGAGCGCCTCAGCAGGGGCTTCGATGCGGCCGCGGCCCGCCGACTGGTGACCACCAACTGGGTGCGCACCGCCGGCTGGTCGGCGCGCGGCATCCTCGCCATCGTGATGCTGTCGCGTTACCTCGGCGCCTGACGCCGCCGCAGACTCAGACGTTGAAGCGGAACTCCATCACGTCGCCGTCGGAGGGGTGGTAGTCCTTGCCCTCGATGCGGATCTTGCCGAGTTCCTTGGCCTTGGTCCACGAGCCGATGTCGAGCAGCTCGTCCCAGTGGATGACCTCGGCCTTGATGAAGCCGCGCTGGAAGTCGGTGTGGATGCGGCCCGCGCACTCGGGTGCGCTCGAGCCGGCATGGAAGGTCCACGCCCGGCTTTCCTTCTCGCCGGTGGTGAAGAAGGTGCGCAGCCCGAGCAGGTGATACGCCGAGCGCACCATCCTGAACAGGGCGCCCTCGCCCAGGCCGAAGCCGTCGAGCATCTCGGCGCGCTCGACGGGGTCGACGATCGATGCGGCCTCGGCCTCGAGCTGCACGCACATGCCGATCACCTCGACGTTGTCGCCAGCCGACTGGAACTCGGCGCGCACGCGGGCCTCGACCTCGGGGATGCGGTCGAGCTCGCCCTCGCCGACGTTCACCACGGCGAGCACCGAGCGGTTGGTGAGCAGGAAGTAGGGCTGCAGCTGCTCGCGCCACTCGGGCTTCAGGCCGGCGCGGTAGAGGGGCAGGCCGGCGCTGAGGGCCTCGTTGGCCGCCTGCAGCGCCTCGAGCTCGCCGGCGGCCGACTTGTCGAGCTTCGCCTGGCGCTGCGCCTGCGTGAACCGCTTCTCGACGGTCTCGAGGTCGGCGAGGGCGAGTTCGATCTCGACCACGCGGAGGTGCTCGAGCGGATCGCTCGGCCCGGGCACGTCGTCGTCGACGAACGCCCGCAGCACGAAGACGATGGCGTCGACCTCGCGGATGTTGGCGAGGAACTTGTTGCCGAGGCCCTCGCCCTTCGATGCGCCCTCGACGAGGCCGCCGATGTCGACCACCTGCACGGCGGCGTGCACCGTGTTCTTGGTCTTCGACATCACCGCCAGCCGGTCGAGACGGTCGTCGGGCACCTTGGCCACGCCGATGTTGGGATCCTTGGTGGCGAAGGCATACGGCGCAGCGAGCGCACCGCCGCCGGTGAGTGCGTTGTAGAGCGAGCTCTTGCCTGCGTTGGGGAGGCCGACCAGGCCGAAGCGTTCCATAGCGAGTGCCGAAGGCTACCGCCGGGGCTCGCCGAGCCCCGTGCCGCCATTGCCGGCGCAAGTTCTGCCGATGCGCGCCGCGGGGTGCGCACAGGGCGGCATGGGACTTCGGCGGATGGCGGGCGGCGGTGCGGTGGCAGCGGTGGCTGCGTCGCTGTCGCTGGTGACGTGCGGGCCGACGATGTCGCCGGCCGATGCCGTGGTGCCCGACCACTGTGTCGAGCACGTGCCGTTCGACGGCTCGGCCGACGTGCCGGGCGACCATCGCTGCGCGGGCCTGGCCCTCGACTATCACGTCGCAGGCGTCGACCGCTCGCCGTCGCCGCTGTGGGCGGGGCAGTGGCTGTTCACCGACGACGAGGGCCTCTACCGCACGGGCTGGTGCACGTATCACCTCGGGCAGCATCCGCTGTCGGGCACGCCGTCGAGTCCGGTGCCGCAGTCGTTCGCCCGTGATGCCGGCGGCCGACTCAGCGGCTACCTGGCGTGGCGCTATCGCAGCGCGGCCGACGATCTCACCGCCGCCGCGCTGTGGGCCGTGTTCCACTACCTCGCCGGCGATGCAGCGGGGCAGCACCGCGCCGACGACGCGGCGTCGGCACTCGTGCCGTCGCTCGACATGCTGGCGGAGGCAACGGGCCGGGCCGACGTGCAGGCTCGCGCCACCGAACTGCTCGGCGAGGCGCAGCGCCACGCCGGCACCCAGGTGCCCGAGTGGCGCCTCGACCTGACGGTCGCCGTCGGCCAGTCTCCCGCCGAGGGGACGGCGACTGTCATCCTCATGGCCGGCACCGAACCGGTGGCCGGCCAGCACGTCTCCGTGCTCGTGAGCGGCGGTGACGCGCCGCATGCTGCCACCACGGGCCCGGACGGTTCAGCCACGGTGGCGGTGCCCCTCCTGCCCGGCACCGTCACCGTGGCTGCGACCACCGAGGCACCGGGCGCGGCCGTCGTCTACCGCGGCACCCCGGCGACGCCGACGCCGAACGGCGCCCAGTTGATGGTCACCGCTGGCGACCCCGAGTCGCTGACGGCCACGGCTTCCCTCGAGGTGCCGGCCGCCTCCACGACGCTGCCGCCCGACGTGCCGGGCTCGACCGTGCCCGATGTGACTGAACCCGATGCCACCGAGCCAGAGGCCGACTCGCTGCCGGTGGCCGGCTCGTCGGCCGAGGCATGGACGGCGGCGCTGGCGATCGCCGCACTCGTCGCCGGGGTGGGCCTGCTCGGCACGGTGCGCCGCCCGCGGCACCCGGCGGCGGGCGGCAGTCCGGTGGGCGCTGCGCCGGCCGGCCGGTAGGCTCGGCTCCCTATGTCGAAGAAGACCAAGAAGCGCAAGGCGCGCATGCGCCGCAGCAAGGCCAACCACGGCAAGCGCCCGAACATGGGGCGTGGCTGACACACCCCTGCGGCCGGCCCCCGTGGCCCGCCGCGGCAGCGACGTCGACGTGCTCCACGGCGTGGAGGTGCACGATCCGTACCGCTGGCTCGAGGACGGCACCTCCGCCTAGGTGGCCGAGTGGATGGCCGCCCACAACCTGCGCACTCGCGAGGCGCTCGATGCCCAGCCCGCTCGGGCTCGCTGGCACGAGCGCCTCTCCGCGCTCATGGGCCTGCCCACCACGCTCAGCCTGACGGTTGCCGGCGACCGGCTCTTCACGCTCGAGCGCCCCGAGGGTGCCGACCAGTTCGTGCTGGCGGTGCGCAGCGCACTCGATCCGGCGTTGCCCGCCACGGTGCTGGTCGACCCGGCCTCGATGGCCGACGACGCAGCGGTGGCAATCGACTGGTTCCACCCGTCGGCCGACGGCTCGCTCGTCGCCTACGGCCTCAGCGAGGGCGGCAGCGAGAACAGCGTGCTGCACGTGATGGACGTCGGCACGCGGCGCGTGCTCGACGAGCGCATCCCAACACTCGAGCGGCCTCGGTGGCATGGGAGCCCGATGCCGGCGCCTTCTTCTACGCCTGCTATCCCGACGGCGACGAGTACAACCGCCACATCCGCCGGCACGTGCTGGGCTCGCCGGTCGCCAGCGACACCATCGAGTTCGACCGCCGGCCCACGCCCGAGTCGTGGCCCGACGTGTCGATGTCGCGCGACGGCAGCTACGTGGTGGTGCACCAGATGGTGGGCTGGACGCGCGTCGACGTGCACGTGCTCGACCGCACCACCGGCGCGTGGGCCGACATCGTCGTCGGCGACGAGTCGCAGTCGTCGTTCGAGGTGCACGGTGCCTCGCTGGTGGGCGTCACGACGAGGGATGCGCCGCGCGGGCGGGTAGTGCGCGTCGACCTCGACAACCCGTCGGCGTGGCACACGGTGGTCGACGAGCGCGACGACGCCGTGCTTGGCAGCGTCGCCGTCGCCGGCGACGACGTGCTGGTGGTTGCCAGCGAGGTGGCCGTCGACCGCATCGAGCGCTACTCGCTCGGGGCGCTGCACGCCGAGTGCTCCGGCACCGTCGACCTGGGCGCGGCATCGGTGGCGGCACTCGATGCCGATGTGCTGGCCGACGGCACGGTGGTGGCGTTCGCCGCCCGCAGCACGTTCGGTGCGCCGGTGCAGCTGCTGCGCGTCACGCCGTCGCCGGACGGCGGCACCGTTGAGCCGTGGGACGACAAGCCCGACCCGTCGGTGCTGCCCGAGCTGGCGGTTCGGCAGGTGCACTATCCGTCGGCCGACGGGACGCTGATCCCGATGTTCATCGCCCACCGGGCCGACGTGGTGCCGTCGCCGTCGACGCCGCTGGTGCTCACCGGCTACGGCGGCTTCGCCATCGCGATGTCGCCGACGTGGATGCCGAGCCTGGCGGCATGGTGTGCCGACGGCGGCGTCTACTGCATCGCCGGCCTGCGCGGCGGGTACGAGTACGGCGACCCGTGGCACCGCGCCGGCCGCCGCGAGCACAAGCAGCGCGTGTTCGACGACTTCCATGCCGCCGCCGACTGGCTCGTCGAGGGCGGCTTCACGAGCAGGTCGTTGCTGGCGGTGCACGGCGGCAGCAACGGCGGCCTGCTGATGGGCGTGGCGCTGACGCAGCGGCCCGACCTTGCCCGCGCGGTCTGGTGCGCGGTGCCGTTGCTCGACATGATCCGCTTCCCGCTGTTCCTTATCGCCCGCCTCTGGACCAGCGAGTACGGCGATCCCGAGGTGGCCGACGAGTTCGAGTGGCTGCGCGCCTACTCGCCCTATCACCACGTGCGCGACGGCCAGCGGTATCCGGCGGTGCTGTTCACCACTGCCGAGGGCGACACCCGCGTCGATCCCTCACACGCCCGCAAGATGGCGGCGCGGATGATCGAGGCAGCGGCGGGGCAGGACGAGCGGCCGGTGCTGGTCTGGCAGTCGGG
The DNA here is from genome assembly GCA_046076025.1 of Ilumatobacteraceae bacterium. Lineage (GTDB taxonomy): Bacteria > Actinomycetota > Acidimicrobiia > Acidimicrobiales > Ilumatobacteraceae > UBA668. The sequence continues at coordinate 15,035 of JBJTRF010000064.1, forward strand.
CCGGGCGGGCCACGGCGTCGGCAAGCCGACGAGCATGCGCATCAACGAGTCGGCCGACGTGCTCGCCTTCTTCTCGTGGCAGCTCGGCCTCGACGGCTGAGGTCGTGCATCACGCCCGTGGTGGCCATTCTGCCGCGGCGCGACTGATCGCCGGCATCGTGCGCACGTAGGATGCGCTCTCATGTCGCGCTCGCACCGCTTCCTGGCAGTCGTGCTGGTGGTGATGCTGGCGATCGTGGGCATCGCGCAGCTGATCGGCGGCAGCGCCGACGGCGTGCAGGGTGCCCCGTCCGGCGACTCGGCCGTCGCCGCGGTGCAGTCCCCGGTCGAGACCGCAGCGTCGACGCTGCCGTCCTCGACGGCGCCCGCTGGCCCTGTGCCATGCGTGGTGCCCGAGGCGCTGCAGCTGGGCTCGACGGGCGACGTGGTGCTGTGCCTCGAGCGGTGGCTCGCTGCGTCGGGCTATCTCGCCGCTGCGCCCGACTCGCTGTTCGACGCCGTCACCGATGCCGCAGTCCGCGAGCTGCAGGCCGACCAGCTGCTCGAGGCAGATGGCATCGTCGGCCGCCGCACGGCCACGGTGATCGGCACCTGGACCGGCCCCACCGGGCCGCGCCAGATGGTCGACGCCGACTGCCCGGCGACGCCGCACGCGGCCATCGTCGACCGCGCCAACCAGATGGGCGCGCTGTGCGACAACGGCGCGATCACCCACCGCTTCCCGATTACGACGGCGCGCACCCAGCCCGATCCGGGCGACTACGACGTATATGCGCGAGACCTGAATGCGTCGAGCAACCTGTCGGGCGAGTACAGCACGATGACGCACTTCGTTGCCTTCACGCGCGGCAAGTACCAGGGCGCGCGCATCGCGTTCCACAGCGTGCCGAAGTATTCCGACGGGAGCTGGGTGCAGCCGCTCGAGTCGGTGGG
>JBJTRF010000065.1:0-6469 GCA_046076025.1 Ilumatobacteraceae bacterium
CCGTGCGCCGGGCGTCGAGCGCGAGCGCGAGGCCGAGATCGGTGGGCAGGTTGCGCTCGTGCACCTCGTCGAAGATCACCAACCCGACGCCATCGAGCGTGGGGTCGTGCTGCAGTCGGCGCGTCAGCACGCCCTCGGTCACCACCTCGATACGCGTCGATGGGCCGATGCGGCGCTCGTCGCGCGTCTGGTAGCCGACGGTGCCGCCCTCCTGCTCGCCGATCAGCTGTGCCATCCGCTGTGCGGCGGCACGTGTTGCCAGGCGCCGCGGCTCGAGCATCACGATGCGCCGTCCCTCCAGCCACGACGGCGCGGCAGCCAGCAGCGCCAGCGGGGTGAGGGTGGTCTTGCCGGCACCTGGCGGTGCCACGAGGATCGCCCGCCCTAGGCCGGCGAGCGCGTCGGCGATGGCGGGCAGGGCCTCGGTTACGGGAAGATCGGGTGCGGTGAAGCGCACCGTCACACGGCGGGCGTGCCGTGGAACGGCGACGGGTCGGCGGCCACCGGGATGGTGGGCGCGATCCACGACGTGTTGGCGGCGATCGCCTTCGCCACCCGGCGCCAGTCGGCCGGGTTCCAGCCCTCGGCGGCTGCCTGCACGCTGCCGTCGCCGCGTACGAAGACGAAGGCGGGCAGGGTGGCCACGCCCAGCTGGCGAACGAAGGCGCGGTCGGGATCGCAGAACACCATGAAGCGGTCGGCGAGCGGGCCGAGGTAGGCGCGGGCCTCGTCGGCGCCGCAGGCCACGACGAGGTTGACCCGCACGTCGGCGCCGCGGAACGCATCGAGGATGCGGGCTGCCGTGTCGAGGATCCAGGAGCTCTCGTTGGTGTACGGGTCGAGCACGACGCTGGCAAGGTGGAAGGTGGTCAGCCACTCCTCGAGCGGGCGCGACTCGCCCCCGATGGTGGTGAGGGTGAGATCGAGGGCGACGTTGCTGGCAGAACCGGTCACGGCTCCTCACGGTAGCGCGAGGCGTGATCCGGCACCCATCTCACCGACGCCGTCGGTCCGGTGCCGTCGAGATCGTCCGGCAGACGCGACGAGGCCCCGGGCGCAGGGCCCGGGGCCCCGAATGCGGCGGTGCCGTGGTGGGAAAGGGGGACACAGGGGGCTGTGCGGCCCGCCGCAGTAGGTGCCGGCGCTGCCGGCCGCGACGTCAGCCGACGCTGCCGCCGAGCGAGATGCCCAGCTCGTTCTCGACGACCCAGGTCTGGGCCTTCACCTTGCGCGAGCCGTTCGTGCGGTACTGGCTGTCGATCTCGTAGTCGCCGACTGCGTCCTTGGTGGTGGAAGCGACCACGTCATCGGCGATCACCGAGAACTCGACGGTGCCGTCGGCGTCGGTGTCGCTGCAGGCGAAGCCCTTGACGGTGATGTGGTCGCCGCTGATCGACACGATGGCGTTCTCGCCGCACGTGCCGGTGTCCTCGTTCGACACGACGGTGACGCTGGCCACCGAGTCGATCGCGAAGCCGTCGCCGAGGTCGATGTCGGCCATGACGATCGGGCCGGCCCAGACGCCGGTCTGGTCGATCTCGAGGGTGATGTCGCCGCTGGCGCTGCCGGCGACGAGGTTCATGAACTCGTCGTAGGTGGCGGCCGAGCCGGCAACGTCGCTGCCGAGACTGGCGAGGCCGGTGGCGGGGCGCTGCGAGGCGGATGCGGCGCCGGCGATGCCGAGCGAGGCGACGGCGGCGATGGCGGCGGTGAGGGCGAGGGACTTCTTCATGTCGTTGCTCCAGGGAGTGGACGCAGGGGTTGTCGTGGTGCCGGCGGTTGTCGTGCTGCTGGCGCAGTGGGGATCGTCCGGTGGGGGCACCGAATGACAGTCATGTCATCGGCGGCCGTTCGCCGAGATTGAGCGACCAGACAGAGGCTTGAAGAACTCTTGGTGAGACCGGTGCGCTCACGTCGTGCCGCCGCCTCGCGGGGCGGTGCGCAGCCGGCGGGGATAGCGTCGCCGAGGTGCATCCCATCGAGCACCTCCGCTTCATCGCCAGGTCGAGCGGTGCCGACCAGCGGGTGCTGGTGCACGAGTCAGCGGCGGCGCTGCGCGCGCTCGGCGGCGACCCAGCAGGCGTGGTCGTCAGCTGCCGGCGGATCCTCGAGCGGCATCCGGCGGCGGGCGCCCTGTGGTGGTTCGCGGCCACGATGCTGTCGGCGTCGGATCCCCGGGCGGCGGCGGCATCGGCAGCAGCCGAGGTGACCGACGACCCGACGCCCGACGAGCTCGCCGCAGTCCTACCCGAGGGTGCGACGGTGTGCCTCGTCGGTTGGCCCGATCTCGTTGGCGATGCGCTCGTCCGCCGCGGCGACCTCACGGCGCTCGTCGTCGACACGGTGCCGGGAGGCCCGTCCTCGCGCGGCGAGGCGACGGGCCGCGACCTCGTGCGCCGGCTCGAGCGCGCTGAGACGCCGGCCGAGCTCGTCGACGCATCGGGGCTTGCTGGCGCAGTGCAGGCGTGCGACGTCGTCATCGTCGAGGCACTCGCTGCGTCACCGGGCGAGCTGCTCGTCGCGGCCGGCTCGCGAGCAGCGGCGTCGGTTGCCTACTGCAGCGAGGTGCCGGTGTGGGGCGTCGTCGGCGCCGGACGCGTGCTGCCCGTCACGCTGTTCGCGGCGAGCGCCGAGCTCGCCACCGCGGCCGCCCGGCCGTGGCATGCCGCAGCAGAGACGCTGCCGCTCGGCCTGCTGAGCGACATCGTCGGCCCGACGGGCCGGCACTCGCGGCCGGACGCACTCGAGCCTGGATGTGCGGCAGTGCCCGAGCTCGTTCGCCTCGGGCGCTGACGACGCACCGCTAGCGTGGCACCGTGCGCCTCCTGATCCGCAACGGCATCGTCGTGTCGCCGACGGGGCGTGCGGCGAACGACGTGCTCGTCGACGGCGAGACCGTGGCGGCACTCGGGGCGCCGGGCTTCTTCGACAGCCTGCTCGGTGACGTCGAGGTGATCGATGCCAGCGGCCGGTACGTCATTCCCGGCGGCGTCGACGTGCACGTGCACATGGAACTGCCCTTCGGCGACAGCGTCAGCAGCGATACCTTCGAGTCGGGCACGCGGGCAGCGGCGTGGGGCGGCGTCACCACCATCATCGACATGCCCTGCCAGCGCAAGGGCGAGCGGGTGATGGACGTGCTCGCCACGTGGCACGCCAGGGCCGAGGGCAACTGCGCAGTCGACTACGGCTTCCACCAGGTGATCGGCGATGTCAACGACGAGTCGCTGGCAGCGATGCGCCACCTCGTCGACCGCGAGGGCATCACCAGCTTCAAGATGTTCACCGCCTATCCGGGCGTTTACTACGCCGACGACGGCGAGCTGCTCCGCGGGCTGCAGGTCAGCGGCGAGCTCGGCGCTGTGATGATGCTGCACGCCGAGAACGGACCGGCCATCGACGTGCTCGTCCGCCAGGCACTTGAGCGCGGCGCCACCAACCCGGCGCAGCACTCGTTCACTAGGCCATCGGCGCTCGAGGCCGAGGCAGTACACCGCGCCATCGTGCTCAGCCGGGTGGCGGGCAATGCGCCGCTGTACATCGTGCACATGTCGTCGGGCGAGGCGCTCGAGGAAGTCGCCGCTGCCCGGCACCACGGCCGCAACGTGTTCGCCGAGACGTGCCCGCAGTACCTGTGGCTCACGCTCGAGGAGACGCTCGCCCGGCCTGACGGCAGCGGTGCACCCTGGATCTGCACGCCGCCGATCCGCAGCGGCAGCGACCCCGACTGGCCGGGCACTGCCGTGGCCGGCCGGCCACCGCATGCGCACGGGCATCACGCCGACCTTTGGAAGGGGCTCCGCGTCAACGAGGTCGCTGTCGTGGCCACCGACCACTGCCCGTTCTGCATGGCCGACAAGCTGCGCGGCACCGACTTCTCGCGGGTGCCGAACGGCATCGGCGGCGTCGAGCACCGGCTCGGCCTCGTCTACCAGGGAGTGGTGGCGGGCGAGCTGTCGCTCGAGCGGTGGGTCGAGACGTGCAGCACCACCCCGGCGCGGATGTTCGGTCTCTACCCGCAGAAGGGCGTCATCGCCCCCGGCAGCGATGCCGACATCGTCGTGTTCGACCCGTCGAGCCCCACGGTGCTCGGCGCCGCCACCCATCACATGGCGATCGACCACTCGGCGTGGGAGGGGTTCCGCATCGATGGCTCGGTCGACACGGTCGTGTCGCGGGGCACGGTGGTGGTGCGCAACGGCGAGTACCGCGGCCGGCCCGGCCATGGGCGATACCTGCGCCGCGGGCTGTCGAGCTACCTGTCCTGACGCCCGGCCGCGAACGGGAACCTTCGCTGGTTCGGCGGCGCAGGCCCTACGATCGAGGACTTCCGGAGCGGCCAGACCGCCGCCCGCCCGCCACGCACAGGAGTCAGCACATGTACACGGTCGGCCATTGGATCGACGGCAAGGTCGAGCAGAGCACGTCGGGACGCACGGGCGTCATCTTCGACCCGGCCACGGGCGAGCAGCAGGGCAGCGTCGGCTTCGCCTCGGTCGACGAACTCGACAGGGCCGTCGCCGTCGCGAAGGCGGCCTTCCCGATGTGGCGGGCCACCAACCTGTCGCGCCGCGCCGAGGTGATGTTCCGGCTGCGCGAGCTGATCGACGCCAACCGCAAGGAGATCGCGACGATTATCGCCCGCGAGCACGGCAAGGTGGTCGGTGACGCGCTCGGCGAGGTCGCCCGCGGCCTCGAGAACGTCGAGTTCGCCTGCGGCATCCCCAACCTGCTGAAGGGCGGCTACAGCGAGCAGGCGTCCACGGGTGTCGACGTGTACAGCATCAAGCAGCCGCTCGGCGTGGTGGCCGGCATCACGCCCTTCAACTTCCCGGCGATGGTGCCGATGTGGATGCTCGCCAATGCGATCGCATGCGGCAATACCTTCGTGCTCAAGCCGAGCGAGAAGGACCCGTCGGCGAGCATGTTCCTCGCCGACCTGCTGAAGCAGGCTGGCCTGCCCGACGGCGTGTTCAACGTCGTGCACGGCGACAAGGTGGCGGTCGACCGCATCCTCGACCACCCCGACATCCAGGCCGTCAGCTTCGTCGGCTCGACGCCGATCGCCCGCTACATCTACGAGACCGGCACCAAGAACGGCAAGCGCGTGCAGGCGCTCGGCGGCGCGAAGAACCACATGCTGGTGCTGGCCGACGCCGATCTCGACATGGCCGCCGACGCTGCGGTCAGCGCCGCCTACGGCTCGGCAGGCGAGCGCTGCATGGCCATCTCGGTGGTGCTGGCGTCCGAGTCGATCGCCGACGACCTCGTGGCCAAGATCGGCGACCGGATCCCCGGCATCAAGGTCGGACCCGCCAGCGAGGACGGCAACGAGATGGGCCCGCTCATCACGGCCGAGCACCGCGACAAGGTGCGCGGCTATCTCGACGGTGCCGAGGCCGAGGGGGCGCGCCTCGTCGTCGACGGTCGCGCCGGTGCCCGCACGCAGGGCTTCTTCCTCAACCCGAGCCTCATCGACCACGCAGCGCCCGGCATGCGGTGCTACGACGACGAGATCTTCGGGCCGGTGCTCACCGTCGTGCGCGTGAAGGGCTACGACGACGGAATCGCCCTCATCAACGCCAACCAGTTCGGCAACGGCACGGCCATCTTCACCCGTGACGGCGGCGCGGCGCGCCAGTTCGAGTTCGACGTGCAGGTGGGCATGGTCGGCGTCAACGTGCCGATCCCGGTGCCGGTCAGCTACTACAGCTTCGGCGGCTGGAAGGCGAGCCTCTTCGGCGACCAGCACATGTACGGCCCCGAGGGCGTGAACTTCTACACGCGCTCGAAGGTCGTCACGAAGCGCTGGCCCGACCCGCGCACGAGCAAGGTCGACCTCGGATTCCCACAGAACCGCTGAGCGGCGGCCGGCCCCGCCCCTCGATGGCGGCGGCCGCACCGTGGCTCTTCGTGCTCTTCTGGAGCACCGGCTTCATCGTCGCCAGGTACGGCACCCGCGACGCCTCGCCGCTGGCGTTCCTCGCCGTGCGACTCGTCGTCGCAGCGGCGGTGCTTGCCGTCATCGCCGGCATCATGCGCGCGCCCCGGCCGGACCGGCCGACGTCGTGGTGGGCGGCGGTCGCCGGCGTGGGGATGCACGCCCTGTACCTCGGCGGTGTCTTCGTTGCCATCGACTGGGGCATGCCGTCGGGGGTCAGTGCGCTGATCGCCGGACTGCATCCTGTCGTCGTCACCGTGGCGGCGCGGGCCCTGCTCGGCGAGCGGGTGAGCCGTGCCCAGTGGGCGGGCATCGGCCTCGGCATCGGGGGAGTGGCGGTCGTGGTGATCGAGCGGCTCACTGCGAACGCCGGCGGCGTCACGGCGGCCAACCTCGCTGCGTCCGCGGTCAGCGTCGTGGGCATGTGCGGCGGCACGCTCGTGCAGCGCCGCCACGGCCGAGAGATGCCGCTGCTGTGGGGCACGGTGGTGCAGTATTCGGCATCGTCGGCCGTGCTGGCGGTCGGCG
>JBJTRF010000066.1:0-3795 GCA_046076025.1 Ilumatobacteraceae bacterium
CCGGTGGGGCCGGTCACCACGAACAGGCCACGGCGGCCCAGCGCCTCGAAGTCGACTTCCTGGCGGCCGGGGTACGAGCCGAATGCCGTGAACTCGAGCCGCAGCGGCCTCATGCGACACCGCCGTCGGCGGCAGCGACACCTGCGGCAATCGCCGAATGGAGGATTGCCCGCTGCGCATCGGGGGGCTCGGCGCCGGTCGACGCCCGCCAGAACTCGTCGGCGGTCTCGGTGGGCAACCAGCTGCGGCGGTCGACGGCGGCCACGGCCGCGCCGCCCTCGGCAATCGACGGCTGCAGGATGATCTCCACCACGTTCGGGTACACGGCCGACAGGCGGTGCTTGGCGTCGAGCACGGCGCCCGAGTCGGTGACGATGGCGCGCACGAAGGCGGCCGCCGTCTCGGGAGAGCCCTCCGCCAGCAGCGTGGCCATCGTGCCCGTGATGGTGCGCACCGGCCGGCCCACCGGCACCGGCAGCTCGTGCACCACGCACGTGCCGTCGGCCTGCATGTCGATCAGCGACACCGACTTGCCGTGCGTCTCGGAGAACGAATAGGCGAGCGGCGTGCCCGAGTAGCGCAGCGTGCTGCGGCCATCGACAGCCTGCGGCCGGTGCAGGTGCCCGAGCGCCGTGTACGAGAAGTGATGGAACAGTGCCGCCTCGACCGTGCTGGTGCCGCCCACCGACAACTGCCGCTCGGAGTCGCTGGCATCACCGCCGGCAACGAACGCATGCGACACGGCGAGCGAACGCGGTGCTGCCAGCCGACCCGCCGTGGCGCCGATCGCCGCCGCCAGCACCGAGTGGTGCGTGCGCCGCATCCGCCGCCGGTGCAGCCCCTCGGCACCGTCGTCACTCGCGGCATCCGCCGCATCCGCTGACTCGTCGGCATCATTGGCGGCGAGCGAGTCGGGGGCTGCCTGCGGATCGAGGAACGGCAGCAGCACCAGGTCGATGCGCCCGTCGGCGGCATCGAAGGGGATCACCTCGCCGATGTTGTGGTAGCCCCCGCGCACGATGACGCCGCTCAGGTCGAGCAGCGTGTCGTACGCCGCCACCCGGTCGGCCCCGTCGTGGTTGCCGGTGATGGCCACCACCCTCGCCCCGCCCTCGCGGAGCCGGCGCACCGCGTCGCGGAACATCACCACGGCCTCGGTGGGGGCGATGGCCCGGTCGAAGATGTCGCCGGCGATCACCACGAGGTCCACCTTCTCGGCGACCGACTGCTCGACCAGCCAGTCGATGAACTGCTGCTGGTAGTCGAGCAGCGACACCGGGCCGAACGAGCGCCCGAGGTGCCAGTCGCTGGTGTGCAGGATGCGCATGGAGTACTCCGTGGAGGGATTGAGTCGGTGTCAGTGCCCCGACGCGGCATGCATCGGGAAACGCAACCACGTGCCGGTCGCGTGACACCGTAGGCACGGGGTGTCACGCGCCGGGCCAGACCGACCCTGCAGGGCGTTCACCATCACTGCCCGCCCCGTCACTGCGGGTGCAGCACCACCGCACGCACGCTGGCCGAGCCGTGGCGCAGGTGCGAGATCGCGGCGTACTCGGGCGAGGCCCAGAAGGCGCGGGCCCGATCGGCGTCGGGGAACTCGATCAGGTGGAATCGATCGCCCGCCGGCCCGCCGTCGACATCGAAGCCGGCCCATGCCCGAGCCAGGTAGCGCCCGCCGTACTGCTCGATGATCGCCGGCACCTCGGCGCGATAGCGCTCGTAGTCACGCTGCGCGGCCTCGTCGGCATCGGCATTGATCGTCACCTCGAACAGGGCATAGGCGGGCATGCCCGCAGCATCGCACAGCGCAGTTGATGGGCCACACCCCCTCACCTACGCTTCGGCCATGCCGCAGGCCGCCTTCACCTCGATGGACACCTCGACCCAAGATGAGTGGCTCGAGATCGGCCGCCAGACCGCCGCCAACCAGGGTCGTGTCGCCGACCGGGTGCTCGCCATGCTCCGCTCGCTCGAAGAGATCGTCGACGGATTCGTCACCGACCAGCTCACCCACTGCCTGCAGACAGCCACGCTTGCCGAGCGCGCCGGCGCCGACGACGAGGTGGTGGTCGCCGCGCTGTGCCACGACGTCGGCAAGGCCGTGAGCGTGCCCAACCATCCCGAGATTGCCGCCGCCATCCTGAAGCCGTACGTGCGTCCCGAGGTGCACTTCATGATCGCCGCGCATCAGGACTTCCAGGGCAAGCACTACTACCACCACTTCGGCATGGACCCCGACGCCCGCCGCCAGCACGAGGGGCACCCGCACTACGAGCTCGCCCGCCGCTTCGCCGACGAGTGGGACCAGAAGGCCTTCGACCCGCAGTACGACACGCTGCCCCTCGAGCACTTCGAGCCGAAGGTCCGCGCCGTGTTCGCCAAGCCGCGCAACCCCGACAAGCGCTGAGCCCCGTCATGCGCACCATCGACGTCGCCGCATACTCCGGCGGCTGGACCACCGTCACCGCCGGCCAGTACATCCGCATCACCGATGTCGAGGGCATCCAGATCGCCGACATGTTCGCCGTCGCGTCGGACGACACGACGCACTGGCTGAGCGCCGGCCACACGCGCTGCGCCAACCGGCGCCTGTTCCCCGCGCCGGGGCAACAGTTCTTCACCAATCGCTTTCAGCCGATCATCACGTTCGTCGCCGACCACAGCCCCGGCGTGCACGACATGCTGTGGCGTGCGTGCGACCCACTGCTGTACCAGCGGTACGGCGTCGAGGGATACCACCCCAGCTGCAACGAGAACTTCCGGAAGTGCGCCGACCAGTTCGGGTGGACACCGTTCGAGGTTCCCGATCCGGTCGACTGGTTCCAGAACACGCCGGTCGTCGACAACATCGACATCGGCGGCGCGCCGTGCGTCAGCGCAGCAGGCGACCATGTGGTGCTGCGCGCCGAGATCGACCTGCACCTCATCGTCACCTCGTGCTCGATGGATCTCGGCCCGCGCTTCATCAACGGCCCGAGGTGCACGCCGATCCGCGTCGACATCGCCGACTCACCCGACTTCACCTGAACCCGCCCGACAGGGCTGCACCTCCGAGGACTACCGCGATGACCGTCGACCCACTTCGCCACCGATGGAATGCCGGCACCTACGGGCGCCTTGCGTGGGTGTCGATGCCCGACGGCCAGCTGCTCGAGCTCACGGCATCCACCGGCGCCTTCGATGCGATCGTGCTCGACGTGCAGCACGGCGCCGTCGACCGGCGGGAGGTACTCGACGCGATCCGCTGCCTGGGCCGCTGGCCGGTCACCGTGCTGGCGCGCATTCCCTCGGCCGATCCCGACCTGATCGGCTGGCTGCTCGATGCCGGCCTCGACGGCATCATCGTCGCCATGTGCGAGTCGGCCGATACCGCCCGCAGCATCGTCGCCGCCGTGCGGCACATGCCCGAGGGCAGCCGCTCGTACGGCGTGTTCCGCGTGCGCCCCCACGACATCGACACGGTGCAGTACGCACGCAGCGTGATCGTGCTGCCGATGGTGGAGAGCGCTGCCGGCCTTGCGAATGTCGACGACATCGTGGCGGTCGAGGGTGTCGACGGCGTGTTCATCGGCCCCGGCGACCTCGGCCTGTCGCTCGGCATCGGCGCCGGGCAGAACCGCACGGATCCCGCTGTCACCGCAGCCTTCACCACCATCGCCGGCGCCGCCCACCGCCAGGGCAAGAGGGTCGGCATCTTCGCCACCACCGCCGACTATGCGCGAGCCACCGCCGCCGACGGCTTCGACCTCGTGGTGGCGTGGTACGACGCAGCGGCCATCGCCAACGCGCTCA
>JBJTRF010000067.1:0-4905 GCA_046076025.1 Ilumatobacteraceae bacterium
GGCGGCGCGGGCCGCGATCTCGTCGCCGCTCCTCGAGTCGAGCGTCCAGGGTGCCACGGGCATCCTGCTCAACATCACGGGCGGCCCGGACCTCGGCCTGTTCGAGGTCAACGACGCGGCCGAGGTGATCGCGAACGCGGCCGACCAGAACGCCAACATCATCTTCGGCGCCGTCATCGACGAGGGCATGGGTGATCACATCCGCGTGACCGTCGTCGCCACCGGCTTCGACCGCAAGCCCGCCCCGATGCCGCGTGCCACCCAGCGGACCACGGAGCCGTCGCTCGGCGCACTGTCGACGCGCGAGTTCGACATCAGCCGTCCGGCGACCCTCGAGGTCGGCGACGGCGACATCGACGTCCCGGACTTCCTCAAGTCGGACGACTAGGGGCCGCGACATGGGCGGCACCGACACCGACGGGCCGCTCTGGTCGGGGCGGCTGGAAGGGGGACTCCACCCGGACGTCCTGGCGCTGACGCAGTCCCTCGACGTCGACCAGCGCCTGCTGCCGTACGACGTCGCGGCCTCGAAGGCCCACGTGCGCATGCTCGGCCGGCAGGGGATCATCCCGAGCGCCGAGGCCGACGCGATCGTCGCCGCGCTCGACGGCGTGGCGATCGACGCGGGAGCCGCCGACGAGGACGTCCACTCCCTGATCGAGCGCCAGCTCGTCGCCGCCCTCGGCGACACGGGCCGCCGCGTCCACGCGGGTCGCTCGCGCAACGACCAGGTCGCCACCGCGTTCCGGCTCTGGTGCCGCGCGCACGCCTGGCGCGTGGTCCAGGGCATCGCCGACCTGCAGGAGGCACTGCTCGCGCTGGCCGAGCGGGACGGCGACGCGGTCCTGCCCGGCTACACGCACCTGCAGCGCGCGCAGCCCGTCCCGCTCGCGCACCATCTCGCGGCCCACGCCTTCGCCCTCCAGCGCGACGTCGGGCGGCTGCGGTCGGCGCAGGCCGCTGCGAACGTGTCGCCGCTCGGCGCCGGCGCGCTCGCCGGATCGTCGCTGCCGCTCGACCCCGACGTCACCGCCGGCCTACTCGGGTTCCCGGCCCGCTTCGAGAACTCGCTCGACGCCGTCGGGTCGCGCGATCACGTCGCCGAGGCACTCTTCGTGCTGTCGCTGATCGCCATCGACCTGTCGAGGCTGGGCGAGGAGATCGTCCTGTGGACCACCGACGAGTTCGGCTTCGCCCGGCTCCACGATGCCTATGCGACCGGCAGTTCGATGCTGCCGCAGAAAAAGAACCCGGACATCGCCGAGCTGGCGCGGGGCAAGGCTGGGCGGGTCGTCGGCTCGCTCGCCGGCTTCCTCGCGACGATGAAGGGGCTGCCCTTCAGCTACAACCGCGACTACCAGGAGGACAAGGAGCCCCTCTTCGACTCGGTCGACCAGGTAGGCCGCGGACTCGTGGCGATGCGCGGCCTTCTCGACACGATCGAGTGGGTGCCAGACCGGATGAGGGCCGCCGCCGACTCCGAGACGTCGTCGGCCACCGACCTTGCCGAGTGGCTCGTCGAGCGGGGCACGCCGTTCCGTGACGCGCACGCGGTCGTCGGGGCGCTCGTGCGTCGCTGCCTGGCGGGGGAGGGCTCACTGCGCGACCTCGTCGCCGCCGACGGGCACCTCGGCCCCGAGGCGGCGGCGCTGATCGGGCCCGGCATCGCCGTGAGCCGGCGGATCACCAAGGGCGGGGCCGGCCCTGTCGCAGTCGCCGCCCAGCTCGAGCGGTTCCGCCAGCGGGTGAGCTCGCTCAGGGCCGCCGCCGGCGACGCAGCCTGACACGCGGCGCGTGCCTGCGACCACGCTGGGCCGTGGACGTGTCAGGCGCCCGTGCAGTCGGCCTGCAGCCAGTAGCCGTGCGGGTGACCGGTGCCGATGCGCTCGATCGTGCGCCTGCCGCCACGCCACCGCACGAGGCTGACGACGGTGAGGTCCTCGGCCGGACTCGTGGTGGGAATCGGCAGGCCCGGGGTTTCGGCGGGACTCTCGGCGACGATCCAGCTGAGGTCGCCGTCGGACGCTGCTGCGTCGAGCACGCCCACGAATTCGCGCTGCCGGTCGTGGTCGAGGTAGTTCAGGAGCCAGCTGGTCATCACCACCGGATGCGCCGATGCCGCTGTCTGTGCCAGCAGGCCGGGCAGGTCGTCGACGGCGTCGCCGGTGACGACGCGCGGCTGCATCGACCTCGCCAACGCGACCGCGGCGACGAGTCGATGGAAGCGCCCCACCATGTCGGGCCAGATGCACGCCTCCAGCCACCGCACCCGATCCTCGTCGTGCAGGTCGACGGGGGCTGCGTCGAGCCCGACGGCCGACACCATGTCGGGTAGCTGCCGCGGCGGCTCGATGCTTCGGTCGCCGCACGGGCGCAACTCGCACTCGATCTCGACCGCTGCCGCCGGTACGCGCATGCCCGGAGCCATGCCGAGTCGCACCGGCGGCGCGTCGGCACGGGCGTACTCGTACCGAAAGTGCTGCATGAGCAGGTTCAGCCCGGCGCTGGCGCCGACGTCGACGAGCGCGATGCCGCCCACCTCGGCCGAGATTGCCGCGGCAGGCGGCATCAGCCAGGCGCACCGGCCCACCTCGTTGGTCTGGGTCGTCGATGTCGCGGCGATGGTCCGGATCCTGTTCGCATGGTCCAGCGCCGTCCGGCGGAACGCCGGGAAGGGATCGCTGGCGCTCGCCGGGGATCGCCGGACTTCGTCGGCGGCGAGATTGGGATAGTGCGCCGCCAGATCGGGGTCGCGGCCTTCGATCACCAGCAGGTGTACCGCTGCGAACAACAGCACCGGCAATCGCTGCTGCGGCGGTGCATCGTCGAGGAGCGCGAGGAGGTCGTCGTCCTCGGCGATCCGCGGTGCCAGCCGGGCATAGAGCGGGGCCCGCGAGCCGGCAACGCGCTCGAAGGCGGCGAATCGCGCCGCCAGGTCAGCGCGTGGTCCGCTGGTCGACGAGGTCACGGGACGACGTTACCGACCCTGCCTACGGGCCATCGCGGCGCAGGCGGGTGATGCGATGACGGGCGTGGCAACATGACGCCCTATGGATCTGCTCGCCGATCTTGAGGCCCGCGGCCTCGTGCACGACACGACCGACCGGGCTGCGCTGCAGGCCCGTCTCGCTGCGGGTCCCATCGGCCTGTACATCGGCTTCGACCCGACCGCTGACTCGCTGCATGCCGGACACCTTGTGGGGCAGCTGTTCATGCGCCGGTTCCAGGCGGCCGGCCACCGTCCGTTCCCGCTTGCAGGGGGCGCCACCGGCATGATTGGCGATCCGGGCGGGCGCAGCGAGGAGCGCAACCTGCTCGATGCCGACACGCTGCGGCACAACGTCGAGTGCATCAAGGCGCAACTCTCGAAGCTCCTCGACTTCGAGCCGGGCCCGTTCCAGGCCACGCTCGTCAACAACGCTGACTGGACCACGTCGGTGCCGATGGTCGGCTTCCTGCGCGACGTCGGGAAGCACTTCACCGTCAACCAGATGATCGCCAAGGATTCCGTTCGCAGCCGGATCGAGAGCGAGCACGGGATCTCGTACACCGAGTTCTCGTACATGCTGCTGCAGGCCAACGACTTCCGGCACCTCTACGAGGCGCACGGGGTGGAGATGCAGGCCGGCGCCAGCGACCAGTGGGGGAACATCACCGCCGGGGTCGACCTGATTCGGCGCCGACTGGGCGCCCAGGCATTCGCCATGACCCATCCGCTGATGGTGAAGGCCGACGGCACGAAGTTCGGGAAGTCCGTGGGCGGGGCGGTATGGCTGGATCCCGAGCGCACCTCGCCGTACCAGTTCCGGCAGTTCTGGATGCAGGTCGACGACGAGATGGTGGGCGTTTACAGCAAGATGCTCAGCCTGCGGCCGCTCGACGAGATCGGGGCCCTGCTCGACGAGCACCGAGGCGCCCCCGAGCGGCGCCGGGCACAGCGGGCCCTTGCCGATGAGCTCACCGGGCTCGTGCACGGCCCGCAGGCGGCGGCAGCAGCAGCCGAGGCGGCCGAGGTGCTGTTCGGCGGCGACCCGGCGACTGCCTCGGCAGCGGCGCTCGCCGTGGTGGCGGCCGAGGTGCCCTCAGTCGAGATCTCTGCCCCCGTCGACGGGATGCGGGTCCACGACCTGCTGGTGGGGGCCGGCGTGGCAGCGTCGCAGAGCGAGGTGAACCGACTGCTGCGCCAGCGGGCCGTGCGGTCCGGGGGCCGGGTACTCGGGGACGACGGCCTTCTCGAGTCAGCCGACGTGCTGCCCGGGGGCCTCATCCTGGTCCGCAAGGGCAAGCGCGAGTTCGTCGTCGGAAAAATCCGCACAGCGGGTTGATGCTGCCGCCGCAGCACGGTAACTTTGCCACTCGCCCCGAACGGACCTCGGTTCGTGCTGGGGGGCATCAACAGCGGCTCCGGTCGCTGCGTGCCCGAGCGGAGTTCCCGGATCTCCGGGTTCCGGCTCCTTGACAACGGAAGAGAAGACTGAACGCCAGTGCGGGCAGCGTCGAACCCGGTTTCGGCCGGTGGAGTCGCTGTCTGTCAATTTACGGTCGCCACGCTCGTCGTGGTGACCTTTTTAATCAAGTCAGATCTGGGCGCTAGCACCGTGTGTATTCCCATACGAGGCGCCCGGCTCTCACACAATCGGCCTTTCCGGCCGGCCTTTCGGGGCTGTTCGGGTGGGCAGATTCTTGTTGGAGAGTTTGATCCTGGCTCAGGACGAACGCTGGCGGCGTGCTTAACACATGCAAGTCGAACGAGGTCCATGGAGTAGCAATACTCCGGAAGACCTAGTGGCGAACGGGTGCGTAACACGTGAGAAACCTGTCCCGGTCTCTGGGATAACAGTTGGAAACGACTGCTAATACCGGACGACGTCGGAGCCCCGCATGGGGCACTGACGAAAGGGCTAC
>JBJTRF010000068.1:0-8446 GCA_046076025.1 Ilumatobacteraceae bacterium
ACATCGTCGCCACGAGCAACTCGTGGGGCGGCGGCGGCTACACGCAGGCGCTCGCCGATGCCATCATCCGCGGCGGCAACAGCAACATCCTCTTCGTTGCCGCAGCAGGCAACTCCACCAGCAACAACGACGTCACCCAGAGCTACCCGTCGAACTACAACTGCGCCACCGCAACCCGCACGTGGGACTGCGTGGTGGCAGTCGCCGCCATCGCCAGCAACGGCACCATCGCCTCGTTCTCCAGCTACGGCGCCACCACCGTCGACCTCGGCGCCCCGGGCGTCAGCGTGTACTCGACGCTGCCGTTCAACACGTACGGCTCGTACAGCGGCACGTCGATGGCGACGCCGCATGTCAGCGGTGCCGTCGCGCTCTGTGCCTCGATGAACCCCTCGCTCACCGGAAGCGACCTGCGCGGCATCCTGCTCTCGACCACGCAGCCCACCACGTCGCTGGTCGGCAAGGTGGTCAACTCGGGCCGACTCGACGTCAGTTCGATGGTGCCGCTGTGCACCGGCAGCGCGTCGCCCATCAGCGGCAACCCGTCGAACCTCGTCGCCACCTCCGACGGCGCCTCGCGCGTTCGCCTCACCTGGACCGACGGCGTCAGCAACGAGTTCACCTGGACCATCCAGCGTGCGCCGTCGACGGCCGGTACGTGCGGCACGTTCGCCACCGTCGCCACCTCGGGCGCCAATGCCAGCTCGTACACCGACTCGGGCCTCAGCGGCGCCACGACCTACTGCTACCGCGTGCGCGCCAGCGGCCTCGGCGGCACCACCACCAACTGGAGCAACGAGGCGTCCGCCACCACCGACACGCCGCCGCCGCCCTACGTGTGCAGCCCCACCACCTACTCGTGGCTCGACCCGACGGTGGGCGGCACGGTCCGCACGCTCAGCGACGACTCGTCGGTCGCCGTGACCCTGCCGTTCGCCGTCACCTGGTACGGCAGCAACGAGACAACGGCCAGTGTCTCGTCGAACGGGTTCCTCCGCTTCGGCACCGGCGCCGCCACCTCGTACACCAACAGTCCGATCCCCAGCGGCGCCGACCCGAACAACATGGCGGCGGCCTGGCACAACGACCTCAACCCGGGCGTAGGCGGCACCGTCTACACGTCGGTGCGGGGCACCTCGCCGAACCGACTGTTCCTCGCCTCGTGGGTCGACATCAACCCGTACGGCACCACCGGCAACCCGGTCACCTTCCAGATCGTGATCGACGAGGCAACCGACGCCGTCACCTTCCAGTACCTCGACGCCAGTGCCGCCTCGGGCAGCAACGGCTCGACCGCGACAGTGGGTGTCGAGAACAGCGACGGCAGCGCCGGCACGCAGATCAGCTACAACAGCGCCTCCATCAGCAGCGGCACCGCATATCGGTGCAGCAACTCCACCGGCCCGGCACCGGTGGCGATCACCACCGCCAGCCTCGCAGCCGGCACCACCACCACGCCGTACAGCCAGACGCTCGCGTCGACGGGCGGCACGGGCGCACACACGTGGTCGCTCACCTCGGGTTCGCTGCCCAACGGCCTCAACCTGAGCAGCGCAGGCGTCATCAGCGGCACGCCCACCGCCACCGGGTCGTTCACCTTCGAGGTCACCGCCACCGACACCGAGTCGGAGTCGGCGTCGAAGTCGTTCACCGTCGGCGTCGCCACGCCCGTGAGCATCACCACGTCGAGCCTGCCCAACGGCGTCACCGGCACCGCCTACAGCGAGTCGATGACGGCCACCGGCGGCACGGGCACGTTCACCTGGTCGCGCACGGCGGGCACCCTGCCAACCGGGCTCACCCTCAGCGCTGGCGGCCTGCTCAGCGGCACGCCCACAGCGGGTGGCACCTTCAACTTCACTGTCACCGCCACCGACGGCGCAGGCCGCAGCAACTCGAAGGCCATGTCGATGACCGTCGGCGCAGCGCCCGGCGCGTTCAGCAAGTCGGGCCCGAAGAACCTGGCAACCCGCACCAAGCAGGCACTGTCGCTGACATGGGCGGCCTCAACCGGCGCCACCTCGTACGAGTACTGCCTCACGCGAGTGCAGCCCACCGCCGGCCAGACCACCTGCGACACCGGCTGGCAGTCGGTCGGCGCGCTGCGCAGCGCGTCGGTCAGCGGCCTGCTGCGCCTCACCAACTACTGGTGGCAGGTCCGTGCTATCAACAGCACGAGCACCACCTACGCCAACGCCGGCACCTGGTGGCGCTTCACCACGGCCTGAGCCAGTCCCACCGTCGTCAGTCCCGGCCGCCCCAACGGGCGGCCGGGCCGACGAGCGTCAGGCGGTAAGCGAACCGATACGTGCCGGCACCCAGCCGGTACCGGGTCAGCACGTCGGGACCGCAACTCGCAGTTCCCAGCCCTCGGTGCGCAGCGTCGACGTGCACGATGAGGTCGTCCTCGGCGACGAGGTCGGCCTCGTTGCGTGCCGCCAGCAGTTGCTCCACCGAGTGGCGGGTGGCCGACATGTGCAACGGCGCCGCGCCGAGGCCCTCGATCCGCAGCACCTCGCCGGTCTCGGCGCACGCCAGTTCCATCCAGCGAACGTCGCAGCGCAGGCCGAATTCCTGGGGCACGAGATACGGGCTCTCGTCGGGCGACTCGCGCCAGATCCCCTCCATCGCCGACCGGGAACGGTCGGGATAGTTCTCGTGCGGGCCGCGACCGAACCATCGGCGGTCGGCGAATCGGGCGGGCAGCGCGAACCGGACGCCAACCCGTGCCAGGTCGGCAAGGCCGTCGGGTACCACGACTCTGTGCCGATAGACGGCCGACATCGCGCCGTCGGCACCCGGCTCGCAGTGCCATTCATGCCGCACCAGCGACTCGGCCGGCATCGACTCGACGCCCCACTCGCGCCACGAGCGCAGGGCCTGCCCGCCGATGCCGAGCCGCTCTGAGAGGTCGGGCATCAGCTTGTAGCCGTCGTTGTCCGTCGCGGCTCGACGGATGCACAACTCGACCGGGCGCGACAGCACGCTGTCGAGCGGCGATGCCGTCGCGGCACGGCGGCGCGTGCCGGCGGGCGACGGCGGCGACGCCGCCGCAGCACGAAGCTCGACCTGGTCCCACGCGACGAGGTGTCCCGCCGGGGCGAACCACGAGGGGCGCCGAGAGCGGACTCGGACCGACAGGTGCACCTCGCCGCCAGTGGACGGCACGGCGCACGGCAGCGGCACCGTCGCCGACGAGTGCGGCGCGATCTGCGGCACCTCCAGCCGACCCCTCCCGGCCACCTCGCCGTCGACGAGCAGTTCCCAGTCGAACCGATAGTCGGTGAGCCCGGTGAACGACTGGCGGTTGGCGATGGCGAGCCTCGGTCGCCGGCCGGCGGCGACCGTCACCGTGACCGGCCGGTATACCCACGCCACTTCGCGCATCGCCGGGTGCGGCTCGCCGTCCGACGACACCAGCCCGTCGGCCACGAAGTTGCCGTCGTGCGGCGCGTCGCCGAAGTCGCCGCCGACGGCCAGCTGCACCACGCCGTCGGGCCTGCGCTGACGCAGCCCATGGTCCTTCCACTCCCAGATGAACCCGCCCTGCAGGCTGGGCGTCGACGTGATCGCGTCCCAGTAGTCCGCGAGCGAGCCGTTCGAGTTGCCCATCGCGTGGCTGTACTCGCACATGATCAGCGGTCGGCCGCCAATGCCGCGCTCTCCGTAGCGCCGGATGGATTCGATGGTCGGGTACATCGGGCACACGGTGTCGGTGACGCGCAGGCCGCCATGGTCCCAGTGTGGCGGATAGCCGGCACGACGCGCTCGCCGTGGCGCTGCGACATCACCCGTCGTGCGCAGGCCCATCGAGGAGGCGGGATCTCCGTGGGCCACCGCACCCTCGTAGTGGAGCGGGCGCGACGGATCGGCACTGCGAACCCACGCCGCGAGCGCATCGTGATTGGTGCCGTAGCCAGTCTCGTTGCCGAGGCTCCACTGGATGATGCACGGGTGGTTGCGGTCGCGCTGCACCATCCGAGCGCCGCGGTCGAGTAATGCGCTGCGATACGCCGGGTCGTCGCAGATCGAGGTGTTGTAGGCGTGCCCTTCGATGTTCGCCTCGTCCACCACGTACATGCCGAGCTCATCGCACAGGTCGTAGAACGACGAGTCGTTCGGATAGTGCGAGGTGCGCACCGCCGTGATGTTGTGCGCCCGCATCAGCATCAGGTCGGCGCGCATGTCGCCGGGCGTCACCGCAGCGCCGCGGTCGGGATGGTGATCGTGCCGGTTGACGCCGAAGATCCAGATCGGCTGGCCATTCAGCAGCAGCTGCCGGTCGCGTACCTCGATGCGCCGGAGGCCGACGTGCTGGCGGACCGTCTCGACCACCTCGCCGGCCGGGCTGACAAGCTCGCACGTGACGCAGTAGCGGTCGGGCCGCTCGGCCGACCACGGCCGCGCCTTCGCCACCGACCACTCGGCCCGGGCGACGTGCCCGGCGAACACGTACGCCGACTCGTGCCGGTGCGGCACCGCGACCTGCTGCACGCCGCCGACACGACCCCCCGTCGGGCCGGCCACCTCGGCGCGCACCGTCCAGCCCGGCTCGGCACCACCCGAGAAGGCGACCTCGGCGACAGCCCGAATCGCCCCGAGACCCGATGACGGGTCGAAGTCGGTGTCGATCCGCACGTCGGCGAGGTGCACGAGTGGACGGGCTTCGAGGCACACGCTGCGGTGCAGACCCGCCATCCACCACTGGTCCTGGTCCTCGAGATACGAGCCCGCCGAGTAGCGGATCACCACGACGGCCACCTGCGCGTCGTCGCCCGCCGACACCATGTCGGAGACGTCGTATTCGCTCGGCAGACGGCTGTCGGTGCCATACCCGGCGAAGCGGCCGTTCACGTAGACCGCGTGCACGCTCTCGGCACCGCCGACATGCAGGACGATGCGGTGGTGCCGCCAGTCGCGCGGAATGCGCAGCGATCGCCGGTACACGCCGGTGGTGAGCCGGTCTGGCAGCGACGGGGGCGGGCCGGCGAACGGCATCTGCACGTTCGTGTAGTGCGGCAGGTCCGCGATGCCGCCCGTGTCCTGCCTGGTCCAGTTGCCGGGCACCGCAACGGTGTGCGCGCCCATCGGACCCGAGATCGCCGACTCAGGCACCGCATCGGGATGCTCGAACAACTCGAAGGCCCAGTCGCCGTCGAGCGGCAACTGCCGGGCGCGATCGAACGGCACGTGCATCGGCAGTCGCCGCAGCGACGTCACCGTCGGATCGGCCCACGGCCGCAGCGTGCCGATCTCGGGCAGCATCAGCGGCCGCCTCGGTACGACCAGATAGCTAGCGCAGTTCGGCACGACGCGCCGGCGCCCCATGAGGCGTGCAGGACCCGGACGGCGACCACGGTGCTCAGAGCAGTCACGATGGCACACGCTCCGGCACGCCAGCGACATGGCACCATGTGGGCGGTATCCGCCGCCCGAAACGTAACGCCACGCCATGTCCGACGCCACGCCCGCACCGCTCCCCGACCGGGCCGACGTGCGCGTCGACCCGCACCTCGGCACCCGCGTGCACGTCGTCGGCACCCGGCAGGGGCGCCCCAACCTGCCCGCCGGCGGCTGCCCGTTCTGCGTGGGCGGCCTCGAGGCACCCGAGCCCTACGACGTGCGCGTGATCCCCAATCGCTGGCCCGCCATGCATCCCGACCGCTGCGAGGTGGTGCTGTACGCGCCTGCCCACGACGCTGCGCTCTGGCAGCTCGGCGCCGCCGGCATCCGCCGTGTCGTCGATGTGTGGGCCGAGCGAACGGAAGCCCTCGGCTCCCGCGACGACGTCGACTACGTGCTGTGCTTCGAGAACCGCGGTCCCGACGTCGGCGCCACGATCTCGCATCCCCACGGGCAGATCTACGCCTACGACCACGTGCCCGAACGCCCTCGCCGCCTGCTCGACGCCGGATGGCAGCCCGACACCCGCTGCGATCCACGCGGCCGCGACGCGGACGACATCGCGCCCCGCTTCGTCAGCGACCACGGCGACTGGTTTGCCTATGTGCCGGACGCAGCCGTGTATCCCATCGCCGTCACGCTCGCCCCCAGGGCGCGCGTCGCCGATCTCGCGTCGCTGTCGCCGGCGGGTCGCAATGAGCTGTCCGCCCTGCTTGCCGACGTGCTGCGGCGACTCGACCGGCTCTTCGACCGCCCACTCCCCTACAT
This sequence comes from Ilumatobacteraceae bacterium, assembly GCA_046076025.1. GTDB lineage: Bacteria > Actinomycetota > Acidimicrobiia > Acidimicrobiales > Ilumatobacteraceae > UBA668. The sequence continues at coordinate 6,172 of JBJTRF010000068.1, forward strand.
GTTGTGGGTCAATCAACGGCCGACGTGCGGCGAGTGGAAGTCCGCATGGCTGAACATCGAGATTGTCTCACCGTGGCGCGCTGCCGGGGTACAGCGCTTCATCGCCGCCGCCGAAGTCGCCTGCAACGAGTACTTCAACCCCCTGGCCCCCGAAGCCGCCGCCGAGTCGCTTCGCAGCCACGCCTGACATGGCAACCCTCTCGGGCCGACACCACGCGCACGGCCGGAAGATCGGCAGGTCAACGGCGGTTCGTGGAGCTGAGGGGAATTGAACCCCTGACCTCTTCCATGCCATGGAAGCGCTCTGCCAACTGAGCTACAGCCCCGAACGAAGGCAGGACGATACCAGCGGGCAGCGATGGCCCAAAACCTGTGCCGGTCGGCCCGTTGCGATCAGAGTGTCCGGCGTGAACGCAGGCGGCGGCGAAGCGGGCCGACGCCGATGCGCATCGCCAGCGTGACGAGCGCCGACGACAGCAGCACCCTCGCCTCCACCGGCAGCGCCTCGAGCACCGGCGAGATGAACAGCGCAGCCGTGAAGGCGACCGGATACACCCAGAGCACGTCGGTGACGACGCGGCTCCACAGAGACCGCTTCGGCTCGGCTCGCTCGGACAGTTCGAACCAGTCGTCGACGCCCACCGTTCGCTGCACCCGTTCCGACAGCACGAGGGGCGCCACCACGGCGGTGAGCCTGGCCCGGTCGTCCGACTTCTCCCAGCCGCGCAGGTGCACGCCGTCGATGAAGCGGAACACGATCTGGTACTCGCCGCCGTCGGGACCGGGGTGCAGCACGCCCGCCCCCAGGCAGCCGGGAAACTGGCGGATCGTCGACACCGCCTCGTCGCACCAGCGCAGGTACTGCGCCTCGGTGCCCGGCCTGATCCGGCGCGCGACGGTGACGGTGACGGGATCGGGTGCCACCTTCTGCAACTGCGAGGTGTCGAACGGCGCCGAGAGCGGGATCGCCACGGCAGGAGGGACGTCGGCGCCGGCGGAGCGGTTCCCGGCGCTGTCCTGCTCGCCGCGTCCGTCGTCGTCGGCCCAGACGACGCCGTCGTCAGTCATCCCACGGCACCTTCGGCACGTCTCGGTAGAGGCGCTCGATCTCGTAGTACATGCGAATCACCTCGGCGAACACGTGCACCACCACGTCGCCGTAGTCGACCAGCACCCACAGCTGCTCGGCCAGGCCCTCGATGCGAAGCGGCGACCTGCCGGTGGCCTCTCGCACTGCTTCCTCGACGGCCTCCACCACGGTGCGCACGAGGCGCCGGTTGCTGGCGCTCGTGATGACGAAGTAGTCGGTGATACCGAGCACGGCGGCCACGTCGAGCACCAGCGTCCGCTCGGCCTTCTTGTCGTCGGCGGCCCGTGCGGCCACCTTGGCAAGCTGGCGGGCCTCAGCCGATCTCTCCTCGACCGACATCAGGTGCTCTCCGGTGCCGGCGTCGTCGGCGGCGAGACCTCGGTCGAGGTGAGGAAGTCGAGGCCCAGTCGCAGCACCACGTCGACGCCGGCGATCTTCACTGCCGGCTCCGCATAGGCGGTCTCCCCGAACACCACCGATGCGTCCTCGGCACGGTCCTTCGACTTCGAGTCGTACAGCTCGAGCACCGAGGCCTGCCCCACCGGCACCGACGACGAGATGTACACCGACTGCACGTTCTCGCTGAAGTACAGCAGCACCGAGATCGCGTAGCGGACTCGCTCGTCGTAGCCGGGCGGGGCCTCGATGCGATACACCAGTCCCGGCGCAGGCGCCGAGGTCGAGTTCGGGGCGATCGAGGCGAACACCAGCACGGCATCGACGCGGTCGATCAGCGTGACATCGTCACCCTCGCGGTTCAGCGCCTCGGGCATCGGCGTCGTGGCAACCCCACGGGCGGCCACGGGCCCGGCGACCAGCCGCGCGAACGCATCGGCGACGCTGTTCACCGCCGCTTCGGGCATCACCTGGCCGGTGCCCTCGCCGATCGATGCGGCGAGCGCCGACCAGAGGGTCTCCACCGTCGCCCGGCGGTTCAGTTCGGGCTCGCCGTCGACCGCCGCGTTCAGCACGTCGACGAACTCGCTGACGCTGAGGTCGGCGGGACCACGCGGGTGCAGTACCTCGGCGTCGCCGTCGATGGTGGTCCGCACGTCGTTCGGCAGGTCGACCGGCACCGAGCCCACGGGGGCCAGCACCACTGCGGCCGCCGGGGCGTTGGCCACCTCCCACACGTCGAGCGTCAGCGACAGCACGCCCTCCACTGCCTCGGCGAGGGCCTCGGCG
>JBJTRF010000069.1:0-7786 GCA_046076025.1 Ilumatobacteraceae bacterium
CGCGGTGCTTCGCGCAGTCGAGGGGGGCAGGTCGACGTTCTTCTGTCCAGTCAGGCAGCGGTGACGCTGCCGACCTCCTGGTCATACCCGCCACCCTCCTGTCCGCGCTCCCAGAGCGGTGACCCGAAGAGCAGGTGCGAGGCGGAGAGCGGCAAGCTGCGCTGCGACGCCATCGCGAGGTTGCAGAGCGCCAGATGCAGCCGCTCGGCCGGGGATGCATCGGGCAGCCGGATCCTGCAGCGACCGGGGCGACTCCGTCGACGAGCATCGAGATCAGCGGCCGCAGCGGCGTGCCGTCGTAGGCGGTCTCGTTCGAGTCGGGGTCGGCGATGTCGCTGCCGATGCCGGGGATCACCTCGGTGCCGCCGTCGACCATGCCCTGCAGCATCTCGATCACCTCTGCGGCCTGCGGCTGGGCGGCGGGGTTGATGCACACCAGGCCGGCGACCTCGGGATGGTCGGCGCCGACGCGCAGCGTGAGCGCGCCGCCCATGCTGAGGCAGACGACGACGATCATGTCGGCCCGCGCCGCAAGCGAGCGGTAGGCGCGCTCGGCTTCGCCCGCCCAGTCGGCCCACCTGGTGGGCAGCATGTCGTCGACGGCGGTGCCGTGGCCGGGCAGCAGCGGCATCTCGACATGCCAGCCCTCGGCAGCGAACGCGTCGGCGAGGATGCGCATGCTGCCGCAGTGGCCGGTGAAGCCATGGATGACGAGGGCGCCGTGCGGGCCGCTGCCCACGTGCGACATCGGGTCGGCTCCGGGAATTCGTGCGGTCATGGCGTCAGCCTTTCAGAGTCGGCGGTGTCCCACCACACCGCGGGATAGCCCGTCTGCTCCCAGTCGGGGAAGGGATAGATGCAGTCGACCGGGCATGCCGGCAGGCACTTGTCGCAGCCGCTGCACAGCTCGGGGATGATCACCACGTCGGCGCCGTGGTTGAAGATGGCGCCGAACTGCGGCGGGCAGTGGCGCAGGCAGGCATCGCAGTTGATGCACTCGAGCATCTCGATGCGCAGCGGCGGATTCTTCCACTTCTCGTTGCGCGTGCGGGAGGCCATGCGATCGTCCCTGGTCGCTCCCATGCGCCGAGTGTACGACGCTGCCCTGCGTCAGGCGGGCGGGTGCTCGATCTGCGTGGCAAGGGTCGGGTCGCGACGGATCATCACCCGGATGAACGCGTCGACGACCCGAGGGTCGAACTCGGTGCCGCTGCCGCGGATGATGAGGTTCACGGCCTCGAGCACGGTGGTGGCCGGCTGGTACACGCGGTCGGTCACCAGCGAGTCGAACACGTCGGCAACGGCGACGATCCGGCCCGCCAGGGGAATGTCGTCGCCGCGCAGCGCCTGCGGGTAGCCGGTGCCGTTCCACCGCTCGTGGTGGCTGAGCGCCACCTCGCCGGCCAGGCGCATCACCGGCGAGGCAGCGCCGCTGAGGATCTCGGCGCCGCGCGTGGTGTGGCTGCGCATCAGCGCCAGCTCGTCGGGATCGAGACGGCCGGGCTTCAGCAGCACCGCCTCGGGAATGGCCACCTTGCCCACGTCGTGCAGCCTCGCCGCAAGGGCGGCGCGCATCACGAACACCTCGTTCTCGCCCATCTCGGTGGCGATCGAGCCGACCAGCTCGCCGACGCGGGTGGGGTGCTCGGATACGGCAGCGCTGAAGGTCTCGGCCATCATCGCCATCTTCAAGAACGCGTCGACGATGTGCGCCTCGATCTCGTCGGTGCGCGCCTGCACCATCTGCTCGAGCTCGCTCGTGCGCAGGCGCAGGATCTCGGCCTGCTGACGCGCCGTCTCGGTGTCGTGCTGGATCTGCAGGGTCTTGATGCGCAGGTCGGTGCCGCGGTTGAAGATCTGCTCGTTCACGGCGAAGCGCGCCTCCTGGTGCTCGAGTGCGGCCTCGAAGCGCCCCATCTTCCGGTTCAGCACGGCGAGCTTGGTGCGCAGGTCGAGCACCACCTCGGTCATGTCGTGCTCGGCGGCCATCTCGAGCGCCTCGCCCCAGTGGCGCAGCGCCTCGTCGCGCATGCCCTGTGCCTCGTGCAGGTCGCCGCGGGCGATGCGCACCGTGACGGCGCTGCCGGGCGACAGCGCCTGCTTGCGCGCCTCGCGGTCGTGCAGCACCTCGTCGGCCCGGTCGAGCGCCGACATTGCCCGGTCGTGGGCCGACAGCGCCACGTAGGCGATGGCCAGTCGGGCGAGGATCTCGGGCACGAACTCGGCGGCGTGATCCACGGCCAGTGCCAGCGCCGACTCGCCGAGGCTGACGGCCAGTAGGTCTTCGCCGCGCTCGGCACGCACCTTGGCCATGTTGGCGAGCGTGATGGCGTCGAGGTCGGGGCGGTCCTGGCCCTTGTTGGCCATCAGCGCCGCCTCGTAGGTGACCAGCGCCCGGTCGGTGTCGCGCAGGCTGTGCTGGATGACCGCCAGCGAGTTCAGCAGCATTCCCTCGCTGGCGCGCTCGCCGGTGGAGCGGTACAGCTCGAGGGCGCCGATGGCCGAGGCGAGCGCCTCGCTGTAGTTGGCGGCGTGGTACTGCACCGCGGCGATCAGGTTCAGCGCCGACACCGCCGTCAGCGTGGCGCCCACCTCGTGGGCCAGATCGCGGGCCTCGAGGGCGATGGCGAACGCCTCGTTGCTCAGCCCCGTGGCATACGACAGCTCGGCGATGCGATATAGAGCCTCGGCCTCGCCTGCCCGGTCGCCGCCGGCACGGGCCAGCACGCGCGCCTGCTGCACCAGCGCGCGGGCGCGGCCGATGTCGGAGACGGCGATGTCGCGCGCCTCGCCCAGCAGCTGGTCGACGGAGGGCTCAGCCATGCCGGGGGACATGGTCGAATTCTGACCCATGGGCCATCTATCGGCAGGGACAGGTACCGGATTGAGCGTCAACCCTGCCGCCGTATCGTTTCCCGCATGGCCGCGCGACGGAATCTCGACTCGTCGGCCGTCGTCGCGCTCGCCCCGCTGGTGGCGGTGGTGCCGGTGTGGCTGCTGGCGCTGCTGATCGTGTGGCTGCCGCTGCGCCTGGCGTGGAACATCTCGTACCCCGAACTGGCCCTCGGCTATCTCGCCGCCGTGGTGCTGCTGTTCTGGCGGCCGGTGCAGGTGTGGGTGCTCGCCCCGCTGCTGGGCGCCCGGTTCCCGAGCCGCGACCAGATGTCGCGGCTGGCGCCGGCGTGGCGGGCCGTGCTGCAGGCCACCGACCTGCCGGCCCGGCGCTACGTGCTGGCCGTGCTGCCCTCGCACGAGCTGAACGCCTTCGCCTGCGGCGGCCACCTGGTCGTGGTGACGTCATACGCCATCGACACCCTGCCGCGCGACGAGCTGAGCGGCGTGCTCGCCCACGAACTGAGCCACCACCTCGGCCTGCACACCGTGGCGCTCACCGTGATGCAGTGGCTCAGCCTGCCGGTGCTGCTGCTGGCGCGTCTGGGCTTCTTCCTGCAGAACGTCGCCACCGCCGCCACCTCGAGCTTCGGCTCGCGGTCGCCGCTGATCACGGCGCTCGGGCGGCTGCTCGCGGCGGCGCTCACCGCCGTGTCGTGGGTGCTGTTGGCGGGCCTCATTCTCAGCAACTCGATCGCCAACGTCGTCGGCAAGCGCGCCGAGTTCGAGGCCGATCGCCGCGCCATGTCGATGGGCTTCGGCCGGCCGCTCGCCAGCGCGCTGCGACGCGTGATCGACGAGGGCGGCGGCGGACGCCCCACCACGTGGCGCGAGCGGCTCGATGCCACCCATCCCCCGGCACGCACCCGCGTGGCGCTCATCGAAGCCGCTCGCACGCGCGACGACTACGGCGCCGACGACTACTACTGATCGGCGATCGGCACCACGAGCGCGTCGAGCGCGCGCACCAGGTCGTCGGGTGCAAGTTCGAGGTCGAGCCCGCGGCGGCCGCCGCTGACGAACACCGTGTCGAACAGCACGCAGGTCTCGTCGATGGCCGTTCGCAGCCGACGCTTCTGGCCGAACGGGCTGATGCCGCCCACCACGTAGCCGGTGAGCCGCTCGGCCGCATCGGTGGGGCACATCTCGGCCCGCTTGGCGCCCATCGCCGCGGCGAGGGCCCGCAGCGACAGCTGGCCGCTGACCGGCACGATGCCCACCGCATGCTCGACCGGACCGTGCACCGCAAGCTGGGCCACCAGCGTCTTGAACACGCGCTCGGGCTCGACGCCGAGGGCCTCGGCCGCCACGATCCCGTAGTTGCGCTCGCCCGGCTCGTGGTGGAACTCGTGCACCGCGAACGGCACGCCAGCCGCCTCGAGCGCCACGATCGCCGGCGTCGATCCCCTGCCGCGGTCCTTCACGACCCGCATTCTGGCAAGGCCGCCTTCTGACAAGATGGCGCCATGGCTGTGATCGTCGGGTACGAGCTCGACCACCGCTACCGGCTCGACGAGGGCCGGGTGTTCGCCAGCGGCTCGCAGGCGCTCGCCCGCCTGCCCTACGAGCAGCTGCGCGCCGACCGCCGCGCCGGCCTCAACACCGCCGCCTACGTCACCGGCTATCCCGGCAGCCCGCTCGCCAACTTCGACCGCGACGTGTCGGCGGCCGCCGCCCTCGCCCAGGCCGACGGGCTACCGCTGGTGTTCCAGCCGGCGATGAATGAAGAGCTCGGCGCCACCGCCGTGATGGGCAGCCAGCTGGTGGTCACCCTCGAGGCGCGTCGCTACGACGGCGTGCTCGGCATCTTCTACGCCAAGGCACCAGGCCTCGACCGCGCCAGCGACGCGCTGCGGCACGCCGCCTTCGCCGGTGCATCGGCCACGGGCGGCGCGGTGGCGCTGGTGGGCGACGATCCCACGGCGAAGAGCAGCACGCTGCCGTCGTCCACCGGGGCCACGCTCGTCGACCTCAACATGCCGATCATCCATCCCGGCGACGTGCAGGAGGCCATCGACCTCGGCCGCCATGCCGTGGCGATGTCGCGCGCCTGCGGGCTGTGGGTGGGCGTGAAGATCGTCGAGAACGTCGCCGACGGCACGGGCACCATCGAGGTGCACCCCGATCGCATCACGCCGGTCATTCCCACGATGGAGGTCAACGGCCGGGTGTGGGTGCCGCAGCCCACGGGCCGGCTGCTCACGCCGTACACGCTCGACATCGAGCGCGAGTTCCACGAGGTGCGCCTCGAGCTGGCGCGCCGCTACGGCGTCGACAACCGGCTCAACCACGTGGCGGTGCAGGGCCCGTCCGACTGGATCGGCATCATCGCCAGCGGCCACACGTACCACGAGACGCTCGAAGCGCTGCGCGTGCTCGGCCTGCGCACCGACGACGACCTGCGCGGCGCCGGCATCCGCCTGTTCAAGGTGGGCATGCCGATGCCCATCGACGGCGCCCAGGTGCGCGAGTTCGCCCGCGGCCTCGACGAGGTGGTGGTGATCGAGGAGAAGACGCCGAACCTCGAATGGTCGGTGAAGGACGCGCTCTTCGGGCGGCCCAACCACGCGATGGTCAGCGGCAAGCGCACGCCCGACGACCAGTCGCTGTTCCCCACCGCCGGCGGCCTCGACGCCGACGCCATCGCGCCGCGGCTGCGCTCGCGGCTCGAGCCGCGCATCGCCGGCCGGCTGGCACCACCGCCACCCGCGCCCCGCCAGCTCATCCCGCTGTCGGTGAACCGCTCGCCGTACTTCTGCTCGGGCTGCCCGCACAACTCATCCACCAAGGTGCCCGACGACACGCTCATCGGCGGGGGCATCGGCTGCCACAGCATGGTGATGCTGATGGAGCCGCACCAGGTGGGCAACGTCATCGGCCTCACCTCGATGGGCAACGAGGGCGCCCAGTGGTTCGGCATGGCCCCGTTCGTCGACGCCCCGCACCTCATCCAGAACCTCGGCGACGGCACGCTGTTCCACAGCGGCATGGCGGCCATCCGCGCCGCCATCGCCAACGGCGTCAACATCACCTACAAGATCCTCTACAACGGCGCCGTCTCGATGACCGGCGGCCAGGATCCGTTCGGCCAGCTCGACGTGCTGCCGCTGGCACGGGTGCTGCTCGCCGAGGGCGTGCGCCGCGTCATCGTCACCACCGACGACCTGTCGAAGTACCGCATGGCCGAGGTGCCGGCCGGCGTCACCGTGTGGGGGCGCAGCCGCATCGTCGAGGCGCAGGAGGTGCTCGCCGCCGAAGAGGGCTGCACCGTGATGATCCACGACCAGCGCTGCGCCGCCGAACTGCGGCGCGACCGCAAGCGCGGCCGGGCAGCGGCGCCGGGCTTCCGCGTCGTTATCGACGAGCGGGTGTGCGAGGGCTGCGGCGACTGCGGCGACACCAGCAACTGCCTGTCGGTGCAGCCGGTCGACACGCCGTGGGGCCGCAAGACGCGCATCGACCAGGGCTCGTGCAATCTCGACATGTCGTGCCTCGACGGCGACTGCCCGAGCTTCATGACGGTGAGCATCGACAAGCCCGACGTGTTCTCGCCGGTCGCGCCCCCCGAGCACCTGCCGTCGCCCGGCACGCCGATGCGCGACTGCACCATCCGCCTCGGCGGCATCGGCGGCACCGGCGTGGTGACGCTGAACCAGATCATCGGCACCGCGGCGATGATGCAGGGCTACCACGTGCGCGGCCTCGACCAGACCGGGCTGTCGCAGAAGGCGGGCCCCGTGGTCAGCGACCTGCGCATCACCACCGCCGAGCCGAGCGCGTCGAACAAGGCCACCATCGCGTCGGTCGACGTGCTGCTGGCGCTCGACCAGCTGGTGGCGGGCAGCGACAACGCGCTCAAGGCCACCGACTCGTCGCGCACCACGGTGGTGGCCAACACCGCCGTCGTGCCCACCGGCTCGATGGTGGTGCACCCCGACCGCCCGTATCCCGCCGACACCCTCGGCGACCGGCTCCGCACCCAGTCGCGCGACACCGTGCGCGTCGATGCCCGACGCCTCGCCGTGGCCTTCCTCGGCGACGAGAGCACCACCAACGTGGTGGTGGCCGGCGTCGCCGTGCAGCTGGGCCTGGTGCCGGTGGATCCCGATCTGGTCGAGCAGGCCATCTCGCTGAACGGAGTCGCCGTGCGCAAGAACATGGCGGCGTTCCGCTGGGGCCGCGCCTGGGCGGCCGACCCGGCGGCGGTCGAGGCCCAGCGCGACCGGGCCGAGGGCACCCCCGAGCCCGATCCGCGGCCACTGCGCCAGCGCCTGCACGACGACCTCGCCGACTACATGTCTGCCGCCTACGCAGCGAGGTTCGACCGGTTGGCGGACATCGCTGCGGCTGCTGGCAACGACCGCTTCACCGAGGCCGTGATGCGCCACGCGCACAAGCTGATGGCCTACAAGGACGAGTACGAGGTGGCCCGCCTGTTCCTGCTGCCCGAGTCGCGCGAGCGCGCCCGGCGCGTGGGCGGCCGTCGCACGCACGTGACGTTCCACCTGCACCCGCCGGCGCTGCGCGCCCTCGGCATGCGGCGCAAGCTGAAGATCCGCACCGGCGCCCGCACCATGTTCTGGGCCCTGCGCTCGCTGCGCCGCCTGCGCGGCACGCCCCTCGACCTGTTCGGCCACACCGAGCTCCGCCGCATCGAGCGCGAGATGGTGACCGAGTACGAGTACGCCGTCGCCGTGCTCAGCGACCTGCTGCGCGCCGATGCGTCACTCGCCGACGAGGCGATCGCCATCGCCGAGCTGCCCGACCGCGTGCGCGGCTACGAGCACCTGAAGATGCAGCGGGCCGAGGCCTACCGGGCCGAGCTGGCCAGGCGCATGTCGGCCGCCACGTCGCGGTAGACGGCCTCGAAGCGGTCGCCGATCTCCTCGATCAG